>NZ_JAWLNX010000031.1:60799-85572 GCF_035320975.1 Saccharopolyspora mangrovi | reverse complement strand
CGCGCCCGCGACGTCAGCCACAACGCCGCCCTCCGCCAGGTCGGCAACCGCCTGGTCGGCATCCTGCACGGCTGCCTGAAAACCCACGCCCCCTACGACCAAGCGACCGCCTGGTCACACCGAGAACGAACCTCGCCGCTTGACATCCAACGTCCAGGGATGTCTGACCCGTGCTCCTGGCGTCAACAAGCGAACTCACATCACTTTCATGCGTCCGGTCTTCGTGATCCCGGTGCTCACCCGACCACGTGCTCGCGGAGCTGCGTCGCCAGGTCGGTGATGTCCTGCGCGATCACGTCCCACGACCCCGTGGCGTGGAGGTCCTGGCGCTGCGCCGGTCCGTACTCCGCGGGGCGTGGGATGAAAGCCGTTCGCAGACCGGCTTCCTGCGCGGCGGCGAGGTCGATGTTGTGGGCTGCGCACAGCATCACGCGTTCTGGTGGGAGCCGGAGGATCTCCGCCGCGCCGAGGTAGGCGCGGGGGTCGGGCTTGTAGGTGCCGAGCAGGTCCGAGCCGAGGATCACGTCCCACGGCAGCCCCGCGTGCTTGGCCATGTTGGTCAGCAGTGCGGTGTGCCCGTTGGACAGCGGGCCGACGATGAAGTGCCGCTTGAGCTCGGTCAGGCCCGCAACGCTGTCCGGCCAGGGCGGGAGCCGGTGCCACGCGCGGTTCAGCCAGTCCACATCGGACGGATCCGCCGAGCCCAGGGACAAGCCGAATTCCGCTGCGGTGGCCTCCAGGTTCTCGCGGTGCAGGACGTCGAGGTCGACGAACGGCCGCTCGCCGTTGCGGACCGGGGCCATCGAGGGTTGGTATCGGCCGCGCCAGGCCAGCGCGAACTCGTTCGGATCGACGTCGCCGGAGAACTCCGACACCGCCTGCGAGACGCCCGTCCTCCAGTCGACGACGGTGCCGAAGGTGTCGAACAGCACCGCGTCCACCAGGCGTTTCGGTCGCATGGTCGCCCTCCCGGGTCGTGGCCAACGGTCGCAGGTTACGGCTTCGTCGGCACGCCCGGAAGGGCGATGCGAGACCTCAGCTGCGGGACTTCGGGGCGTTCTCGGCGGTCTTGCCCGGATCGGTGACCGCGACCGGGGCGAGCACGTCGTTGATCTTCGCGACCAGCTCCTCGTCGAGCTCGACGCCTGCGGCCACGGCGTTCTCCGACACCTGCTCCGGCCGCGAGGCGCCGATGATGGCGGCCGAGACGTTGTCGTTCTGCAGCACCCACGCCACCGCCAGCTGCGCCAGCGTCAGGCCCGCCTCCTCGGCGAGCGGCTTGATCTGCTGGACCCGTTCCAGGACCTCGTCGCGCAGGTAGCGGGCCACGAACGTCGACCCGCGCTCATCGGTGGCGCGGGAACCGGCCGGCGGTTCGGCACCGGGCCGGTACTTGCCGGTCAGCACGCCCTGCGCGATGGGGGAGAACACGATCTGCCCGATTCCCAGTTCGCGGGACGCCGGCACGACCTCGCCCTCGATGACCCGCCACAGCGCCGAGTACTGGGGCTGGTTGGACACCAGCGGGATCCGCAGCTCGCGCGCCAACGCGTGGCCCGCCCGGATCTGCTCGGCGGTCCACTCGGAGACCCCGATGTAGTGCGCCTTCCCGCTGCGGACGACGTCGGCGAAGGCCTCCATCGTCTCCTCCAGCGGAGTCTCCGGGTCGTAGCGGTGAGCCTGGTAGAGATCGACGTAGTCGGTCTGCAGCCTGCGCAGCGAGTTGTCGATCGACTCCATGATGTGCTTGCGGGACAGCCCGCGGTCGTTCTTGCCGTCGCCCATCGGGTGGTAGACCTTCGTGAAGATCTCCATGCCTTCGCGGCGCTCGGACTTCAACGCCCGCCCCAGCACCTCCTCGGCGCGCCCACCTGCGTAGACGTCGGCGGTGTCGAAGCTGGTGATGCCGTTGTTCAGCGCCGCCCGCACGCACGCCACGGCGGCGTTCTCCTCGACCTGGGAGCCGTGGGTGATCCAGTTGCCGTAGACGATCTCGCTGATCACCATGCCGCTGCTGCCCAGATGCCGGTAGTGCATTCGTGCCCTCCTGGTCGCCTCGAAGCGCAAGCCGCCGTTCGCAGCATCAGCCGCTGCTCCACCCGATCGGCTTGCTCGCGTTCGATCCTCGCAGGTCAGACGTCAGTTCGCGATCAACCGGGGGAGTTCGGCCCGGGAAAGCCCTTGCGTAAACGCCAGGTAACCGCCAAGGTATCGATCGCAGCCCGCGCTTCGGCCGGGTGTGCGGCCTGGCGAGACAACGGAGTCTTGCCAGGCGTCGAAAGTTCCAGGTCGATGTGCGACGACGCCCGGCCTGACGGATTCGAAGAGGATCTCCTGGTGCGCAACATCCGCCGGCAACGAACCGCCGACGAAGACAGGGCGGGCACCACCCGTCTCCTCCTCAGGGCCGCCTGGCTGCAACTCTTCACCGCCTTCGTACGCTGAACCGCTTGATCGCCGCCGGTGGCCGTCGCCGCCTCGCCGCCGGTGTGCCACCCGATCGCTGGGCGTCAGCTAATCGGGTCATCGCTACGCTTGGGGTGTGAGCTCCTCTGTGGGTGCGCGCATCCGGTTGGCGCGTGAGCGGGTCGGGATGAGCCGTCGAGTGCTCGGCGGGCTCGTCGACCGGTCTGCTGAGTGGGTGAAGGCTGTCGAGACCGGGCGGTTGCAGACTCCGAAGCTGCAGATGCTGACCAAGATCGCCCACGCTCTCGACATCCGTGACCTGGCCGAACTCACCGGGAACGGTGAGGCGGTGTCGGTGTCGCGGTTCGCTCCTGCGGTGGCGCACGCGGCGTTGCACGAGGTCCAGGCAGCACTGACCGAGTACCGGCTGGATTCGGACTCCCGCCCGGTGGATCTCGCGCACCTGCGCGAGCGGCTGGCAGCCGCGTGGAAGGTGCGGCACGCTTCGCCAGATCACCGGACCCAGCTCGGCAGGTTGCTGCCGGGACTGATTCGCGACGCGCAGCGGGCCGTTCGCGTACGTCACGGCGAGGATCGCCGGGAGGCGCGGCGAGCGCTGGCGGGCGTTTACCGGCTCGCTGACTTCTACGTGGCTTTCCAGCCCGCGCCTGAGCTGGTGTGGCTGGTCGCCGACCGCGCGGTGACGGAGGGGCAGGAAGCTGACGACCCGTACGAGATGGCGTGCGGCGCGTGGGCGCTGGTCCAGGCCTTGCGGGAAGCGGGTCGGTGGGAGGAGGCCATCAGCGTTGCTCATGGCGGAATGGCGCAGATCGAGCCCTACCTGGAACCAGCGCCCGATGACTGGCACGGCATCGTCGGGGCCCTGCACGCGGAGAACGCTCTGACCTACGCGCGGCGTGGACGGCACGGCGAAGCGTGGAGCCACTGGGAGAAGGCGCACCACATCGCCCGGCGGCTCGGGCCTCAATACCGGCACGTGCAAACGAGTTTTGGGTTGCCCGTGATGAAGGCGAACGCCGTGACGCTCGGCGTCGAGCTGCGCCGGGACGGTGAGGCGAGGCGCGCCGCTGATTCCGCGCCAGAGGAAATCGCGTCGATCCCGCGTCGCGCACGGCATTTGATCGAGGTCGCGCGGGTGCACGCGTTGCAGGGGGACTTCGACGCCGTCCTGGCGACCCTCGACCTGTCGGAGCGGACAGCGCCCGAGACGGCCCGGTACAACGGTTGGGCGCGCGAACTCGGCCACAACTTGCTCGACCGGCCACCGTCGGGGAAGGCCGCGGCTGCGCGATCGCTCGCCAGCCGAATCGGCGTCCACTGATCGGGTAGAGGTACGAACCGTACCCATTGCGTCGTCGCCAACGACCGATCTTTCCCGCATGAGCGGGACGGTGTTGAGGGAAGTGGTTCGGCGGCGGTGGTTGCCGTCGAGGTCGTTGCGGGACTTGGAGACTCATCTCGCGGGGGAGTGGGACGAGGTCGGCCTTTGTGGACAGCCGGTGATGTGGGCGAGGTCCGGGCATCCGACGACGATGCGACCGCGGTGCGGGGATTGCGAGCGCGGCCGGTGAGTGAGCGGGAGGTGGCGATCGCCGTGGTGTTGCGCTCGGCGCAGTGGGAGTTGGACGAGGCCGCGTTCAAGGCCGGGAGCGGTCGGTTGACGCGAACCGACTGCGCGGCGTTGATGCACGAACTCGGCGCCTTGAGCACCGCGATCAAGCGGTACGCAGACTCGGCCTTCGCCGGCAGCTGCGCCGATGAGACCTCGTGATCGTTCGAACTGGGCAAGTCCCCCGGCCCCGTTTCGGCGGCCAGGGGACTTCCACCTCGTCAGTACCGCAGGCCGAAGCCGTACGGGAACAACGGCTTCTGGCCGTCTCCGTCGTTGATGGGTTGCTGGTCGGCGGAGTTCATCCAGGTCATCGGCAGGGTGCCGGTGGGGTTGTGGTCGCCGAAGAGGACGTCGGCGACACCGGCGCCTTCGGTGCCCGGCAGCCAGGAGGCGAGCAGGGCGTCCCAGTTGGGCATGTTCTGGCCGATGTCGAGCGGGCGGCCGGAGATCGTGACGACGATGACCGGAACTCCGCTGTCCTCCAGCTTCTTCACCGTCGCCAGGTCCTCCTGGTCGAGGCCCATGCCGGCGGGGCGGTCACCCTTGCCTTCGGCGTAGGGGGTTTCGCCCACCACCGCGATCGCGGCGCGGTAGCTGCTGTCGACGCCGTTGCCGTGGCGGTCGTAGGTGACCTGCGAACCCTCGGCGGCGTCCTGGATGCCCTGCAGGATCGTCGTGCCCGGGGTGATCGGGCCGCTCTCGCCCTGGCAGCTGATCGTCCAGCCGCCCGACTGGTTCCCGATGTCGTCGGCGTTCTTGCCCGCCACGAACAGCTTTCCGCCGTCCTTGGCCAGCGGCAGCAGGCCGCCGTCGTTCTTCAGCAGCACCTGCGACTTGCGGACCGCCTCGCGGGCCAGCTCGCGGTGCTGCGGACTGCCGACGGTGCCGGTGAACTGCCGGTCGGTGTAGGGCTTCTCGAACAGGCCGAGCTCGAACTTCTTGGTGAGGATGCGGCGGTTGGCGTCGTCGATGCGCGACATCGGGACGTGCCCGTTCTCCACCTCACCGCGCAGCAGCTCGGTGAACTTACGCCAGTCGTTCGGCAGACCTTCGAGCACGCCCTGCCCGCGGGCGCGGTCACGACCTTCACCTGGCAGGACGCCTGAGCCGTGGGTGGGGGAGGTTTCAACGGAAACGTCCCCCACCCAAGCTCACTCGTCGACGGCGACGACCATGCCGCGGAGCTCGTAGCCCCCGATGGCGTCGTTGAAGGAGACCCGCGGCGGGGTCTTCAGGCGGATGGCCGGCAAGGCGAACATCTTGGTCAGGAAGACGTCGGTCTCCTGGATGGCGATGTTGTTGCCCGGGCACCGGTGCGGTCCGTCGCTGAACGACAGGCCCGGAGCGGTGGCCTCGGTGAGCCGGCGGTGCGGGCAGACCTGCAGCGGATCGTCGCCGAACGCGGCGGTGTCGGTGTTGGTGCTGGTCACATCGATGTCGATGACCTCGCCCGCCGGCACCACGTGCTTCTGGCCGTCCTCGCCGGGCAGTTCCACCGGGCCGGTGGTGCGGCGCATCAGGTGCGCGACCACCGGCTCCAGGCGCAGGAACTCGTGCAGGATCGCCTGCCGCTCCGGTTCCTCGGCGTTGACGTAGCGCTCGCGCAGCTCGTCGTCGGTGAACAGGTGCCACGCGGCCAGGTTCACGAACTCGCGGGTGGTCACCATGCCCGCGGCCGCGACCGTGATGCACTCGCCGAGGATCTCCGCCGACGAGCAACCGTCGGCCAGCAGGTGCGAGATGAGGTCGTCCTGCGGGTTCTTGCGCCGTGCGCGCACCGCAGGCAGCACGTCGGCGAAGTAGATGCCGCCCCAGTTCACCGCCTGCCGCCACACCCAGTACAGGCCGTGCAGGCTGGTGAAACCCGGTTCTCCGAACTCCTCCGGGAAGAACCGCTCCAGACGCCCGGCCAGGCCGGGCCTGCTCTCGGTGAGGCCGATGACCGCGCACGCCACGCCGATCGCCAGCTCGAAGCTCAGCTCGGAGAGCACCGCCGTGCCGTTGGTGGTGAGCTTGGCCAGCTGCTCGTCGCTGACCCGCTCCATGATCCCCCGATAGGACTCGTCGACCTTGCGGGGCGTGAAGTACTTCGCCGTCTGGCGGCGGTGCTCGCGGTGCTCGGGGCCGTCCCGGTAGAGGACCGGGCGGCGGATCTTGGCGGGCATCTTCTCGACGGTCTCCACGCCGAGCCCGGCCTGGACCGTGTCGGTGCTGCGCAGCGCCGCTCGTGCGGCCGCGTGACCGCGAACTCGCCACACGCCGCCGGAATCCCGGCTCACCGGGCAGCCGCCGGTATCCTCCCCGCGGTCGATCTTGCGCGCGTCGTCGGTGGTCGACATCTGTGGGACCGGTCCTTTCCCGAAGCCGGTGGCGGAACATGATCTTTCCTCACCTTTGGTAGCAGGGGCGCCTCCGCCCGCGCAGCAGCCCCTGGCGCTTCGTAGCGGAAACTTCACCGACCGCAGCGGCCGCCCGGCCGATCGGCAGGTGGGCCGTGCCGTGCGCACTGAGTAACCCAATAGGATGACCGAAACGTCGGACGAGGAGCAGTTAGCCGTGCAGTCGCAGTTCGGCCCGTACCGGGTGGAGGGCGTGATCGCCCGCGGGGGAATGGGCGAGATCCTGCGCGCCTACGACACCCGCCACGACCGCATCGTCGCGTTGAAGCTGTTGGCCCCGCACCTGGCCGCTGACCAGGAGTTCCGCGAGCGGTTCAAGCGCGAGGCCCACGCCGCGGGCCGCCTGAGCGAACCGCACGTCATCCCCATCCACGGCTACGGCGAGATCGACGGCCGGCTCTACCTGGACATGCGCCTGGTCGAGGGCGAGGACCTCGGCGCCAGGCTGAACGCCCACGGGCCGATGCACCCCAACGACGTGGTCCACGTGATCGAGCAGGTCGCCCAAGCGCTCGACGCCGCGCACGCCGCCCGCGTGGTGCACCGCGACGTCAAGCCCTCCAACGTGCTGCTCGGCGCCGGCGGGTTCGCCTACCTCGTGGACTTCGGCATCGCCGCCTCCATCCAGGACGCGACCAGCCGCACCTCCGGCAGCGTCACGATGGGCACGCTGGCCTACATGGCGCCCGAGCGGTTCGGCGACGCCCCGTCCGACCACCGCGTCGACGTGTACTCGCTGGCCTGCGTGCTCTACCAGTGCCTGACCGGCGCCAAGCCCTACGGCGTGACCAGCACCGAAGCGCTGATCTACGCCCACCTCAACCGCGAACCCCCGAAGCCCTCGGAGACGATGCCCGGGGTCCCGCAGGAGTTCGACCGCGTCGTGGCCAACGGCATGGCCAAGAACGCCGCCGACCGGTACGCCACCGCCGGCGAGCTCGCCGCCGCCGCGCGCCGCGCGCTGCGCACGACCGCGCCGCTCGGGGCGGCCGGCGTCGAGCCGGAGCGGCGCCGGTCGCGCTGGCCGGTCGCGCTGGCGGCGGTGGGAGCCGTCGCAGCGGTCGCTGGAGTCGCCGCCGCGGTGGTCACGCTGCAGCCGGAGCCCACCGACGGCCAGGCGATGCCGGTCCCGCGCCCCGCACCCACGACCACCCCCAGCAGCTCCACCACGGCCCCGCCCACGACCTCCTCCGCCCCGCCGACCAGCGCGTCCCCGGTCGCCGAGGCGCCGACGTCGGCCGCACCCGCACCACCTCCGCCCAGCGAACCGCCGAAGACCACCACCTCGCGGCCGCCCTACGAGGCGAAGATCTGCAAGTCCATCAGCTACCAGGGCAAGGCGCGCGGCACCGGCTGCTTCGACGCCGACGGCGACTTCATCGCCGCCAAGGACACGTTCAAGGACGGGTTCTGGATCAAGACCCGCTCGGAGACCGACTACCACCACACCGCCGAGTGCCGGGACACCAACAGCGAAGGCGACTACGTCCAGTGCAAGCTCCAGCTCAGGTCCGAGGGCTCGATGCGGATCATGGTGGAGCTGTGGGACGGCTCGAAGAAGCTCGCCGACACGCCCTGGACCCGCTTCACCCCGATCGGCAAGTGAGTCAGTCCACCAGCCCGGACTGGTAGGCGAAGACCACCAGCTGGGCGCGGTCGCGCGCACCGAGCTTGACCATCGCGCGGCTGACGTGCGTGCGCGCGGTGGCCGGGCTGACCACCAGCCGCCCGGCGATCTCCTCGTTGCTCAGCCCCTCGGCCACCAGCGCCAGCACCTCGCGCTCGCGGTCGGTGAGGGTGTGCAGCTGCGGGTGGGGCTCGCGGGAGCGCGGGGCGAGGTGGACGAACTCACGCACCAGCTTCCGCGTCGCCGAGGGCGCCAGCAGCGCCTCGCCGCCGGCGACCAGGCGGATGGCGCGCAGCAGGTCCACCGGCGTGGTGTCCTTGAGCAGGAACCCGCTGGCCCCGGCGCGCAAGGCGCTGAAGACGTACTCGTCGATCTCGAAGGTCGTCAGCACGATCACCTTGGTGCCTGCCAGGTCCGGGTCGCCGGTGATGCGGCGGGTGGCTTCCAGACCGTCCACACCGGACATCCGGATGTCCATCAGCACCACGTCGGGGTGCGCCTCGCGCGCCTGGAGCACGGCGTCGAGGCCGTCGGCGGCCTCACCGGCGCAGTGCAGGTCGTCCTCGGAGTCGATGAGCGTGCGCAGGCCGATGCGCACCAGGTCCTGGTCGTCGACGATCAGCACGGTGGTCACTGCTGCGCTCCGATCGGCAAGCGGGCGTGCACCCGGAACCACCCGTCGGACTGCCCGGCGCTGAACTGACCGCCGAGCGCGTCGACGCGGCGCCGCATGCCGGGGATGCCGAGGCCGTCTCCGCCGCCGATCGCGGGGGAGGGGTTGCGGATCTCGATCACGACCTCCTGCGGGCTGTAGTCGACGGTGATCTCCGCGCGCTGCTCGCGGCTGTGGCGCAGCACGTTGGTCAGCGACTCCTGCAGTATCCGGTACCCGGTGAGGTCGACCGCCTTCGGCAGCTCGGGCGCCTCGCCGCGGACCCGCAGCGACACCTCGACGCCGGCGTCTCGGGTGCGGTTGACCAGGTCGTGCACGCGGCTCAGCCCGGGTTCGGGGCCCTGGCCGGTGCCGGCGCGGACCACGGCCAAGGTCGCGCGGAGCTCGTCGAGGGCGTCGCTGCTGGTGCGGCTGATCGCGGTCAGGGCGATCTCGGCCTGCTCGGGCTTCTTCGGCAGCACGTGCAGCGCGACGTCGGCCTGCATCTTGATCGCCGCCAGCCCGTGACCGACCACGTCGTGCACCTCCTGGGCGATGCGCAGCCGCTCGTCGTCGACCCGGCGCCGCAGCGCCTCCGCCCGCTGGCGCGCCACGGCCTCCGACTGCGTCCGCGCCACCAGCCCGGCGGCGAAGGGCACCAGCACCCACGCCGAGGCCGGGACCAGCCCGGCCCAGCCGGGTCCGGTGATCAGCGTGTGCGCCCACAACAGCAGCAGCGCCGCCGCGGCGGCGATCCCCGCGGTGCGCGGCGGTCGGTGCCGGGCGGCCGAGTACACCGCCACCAGCAGCGCCAGCAGGATCGGCCCGTACCGGTACCCGGTGACGAGATACCCCGACACCGCCACAGCGACCACCCCGAGCACCACCAGCGGCGCGCGCCGCCGCCAGGCCAGGGACGCCCCGGCCACCACCACGAACGCCACCCCGAGCCCGTCGAACCCCCGCAGGCCGTGCCCGGCCCAGCGGTGCGCGGCCGCGGTCCCGATCACCCCGACAGCGGTCACCAGCAACGCCAGCACCACATCGCCGACCCGCGGACGCATCGAACCCATGTCCACCAGTCTCACCCACGCGACCCCCCGCGCCGTCACCCCAGGGCCGACACCGCGCCTACGCGTCCCGACGTACGCGGGCGCGGCGCCGGTCCGCGGGAAACGTATCTCAACAGTGTTGATAACTTCAGCGCGGAGTGAAATTGATGGGCGAAAAAAGCCTCCTCGGCCGGTTCGGCCGAGGAGGGTGGTGCTCGGTGGAGCGCGGAACTCAGGGCAGGACGGTGTGGCAGGGCGGGTTCAGGTGCGCCTGATCGCGACCGATCGAGCCGTCAACTGTCCACAATGGAGTGGTATTCGGTCAGCTTGGCGACGTAACCGTCGATCTGCTCGTCCAGCTCGGCCAAACGCGCTCGCAGGCGTTCGGCCTGCTGCGTCGAGGCGCCGGGGAGCTGCGCCGCGAGGTGCCCGTACTCGGCCAGCACCGACGGGAGGTTGCTGGTGTCCTGCTGCCTGGGAATTCGCTCCATGTCCCGATGGTGCGGCCGAACGTCCGATTCGTCGATTCGATCTACGGCGTGCCACAGGCCCCTGGTCGGGTGATCTCAAGCGGATATGCTCAGCGGGGACAACCGACCGGGTGAATCGGGGGAGCGGGATGAGCGAGTCGGACGTGGTGGCCCAGGCGCGGGAGCTGCTCGAGGTCACGCCGGTGCTCGACGGCCACAACGACCTGCCCTGGGCGTTGCGCGAGCAGGTGCGCTACGACCTCGACCAGCGCGACATCGCCACCGACCAGACCGGTCGGCTGCACACCGACCTCGCCCGCCTGGACGCCGGCGGCGTCGGCGGCCAGTTCTGGTCGGTCTACGTGCCCACCTCGCTGCAGGGCGACGACGCGGTGAGCGCGACGCTGGAGCAGATCGACTGCGTCAAGGCGCTGGCCGCCCGCTACCCGGACCGGCTGCGCCTGGTCACCACCGCCGACGAGGTCGAGGCCGCCCGCGCCGAGGGCAAGATCGCTTCGCTGATGGGCGCCGAGGGCGGGCACTCCATCAACTGCTCGCTGGCCACCCTGCGCGCCTTCTACGACCTGGGCGTCCGCTACCTGACGCTGACGCACAACGACAACACCCCGTGGGCCGATTCGGCCACCGACGAGCCCGCCGCGGGCGGGCTGACCCGCTTCGGCGTCGAGGTCGTGCGCGAGATGAACCGGATGGGCATGCTCGTCGACCTCTCCCACGTCGCCGCCGACACCATGCGCGACGCGCTGCGCGCCAGCCGCGCTCCCGTGGTGTTCTCGCACTCCTCGTCCCGAGCGGTGTGCTCGCACCCGCGCAACATCCCCGACGACGTGCTCGCCCAGCTGCCCGGCAACGGCGGCGTGGCGATGGCGACGTTCGTGACCAAGTTCGTGCTGCAGGAGTCGGTGGAGTGGGCCGCCGCGGCGCAGCGCGAGCTCGTCGCTCACGGCTTCAGCGACCTCGACAGCTCCGCCGAGGCCAAGGAGGTGCTGGCCAAGTTCGAGGAGGCCCACCCGCAGCCGGTGGCCACCGCCAAGACCGTCGCCGATCACCTCGACCACATGCGCGAGGTCGCCGGCATCGACCACATCGGCGTCGGCGGCGACTACGACGGCACGATCTTCCTACCGCAGGACCTCGACGACGTCTCCGGTTACCCGAACCTGATCGCCGAACTGCTGCGCCGAGGCTGGTCGGAGGCCGACCTGGGCAAGCTGACCTGGCACAACGCGGTCCGGGTGCTGCGCGATGCCGAGAGCGTTGCCGCCGAGCTGCAGCGCACCGAGTCGCCGTCGATCGCCACCCTCGCACAGCTCGACGGCTGAGCCGCCCGGGGTGGGCCGCGCCCGGGGATCTCGACCGGGTGGGCCACCCGCTCGTACCGACGCTGGTCGAACACGCGCCTGAAGTCAGGCGTGTGGACCATGAGTCGCCTCGTCATGCCCGGGCGCGTTCGCGCTGCGGCCGGAGGCGTCCACCGGCACCAGACGCGGCGTCGCGTCCGCGCCTGCCCGATGGCGCCCTGACGCACGATCGCGGCCCGCTGGTGCCCACTGCCGAGCGCGGAGGGATTCACCCGTCCGCTGCGCCGACCCGGTGATCCGGAGCCGCCCCTCGCGTCCGCCCGCCGTCGCCGTCGGTAGTCGACTGGTCCAAAGTGGTCAGGTTTCGCCACTCGATCCGGCCACCTGCTGGCGGGTCTGCGCGAGCCGCGCGCTCCGGGTGTCCAATATGGAACCGGGGAGAAGGTGCTTGGTCGAACACCGGCGCGAATCACGCTGATTCACGTGGTTCTTCGTTCGCCCTGCGCTGCTGCAGGGGCACTCATACGATGCCGGTTGCGCCTCCTGACCAGTGGATAGGAGGAGGACCGATGGTCTTGTCGTTGCCGGACGAGACGCTCTCAGGTGAGGATCCCGAACACCCGGAGGTCTCGGAGCGTCCGGGGGAGCTCCCGCGCAGCGCGGTCGTGCTGGCGCGAATGCGTTCGGAGAACTTCCCGGTGGCCTCCCGCGTCCTGCCCGGCGGGGTGCGCGGGCACCTGCACGCCCTCTACGGCTACTTCCGGCTCGTCGACTACGCCGGGGACGAGGCACCGGGAAACCGGGACGCGCTGCTGGACTTCCTCGAACACGACCTCGAACGCACCTACCACGGCGCCGCGCGCACCCCCATCATGCAGGCGCTGCACCCGACCGTCACCGAGTGCGCCATCCCGATGTCCACACTGGCCAAGCTCCTCGAGGCCAACCGCCGCGATCAGCACGTCAAGCGCTACGCCGACTTCACCGAGCTGCTGGACTACTGCGCGCTGTCGGCCAACCCGGTGGGGGAATCGGTGCTGCACGTCTTCGGCCGCGCCGAGGAGGGGCTGATCGCGCTGTCGGACAAGATCTGCAGCGCGCTGCAGATCTTGGAACACCTGCAAGACCTCGCCGAGGACCACCGGGCGGGCCGGGTCTACGTGCCCGCCGAAGACCTCGAGCGCTACGGCTGCCACGAGCACGACCTCGCCGCGCCGCGCGCTTCGACCGCGCTGCGCGGGCTGGTGCGCTTCGAGGTCGACCGGGCCCGCCGGATGCTGCGCGACGGCAGCGTGCTGGTCGGCGCCCTGTCCGGAACTGCCCGGGTGGCCGTCGCCGGCTACGTCGCGGGCGGCCTGGCCACCGTCGCCGCCTTCCGCGCGGCCGGACACGACCCGCTGGCCGCGCAGGTCAGCCCGAGCAAGTCGCGCACCTTCACCGAGTGGGCGCGGCTGCACGCGATGGGAGGGACCCGGTGACGCGACCGACCCGGATCCGGGACGCCTACCAGGAGTGCGAGCGGATCACCCGCGAGCAGGCCCGCAACTTCTCCTACGGGATCCGGCTGCTGCCCGGGCCCAAGCGCCGCGCCCTGTCCGCCGTCTACGCCTTCGCCCGCCGCGTCGACGACATCGGCGACGGCGACCTGCCGAGCGAGGACAAGCTGCGCGAGCTCAAGCAGTGCCGCGAGGCCGTGCAGCAGGCCTCGATCGGCTCGGCCGACCCGGTGCTGGCCGCGCTGGCCGACGCCGCGAGCCGGATGCCGCTGCCGATGGAGGCCTTCGACGGGCTCATCGACGGCTGCGAGGCCGACGTGCGCGGCACCAGCTACGCCAGCTTCGACGAGCTGCTGCACTACTGCCGCTGCGTGGCCGGCACCATAGGCAGGCTGTCGCTGGGCGTGTTCGGCACCGACGACCCGGACACCGCGACCGAGCGGGCCGACGCGCTCGGGGTGGCGCTCCAGCTGACCAACATCCTCCGCGACGTCCGCGAGGACCAGCTCAACGGGCGGGTCTACCTGCCGGCAGCCGATCTCGCGCACTTCGGTGTCCGGCTGGAACCCGGCAGCGGGTTCGTCGAGGACACCGCCCGCTGGAACCGCCTGGTGCGCTTCCAAGCCGCCCGCGCCGAGCGCTGGTACATCGAGGGGTTCCGGCTGCTGCCCATGCTGGACCGGCGGTCGCGCGCCTGCTGCGCCTCGATGGCCGGGATCTACCACGAGCTGCTGGTGCGGATCGCCACCAATCCCAGCGCCGCGATGCACCAGCGGACCTCGCTGTCGGGATGGCGCAAGGCGGGAGTCGCGGCCCGATCGCTGGCCGGGATGACGCCGTGAACCGCGGGCACGTCGTGGTCGTCGGCGGCGGGCTGGCGGGCATCACCGCCGCCCTGGACTGCCGGGAACGCGGCTACTCGGTGCAGCTGGTCGAAGCCCGGCCCCGGCTCGGCGGAGCGACCTACTCGTTCGCGCGCGGCGACCTGCTCGTCGACACCGGACAGCACGTGCTGCTGCGCTGCTACACCGCCTACCTCGACCTGCTGCGCAAGATCGGCGCGGCCGACGGGATCCGGTTCCAGCAGCGCTTCCGCGTGCCGGTGCTCAGCCCCGGCTCGACCCCCGCGACCCTGACCCGCTGGAAGCTGCGCGCCCCGGCGCACCTGGCACCCGCGCTGCTGGGGTACCGGCGGCTGAGCTGGTCGCAGCGCGCCCGCGTCGCGCGCACAGCGCTCGCGGTGCGCCGGCTCGACCCGGACGATCCCGCTCTGGACGAGCAGAGCCTCGGCCAGTGGCTCCGCGAACGCGGCGAGACGCCGCGCGCCGTCGACGCGCTGTGGGGCCTGCTGGCCGTGGCCGCCCTCAACGCCGAACCCGAGAACGCCTCGATGGCACTGGCGACCAAGGTCTTCCGCACCGGCGTGCTGGACACCGCCGACGCCTGCGACATCGGCATCCCGCAACAGCCCCTGTCGGTGCTGCACGGCGACGCGGGGCAGCGCGCCCTGGCGGCAGCGGGGGTGGAGGTCCGGGTGCGGGCCAAGGCCCGCGCGATCCGACGCGGTCCCACCGGGTTCCAGGTCCCGATCGACGAGCAGACCGGCGAGCGGCTGCTCGTCGCCGACTCGGTCGTGGTGGCCACACCGCACCCCGCCGCGGCCGGACTCGTCGCGGACCTGCCCGTGCGCGGCGCCGGCGACTGGTCGCGGTTGTCGACCTCACCGATCGTCAACGTCCACGCCCACTTCGACCGCGCGGTCACCGACCTGGAGATGGCCGCCGTGCTCGACTCCCCGGTGCAGTGGGTCTTCGACCGCACCCGCGTCTCGGGTGCGCGCACCGGCCAGTACCTGGCGCTGTCGCAGTCGGCGGCGCAGGAGGAGCTCGGGATGCGGACCGAAGAGCTCCGCGAGATCTTCGCACCGGCCCTGCGCGAGCTGTTCCCGGCCGCGAGGCGAGCCCGGCTGCTGGACTTCTTCGTCACCCGCGAACCCCACGCCACCTTCCGGCAGGCGCCGGGGACCGCGGCGGTCCGTCCGCCGGCGCGCACCAGCGTGCCCGGCCTGGTGCTCGCCGGTGCCTGGACCGCGACCGGCTGGCCGGACACCACGGAGGGAGCGGTGCGCAGCGGGATCCGCGCCGCCGAGGTGGTCGACAGCGAACAGCGATCGCGCACGAGCGTGGAGGTGACGGCATGACCACAGTCCTGCCCCTGGCGTTGCGCACGGCCCGGGAGTCGGTGGACCCGACGTTGCGCTCGGCCGTCGCGCGGCTGGACCCCGACACCCGGCGGGTCAGCGAGTACCACTTCGGCTGGAGCGACGCCGGTGGCGCGCCCACCGACGCTGGCGGCAAGGCGCTGCGCCCGGCGATGGCGCTCGCCGCGACCGAAATCGCCTGCGGCGCAGCGGAGAGCGGCGTTCCCGGTGCGGCGGCGGTGGAGCTGGTGCACAACTTCTCGCTGCTGCACGACGACCTCATGGACGGCGATTCCTCCCGCAGGCACCGGCCCACCGCCTGGACGGTGTTCGGTTCCTCGGCGGCCATCCTGGCCGGCGACGCGCTGCTGGCGACAGCACCCGAGGTGCTGCTCGAATCCGGCGCGCCCAACGCCGCCGTGGCGGTGCGCTCGTTGTCGGCGACCACCCGGGTGCTCATCGCCGGGCAGGCCGCGGACCTGGACTTCGAGCGCCGCCAGGACGTCGACCTCACCGAATGCCTGAGCATGGCGCACGACAAGACCGCTGCGCTGCTGGCCTGCGCCTGCTCCATCGGGGCGCTGAGCGCGGGCGCGCCGCGCGAGAAGGTGCGCGCCCTGCACGGCTACGGCACCGAGCTGGGCATGGCGTTTCAGCTGGTGGACGACCTGCTGGGCCTGTGGGGAGACCCGGAGGTCACCGGCAAGCCGGTCCTGTCGGACCTGCGCACCCGCAAGAAGTCGGTTCCGGTGGTGCACGCCCTGACCTCCGGCACCGACGCGGGTGAGCGGTTGTGCGCGCTCTACGAGCAGCCCGAACCGCTCACCGAGGAGCAGTTGCACGAAGCCGCGGAGATGGTGCGCCGCGCCGGTTCGGAGGACTGGACGCGGCAGGAGGCCCGACGACGGCTCGAGCTCGCGGAGGCACAGCTCGAAGCCGGATCGCTGGGCGACACCGCGGCACTGGGAGAGCTCGCCGAATTCATCGTACGGAGGAAGCTTTGACCGATCAGCTGCAACAGTCCACGCGATCCGCCGCGACCGCCGCGCAGATCCCCAGCCAGGGCGCGACGCGCGCCGACGCGCGGACGGCCGCGCTGGCCGCCCGCGACCACCTGCTGTCGCTGCAGAGCCCGGAGGGCTGGTGGAAGGGCGAGCTGGAGACCAACGTGACGATGGACGTCGAGGACCTGCTGCTGCGGCAGTTCCTCGGCATCCGCACCGACTCCGAAACCGCGCAGGCGGCCCGCTGGATCCGATCCCAGCAGCGCGAGGACGGCACCTGGGCGAACTTCCACGGCGGCCCCGGCGACCTGTCCACCACGGTCGAGGCCTACACCGCGCTCAAGCTCGCCGGAGACGACGTCGAGGCCGCGCACATGCGCACCGCCCGCGACTGGATCCTGGCCAACGGCGGGCTGGAGCGGACCCGGGTGTTCACCCGCATCTGGCTGGCGCTGTTCGGCGAGTGGTCGTGGGACGAGCTGCCGGCCATGCCGCCGGAAGTCGTGCTGCTGCCGAAGTGGTTCCCGCTCAACGTCTCCGACTGGGCCTGCTGGGCGCGCCAGACGGTGGTGCCGCTGACCGTGGTGTGCACCCTGCGGCCGCGACGCGACCTCGGCATCAGCGTCCGGGAACTGCGCACCGGGCGGCCGGCGAAGCGGCCCCGGCGCGAGTGGAGTTGGGCCTACGGCTTCCACAGCCTCGACCGCGTGCTGCACCGCTACCACCGCCGCCCGGTGAAGTCGCTGCGCAGGCACGCGATGCTGCGCGCTGCCGAGTGGATCGTGGCCCGCCAGGAGGCCGACGGCTCGTGGGGCGGCATCCAGCC
Organism: Saccharopolyspora mangrovi; assembly: GCF_035320975.1. Taxonomy (NCBI): domain Bacteria; kingdom Bacillati; phylum Actinomycetota; class Actinomycetes; order Pseudonocardiales; family Pseudonocardiaceae; genus Saccharopolyspora; species Saccharopolyspora mangrovi. Next base: position 68,485 of record NZ_JAWLNX010000031.1, on the reverse strand, counting down.
GCCGTGGGTGTACTCGCTCCTCGCGCTGCACCTGCTCGGCTACCCGATGAACCACCCGGTGATCGCCAAGGGCCTGACCGGCCTGGAGCGGTTCCTGATCCGCGAGCAGACCACCGAGGGCACCGTTCGCAGGCTGGAGGCCTGCCAGTCGCCGGTGTGGGACACCGTGCTGGGCGTGCAGGCGCTGCGCGATGCCGGGGTGCCCGCCGACCACCCGGCGCTGCGGCGCGCGGCGGACTACCTGCTGGCCGAGGAGATCCGGGTCAAGGGCGACTGGGCGATCAAGCGCCCCGACCTGCCCGCCGGGGGAGGCTGGGCGTTCGAGTTCGACAACGACGGCTACCCCGACATCGACGACACCGCCGAGGTGCTGCTGGCCCTCAACAAGGTCGACCACTCCGATCCCGATGCGGTGCGCGGCGCCATCGCGCGCGGCGTGCGCTGGCTGCGCGGCATGCGCTCCCAGGACGGCGGCTGGGCGGCCTTCGACGCCGACAACACCCGCCAACTCGTGCGCAAGCTGCCGTTCTGCGACTTCGGCGAGGTCATCGACCCGCCCTCGGCCGACGTGACCGCGCACGTGGTGGAGGCGCTGGCGGTGCTCGGCCAGAACGACGAGGTGGTGCGCGACGGCGTGAACTGGCTGCTGGCCAACCAGGAGCGCGACGGGTCGTGGTTCGGGCGGTGGGGCGCCAACCACGTCTACGGCACCGGCGCGGTCGTGCCTGCCCTGGTCGCCGCCGGGGTCGACCGCCAGCACCGGGCGTTGCGCGACGCGGTGCGCTGGCTGGAGGCGCACCAGAACGACGACGGCGGCTGGGGCGAGGACATGCGGTCCTACGACGATCCGGAGTGGATCGGCCGCGGTCCCTCCACCGCCTCGCAGACCGGCTGGGCGTTGCTGGCGCTGCTGGCCATGCGCAGGCACGACAGCGACGCGGTGCGCCGCGGTATCGGCTACCTGGCCCGCAGCCAGCGCGCCGACGGCGGTTGGGACGAACCGCAGTTCACCGGAACCGGTTTCCCCGGTGACTTCTACATCAACTACCACCTGTACCGGGTGATCTTCCCGCTGACCGCGCTCGGGCGCTACCTGCGGGACGGGGAGTGACATGTCGACGAGGATGCTGATCTGCGCGCCGATGCGACTGGAGGCCAGCGCGCTGCGCTCGGCCGCCGGTGGCGCGGCGTCCGGGCAGGAAACGATGCGCACCACCGGTCTCGGCGCTGACTCGGTGACCGTGCGCCGCACCGGCTACGGACCGCACCGCAGCGCCAAGAGCGCGGTCCGGTTGCTGGCCACCGACTTCGACGTGCTCGTGGTCGCCGGGCTGGCCGGCGGGCTCGCACCGGAGGTGCGCAGCGGCGACGTGATCGTCGCCGACGAACTGCGCGGCCATCGCGAGGTGCTGCGCTGCCACGCGGGTGAGTCGCTGGCCACCGAACTGGCCCGCAGCGGGTTCCCGGTGCGTTGCGGACCGATCGTGACCACCGATGCGCTCGTGCACGGCCGTCGCCGCGCCGATCTCGCGGCGACCGGGGCGCTGGCGGTGGACCTGGAATCGGCGGTGCTGGCCCAGGCCGCCGGGCACCGCCCGCTGGCGGTGGTGCGCGTCGTCGTCGACACCGCCCAGCACCCGCTGCTGCGGCCGGGCACCGTCCGCCGGGCGATGTCCGGGCTGGCCAGGCTGCACGCCGTGGGCGCCTGCCTGCGGCGGTGGGGCCGCCACATCCCGCCGGAAGTCCGCACGACCTGCGAGGAGGCGTTGTAGTCATGGGTATTCCCGTGCGCCAGGCGGTTCGAGTCGGTGCCTACCTGATGAAGCAGAAGCTGGCTCGACGGGACAAGTTCGCGCTCACCCTGGAGCTGGAGCCGCTGTTCGCCTGCAACCTGGCCTGCGCCGGGTGCGGCAAGATCCAGCACCCCGCGAGCGTGCTCAAGCAGCGGATGCCGGTCGAGCAGGCGCTGGCCGCCGTGGAGGAGTGCGGCGCGCCGGTGGTCTCCATCGCCGGCGGCGAGCCGCTGATGCACCCCGAGATCGACGTGCTGGTGGCAGAACTGGTCAAGCGCAAGAAGTTCGTCTACCTGTGCACCAACGCGCTGCTGATGCCGCGCAAGATCGACCAGTTCGAGCCCTCGCCGTACTTCTCCTTCGCCGTGCACATCGACGGCATGGAGGAGCGCCACGACGCCTCGGTGTGCAAGAAGGGCGTGTTCGCCCAAGCCGTGGACAACGTCAAGGACGCGCAGCGGCGCGGGTTCCGGGTGACCACGAACTCCACGTTCTTCACCACCGACACGCCGCAGTCGGTCATCGAGGTGCTGGACTACCTCAACAACGACCTCAAGGTCGACCAGATGATGCTCTCGCCGGCCTACGCCTACGACAAGGCGCCGGACCAGGAGCACTTCCTGGGCGTGACCGAGACCCGCGAGCTGTTCAAGAAGGTCTTCGCCGACGGGCGCCGGAAGAAGTGGCGCTTCAACCACTCGCCGCTGTTCCTGGACTTCCTCGAAGGCAAGATCGACTTCGCCTGCACGGCGTGGGCGATCCCCTCCTACTCGCTCTACGGCTGGCAGCGGCCCTGCTACCTGATGAGCGACGGCTACGCCCGCACCTACCGGGAGCTGCTGGAGGACACCGACTGGGAGGCCTACGGGCGCGGCAACGATCCGCGCTGCGCCAACTGCATGGCGCACTGCGGCTACGAGCCGACCTCGGTGCTGGCGACCCTCGGCTCCCTGCGGGAGTCGCTGCGCGCCCTGCGCGGCTGACACCGGCCGCTGGTGCGCACGTCTGCGCGCGAGTCAGCCGAACCTGCGGGCCAGGCGGTGGAAGGCGCCGGGCAGGGCGCCGTGCACGCGGTCGGCGAGGGTGAGCCAATGGGGCACGAACACCTCCGCGCGACCGCGCAGCACGGCGTCGACGAGGGCGTCGGCGACCTGCTCGGGTTCGAGCATGCGCGGGAAGCGGCGGTCGTAGCGGCGGCCGTGGAAGAACGGGGTGCGCACCGCGCCCGGGAACACCGTCGTGGTGGTGACGCCGCGGTAGCGCAGGCTCGCGGCGAAGGCGCGCAGGCCCGCCTTGGTGGCCGAGTAGACGTCCTCGTCGCGCACGCCGACCGCGGCCACCGAGGCCACGAACGCCACCCGCGGGGGCAGGACGGCGCGGGTGAGCCGGATCGGGACGGTCAGGTTGAGCTCGACGAGCTCGTCGATGCGGTGCGGCTCCATCTCGCCGAACGCGCCCGACCAGCCGATCCCGGCGCTGTGCACCAGCAGGTCCACGCCGCGCGCCGCCTCGGCCACGCGCGCCAGGCCGTCGGCGGCGGTCAAGTCCGCGGCGACGGCATCGCCCCCGGTGCGCTCGGCCAGGGCCTCGAGACGGCACCGGTCGCGGCCGGTGAGCACGACCCGCCAGCCGTCGGCGGCCAGCCGGCGCGCCGTGGCGGCGCCGATGCCCGAGGACGCGCCGGTGACCAGGGCGGATTTCATCCCCACGAGCCGGGTTCCTCCTGTTCGGCCAGCTCGCGGCCCAGCTGCTCGCTGCGCCGGGCCAGCACCGCGATGCCCCCGACGATCAGCGCCGCCGCGATCGCCTCACCGGCGAGGATCGTGGGGGAGTACTCGATGCGCTCACCCAGCCAGCTGACCCCGATCGCCGCCGAGACCAGCGGGTCCACCGTGGTGATCACCGCCAGCGACGGAGCCATCAACCGGCCGCGCTGGAAGGTCTGCTGGCTCAGCAGGAAACCCATCGGCCCGATCACGCACACCACGTACAACGTCCAGTGCCCGAACGGCTCGACGAGCCCGCCGGTGCGGAATTGCCCGGCCACCACGCGCATCAACCCCGCCGTGACCCCGTAGAGCACACCGGTGGCCACGGCCAGGCCCACCACGCCGAACTCGCCCGGCAGCCACCGCGCCGCCAGCAGCGACAGGCCCACCAGCAGTCCCATCGCCAACGCCAGCGGCAGCACGGGCGACCCGGTGAACTCGCTGCCGTGACCCGAGGGCCGCGCCAGCACCAGGAAGGCCGCCAGCCCGCCCGCGCAGGCGAGCGCACCGAGCGCGAGCACGAGGTCCATCCGCCGCTGCGCCAGCCACGCCGAGAACGCCGCGCCGAACAGCACCGAGGTCACCAGCAGCGGCTGCACCAGCACCAGCGGCCCGAACGCCAGCGCCACCACCTGCAGCGACAGCCCCAGGATGACGGTGCCGATGCTGAGCACCCAGATCGGCTTGCGCACCAGGTCCCACAGCATCCGGGGGCTCAACGTCGCGACCTGCGGGACCTGCTTGGTCACCCGGTGCTGGATGGCGCTGGCCATCCCGAAGCTGGCGGCACCGATGATGGCCGCCGGCACGGCCACGACCAGCACCGTGCCCGAGTTCAACGCCGCTCCCGCAGCTCGTCGAAGGCCTCGCGCAGGTGCCCGGCCAGGTCCTCGGCCTCCGGGGCCAGCCCGGGGTCGGTGGTGATGCCGAAGCCGAACTCCTCACCCCAGCCGATGGCACCGACCGCCACGCCCACGCCGTCGGCGAGCGAGAGCACCGGCAGCACCCGGCTGAGCCGGGTCCCGTTGATGTGCGCGGGACGGCGCTGGCCGGGCATCACCGAGACCACCGCGTTGAAGAACCGGTGCCCGTAGATGCGCCGCACGATCCACGAGTGCACCGGCGCAGGCAGCAGACCCAGCCCGGCCAGGACGGCACCGGCGGCCTCGGGCTGACCGCTGTGGTCGGGTTCGGCGAGCGCGTCGGCGACCGCCCGGATCCGCCACACCAGCGGCATCGGTCCCACCGGCAGGTCCACCGACAGCGTGTGGGTGTGGTTGCCGGGTGTCGCGGTGCCCGCGCCGTTGCGGCCGGTGCGGGCCGTGCGCGGCACCATCACCCGGAACAGGGCGCCGTGCCGCTCCTCCGCCAGCGCCCGGTGCAGCGCCTCGGCGACCAGTCCGATCAGCAGGGCGCTGCTGGTCACCCCGTGGTCGCGGGCGCGGGCGCGCACCTGCACCGCGGGCAGCGCCACCTGGCCGAAGCTGCGGGCAGGGGTGCTGCGGCCGGTCCAGGCGCGGCTCGGCGACCCCGCGGAGGTGGCCAGCCCGACCAGCCCGCGCAGCACCTCCGGGAGCTGCCATGACCGGCTGCCCGGGCCCGGCGAGGACGTCGGGTGGTGGCCGTCGCAGAGCAGCCGAATCAGCGCGCTGGTCACCGCCACGCCGTCGCCGAGCGAGTGGTGCATCTTGGCCAGCAACGTCGCCCGTCCGGTGGCGGTGTCGTGCAGCAGCCGCAGCTGCCACGGCGGCCGGTCGGTGCGCACCGCGGTGGAGAAGAACTCGCTGATGAGCGCGTGGGGGTCGTGCTCGGGCCGCAGCTCGCGGCAGCTGAGGTGCTCGGCCGGGTCCACCTCGCCCTCGTGGCTCCACTGTGGACGTCGACCGGTGCGCGTCACCAGCGTGCGGGTGAGCATCGGCAGCGCCGGCGCGTGCTCCCGGATCCGGCGCGAGAGGTGCTCGCACCACTGGTGGGTGGACTCCAGCGACGGTTCCAGCTGCAGGATCGCTCCGGTTTGCTGCGAGACCTCCGGGGTGGTGGCGTAGACGAAGAAGGCGTCCTGGGCCCGCAGCCGACGCCTGCCGCGGTGCCGGGGGAGCCCGGCCAGCGCGGCCACCTGCTCGGTGAACTCGGCGGAACGGCAGTGCTTGAGCGCCCGCTGCTCGCGCTCACCCACCTCGTGCGGGTCCGCCACCCAGCGCCTCAAGGTCTCGGTTAGCTGCGATTCGCGCGGGCACAGCTCGGCGAGACCGGCATCGGCCATCAGCTCGGCGTTGGCCCTGCCGTGGCCGGCGATCGGCTCGAACATGATCACCGCGCGCCCGCACGCCAGCGCCTCCAGCGCCGTCGCGCCACCGGCGTTGGTGATCACCACGTCCGAGCAGGCCATCAGGCCGGGCATGTCCTCCACCCAGCCCAGCGGCACCAGCCGCGGATCACCCCGGGCGAGCAGGCGTTCCCGCAGGGCCTCGTTGCGGCCGCACACGACCATGACGCGGGCGAGTCCTGCCACGCGCAGCGCCGCGTCGACGGCGCGCTCCACCGCGCCGAAGCTCAACGCGCCGCACGAGATCAGCGCGGTGAAACCCGTTGCCGGAAAGCCGAAACCGGCTCGCGACTCCGACCGGTCGCGGGGGTGGAAGTCGCTGCGCACCGGTGGCACCGACACCGCGCCGACCGCGTCCGGTTCGGCACGGCGCATCGCGCGCAGGCTCGCCTCGCTCATCACGTAGTGCAGATCCGCCTCCGGGTACACCCAGAACGGGTGCGGTGCGAAGTCCGACACCACCGCCGACACCGGGACGTCGAGCTCACCGCGCCGCCGCATCCAGTCCAGCCCGGCCGTGCCCAGCGGGTAGGTCGACACGATCAGATCCGGTGCCACCTGGCGGATCTCGCGGCGCAGCAGCGGACCGCACCAGGCGCCCACGAAGCGGCGGGAGGCGTTGGCGAACCACCGGTAGCGCCACAGCGAGTCGTAGAAGAAGTCGTACAGCCACGGCGTCGACTCGACGTTGGTGACGTAGATCCAGTTGAACGCCCCCGGAACCCAGCGGCCCATGATGCGCAGCGCGTCCAGCCACACCACCTCGCAGCCGGGCCAGGTCTGGCGGGCGGCCTCCTCGACGGCGCGAGCGGTCGCGTTGTGGCCCTCACCGATGGTGGCGCTGATCAGGAGCACTCGACGGGGCTGGAAGCTCACGCGACCGATTCCTTTCGCCAAGCACGTGCCTTCGAAGGCTAACGCGAGGCGCGGAGATCGGCTCCCCGAAGCAGGAGCGGCCCGGTGGCCGCAGGGTCAGGCGGCGTCGCGCTGCAGCGGGCCGTGGCTGTCGACGAGGCGGACGGTGCCGTCGGCCAGGCGGTAGGACAGGCCCGCGATCGCGCAGCGACCGGCGGCGACCTCGTCGGACAGCAGCGAGGAGCGCTCGAGGAGCAACTCGCTGGTGCGCTGGATGTGCACGTCGACGATGTCGTCGACCTCCTCGGTGCCCGAAGCCCTGGCGGCGAGCACGCTCGGCGTCACCCGTTCGACGATGTCGCGCAGGTACCCGGGCGGGTTGCTGCCCTCGGTGACGGCCTGGCGCGCGGCGACCACCGCACCGCAGGAGTCGTGGCCGAGCACGACCACCAGCGGGGCACCCAGCACGCCCACGCCGTACTCGATGCTGCCCAGCACCTCCGAACCGGCCACCTGACCGGCGGTGCGCACGACGAACAGGTCACCCAGCCCGCGGTCGAAGATGATCTCCGCGGCCAGGCGCGAGTCCGAGCAGCCGAACAGGACCGCGAAGGGCTTCTGACCGGGCGCCAGCGAGGCGCGGTGATCGGCGTCCTGGTTGGGGTGCAACCGGGTGCTCTCGACGAAGCGCTGGTTGCCCTCCATGAGGGTCGCGAAGGCTTCGGCAGGCGTGGAGGGCGTGCGGTTCATGGAGCTGACATTAACCCAACCGGGTGCCAACGGTAGCTCCCCAGTGGGGGAGACCACGCTGGTGATCAGCGGTGTTTGATCTCGCAACGATCCGTTCTCTGTCGTATTCTCGGCGCGCGGTGGTGAGGCGGGCGAGGGGGCCGCCTCACCACCCACCAGTTTTTAGGGAGTGGGGCGCCCCCCCAGCGCCGCC
>NZ_JAWLNX010000031.1:0-60789 GCF_035320975.1 Saccharopolyspora mangrovi | reverse complement strand
GGTGGTGTGTTTTGGTGTTTTATCGCCACCGTTGTGTTTCTTTGTTTGTGCCGGGGGGGGGGGGGGGGGGGGGGGGGGGGCGCCCCCCCCCCCACCGACCTGTTGTTCGGAAGTGGTCCGCACCCCGTGCGCCGACACGCGCGCGGCGTGTTCGCCCGAATCGAAATTGCTTGAATCGCGCGTTGTTTCGCCAGGTCAGAATGGCAATCCCGGAAACGGCGAAAAATTGCTCGGGTGAAGACCTTGTGCCCTGTTCGGACGAGCGTCCATCATCAGTGCCGGGACCGGTGGTTCAACCACCGAGATCTGGGGGAAGCAACACAGCTGCGCGAACACCTGGGGGGTGTAGCGATGGATCATCGTCTCTTCTGGCCGCGCGCGTAGACCAGCGGCTGGACCAGTACCGAAGCGCGGGTCGCGCAGCAGGCCGTCACCAGACCTGCACTGCCGTCGACCCGCGAACGCGGCGCACCCCGGAGGGGTTCGACGCCGCCGAGGAGGCGAGCGGTCGACGAGTCGTGAGTGCGGCTCGGATTGTCCACGCGCCCTTTTCCGGGTACCGAGCTGATATCGAACAGGTAGTCGGTATCACTCGTTGGAGTGCCTCTCATTGAGCTGGCGCGCGCTTTGCGTCCACTGTGCGCGGCGTGGCTTTCTCTCCGCTTTCCGGAGGCAGCGGAGAAGACGCGAAATGCGGCAGCATTGATCGTTTGTGGATTTTTTCTGGGGGAAGTGAGATGCGGTTCGAAGTGCTTGGACCGGTCCGGATGTTCGACGGGGACAGACCGGTGGCGCTCGCCGGAGCGCTGCGGCGCAACCTGCTGGCGGTGCTGCTGGCCCGCGCCAACGACCCGGTGCCCGTCACCACCCTGACCGAGGCGTTGTGGGGTGAGCCGGTCGCGCAGGGGACGAGCCGGCTGCAGGTCCACGTCCACCGGCTGCGCCAGGAGCTCGACGACCCCGGCCGCCTGACCTACGTCCCGGCCGGGTACGCCCTGCGGGTCGAACCCGGGGAACTGGACTCGGCGGTGTTCGCCGCCCTCCTCGACGACGCGGCGGGCGAGCCCGACCCGGGCCGCGCAGCAGGGATCCTGCGGCGTGCGCTGGAGATGTGGCGCGGCAGGGCGTACCAGGAGGTCGACCTGCCCGACGTCGGCGCCGAGGCCGAACGGCTCACCGAGCAGCGACTGCTGGCGGTCGAGGAGCTCTACGCCGCGGAACTGCGCGCCGGCCGGCACGAGGTCGTGGTCGGTGAGCTGCTGGAATCGGTGCGGCACAACCCGATGCGGGAGCGGTTGCACGGTCTGCGGATGCTCGCGCTCCACCGCAGCGGGCGGCACGCCGAGGCGCTGTCGGCCTACCAGCACGCCCGCGAGGTGCTCAACGACGAGCTCGGCCTGGACCCCGGGCCGGAACTGCGGTCGCTGCACGACCAGATCCGCGCCGGAGAAGCGGTCGAGGTCTCCGGCGCGACGCAGGTACCGGCTCAACTACCGCACTGCGCAACAGATTTCGTCGGTCGAGAGCTCGCGCTGTCCGAATTGGACCAGGTCCTCGACGCCCACCCCGGCACGATCCCCATCGCGGTCATCGCGGGCACCGCGGGCGTGGGCAAGACCTCCCTGGCCCTGCGCTGGGCGCACCGGGTCAAGAGGCGCTTCCCCGACGGTCAGCTCCACGCCGACCTGCGCGGCTTCGGCACCGACACCCCGGTCGAGCCCGGCGACGTGCTCGCGGCGTGGCTGCGCGCGCTGGGCGTCGACGGCAAGGACGTGCCGCTGGACCCCGCCGAGCGCGGCGCCCGGCTGCGCAGCCTGCTCGACGGCAAGCGCGTGCTGCTGGTGCTCGACAACGCCGTCAGCGCCGACCAGGTGCGGCCGCTGCTGCCCGGCAGCGCGCAGTGCGCGGTCCTGGTCACCAGCCGCGACCAGCTCAACGGGCTGGTCGTCGGGGAGGGGGCTCGACGCGTCGAACTGGACCGGATGAGCCGCGACGAAGCCCGGCTGCTGATGAAGGAACTGCTGGGCGATCTGGTCACCGACGACACCACCGCCGTCGACGAGCTCATCGAGTGCTGCGCCCGGCTCCCGCTGGCGCTGCGCATCGCCGCCGAGCGGGTGCGGCGGCACCGGCACCGCGGCGTCCGGCAGACCATAGCCGAGTTCGGGTGCGCGCAGGCACGGCTCGACCTGCTCGACAGCGGTGACCCGCAGGCCAGCGTGCGCACCATCTTCGCCGCGTCCTACCGCAACCTGCCGGCGGCCGAGGCCGCGCTGTTCCGGCTGCTCGGCCTGCACCCGGGAAGCGAGATGGACGCCTACTCGCTGACCGCGCTGGCCGGGACCGGCGACGTCCGCGCGATCCGCCGAGGGCTGGCCGAGCTGGCGCGCGCGCACCTGGTGGAGGAGGTGGCCGGCAAGCGGGTGCGGCTGCACGACCTGCTGGCCAGCTACGCTGCCGAGCTGTCCCGCCTCACCGAAACGCCCGCCGAGCGGCGGGAAGCGCTGCAGCGGCTCTACGACTACTACCTGCAGGCCGCCACCACGGCGACCGGTTTCCTCGCACCCGGCGCGCTGCCGGAGCGCAAACCCGCGCACGTGACCCCGCCCATGCGCGATCACGAGGAAGCGGCCCGCTGGCTGGACGCCAAGCACGAGACCATGATGCGCATCGCTGAAGCGGTGGACGGTGAATTCGCCCACTACGCGGTCGATTTCGCCACCGTGCTGGACACCGCGCTCGACTTCGGCTGGCACGTCGATGACGCCCAGCGCATCCACGGCAGGGCCCGCGAGATCGCCGCGCGATCCGGCGACCGGGAAGGCGAAGGAGTCGCGCTGCGCGGGCTCGGCGTGGCGCACTTCCGGCGCAACGAGTTCGGCCAGGCCCGGCGGTTCCTGGAGCGGGCGCTGGAACTGGCGCGCGGGCCTTCGGCCACCGCGACCGCGCTGCTGAGCCTGGGCGAGGTGTGCGTGTTCACCGGCCGCACCGACACCGCGCTGGAACACCTGCGCAGGTCCGCGCGCCTGTACCAGGAAGCGGGCCTGCAGCTGCTGGGCCTGCGGCCGATGATCTGCTTGGGTCGGTTGCACCGCAGGTGGGGGCGGTATCAGGAGTCGCTGGAGTGCCTGAGCGAAGCCGCGCGAGTCGCGGCCGCGCACCGCTACCAGCCGGCCGAGGCCGACGCGTCCTACGCGTTGGCGGGTCTCCACCGGGACCTCGGCCGCCACGCCGACGCCGCCGAGCACGCCGAGCGGGCGCTGGTGCTCGCCCGCCGCACCCGGTTCCGGTTCCTGGAGGGGCTGGTCCTGCACCGGCTGGGAACCATCCGCCGCTGCCTCGGCGAATACCCGCGAGCGCTGGAGAACCACCGGGCGACGCTGGTTTTCGCCCGCAAGATGCGGTCGGCGAACCTGGAGGCGATGGCGCTCACGGCGATGGCCGAGACGCACGCGGCGATGGGCGACGACATGGAAGCCAGCCGCTGCCACCTGCACGCCCTCGGCGTGGCCAACAGCGGTTCCAGCCACTACGTGCGGGCCCGCGCCCACGCCGGGCTCGGCGACCTCCACGAATCCGCGGGCAGGCACGAATCCGCCGTCCGCCACTGGGAAACGGCCGTGCGGATCTACGAGGCCCTGGACGCCCCGGAAGCCGCAGACCTGCGGAGGAGGTTGAGCTCAGACATCACGCCGAGCGTGCCCTGCTGAGCAGGCGGCCACCGAGCCCGATCGCGAACACCGCGAGCCCGGCCAGGACCGACGTCGTCGGCAGCGTCGAGGCCAGCAGCAGACATCCCGCCAGGCCCGCGACGTTGAGGGCTTTCGGCCAGCGCCGCTGGTCCGGCGGCTGGGTGAAGGCCGAGGCGTTGGCGATCGCGTAGTACACCAGCACGCCGAAGCTGGAGAAGCCGATCACGCCGCGCAGGTCGGTGGTCAGCACCAGCACGATCACCACCACCGCGAGGGTGAGCTCGGCGCGGTGCGGCACCTGGAACCGGGGGTGCACGGCGGACAGGTAGCGCGGCAGGTCGCCCTCGCGGGCCATCGCCAGCCCGGTCCGGCCGACGCCGGCGATCAGCGCCAGCAGAGCACCGAGGCTGGCCGCGGCCGCACCGACCCGCAACACCGGAGTCAGGTGCCCCTGCCCGGCGACCGCCAGGGCGTCGGCGAGCGGAGCGGTGCTCGCGGCCAGCTGGTGCGGCCCGAGCACCAGCAGCACCACCAGGCCGACGAGCGCGTAGATCACCGCTGCGATCGGCAGGGCCAGCAGGATCGCACGCGGAATGGTGCGCGCCGGATCGCGGACCTCCTCGCCGAGGGTGGCGATGCGCGCGTAACCGGCGAAGGCGAAGAACAGCAGACCGGAGGCCTGCAGCACGCCGAGTGGCCCGTGCGGCAGCCAGTCGTGCCCGCCACCGGCCCCGGCGGCGGGGTAGGCCAGCGCGGCGAACCCGGTGAGCACGAGCAGCACCACGACCAGCAGGATCCGGGTGAGCGCTGCGGTGCGGGTGATGCCGACGCAGTTCACCGCCGCGAGCACCGCCACCGCCAGCGCGGCCAGCGGCTTCTCGAACCCCGGCGCGGCGTAGGCGGCGAAGGTCAGCGCCATCGCAGCGCAACTGGCGGTCTTGCCGACCACGAAGCCCCAACCGGCGGTGAAACCCCACCAGTGCCCCAGCCGCTCGCGGCCGTAGACGTAGGTCCCGCCCGATGCCGGGTGGACCGCTGCCAGCTGCGCCGAGCTCGCCGCGTTGCAGTAGGCGATGAACCCGGCGATGACCAGCGCGAACAGCATGCCGCTCCCGGCTGCCGCCGCGGCGGGGGCGAACACCGCGAACACCCCGGCGCCCAGCATGGAGCCGAGACCGATCGCGGTCGCGTCGAAGGTGCCCAGCCGGCGTGCCAGCGGCGCGCCTGGCGAGTTCGCCGTCACGACCCGAGCCGGTTCAGCGGTGCGCGGTCAGCAGGTGCGCCGGGACGCGGGCGCGCCCCTCGTCGTCGACCGGGTAGTGCGCGCCGACGCCCGGCGGCATGAACCCGGCGATGGTGCTCGGCTCGATCGAGTCGACGCTGAAGCGCTCCTCGACGGCCGCGCGCAGCTCCTCGGCGGTGACCGCGTTGGGGCCGCCGCCTTCCGGGAACGCGGCCACGTCGAACACCAGCATGTGCAACCGCGCACCATCGCGGGCGGCACGAGCGATCGCGGCGAGGTAGTCGGCGCGGCCGTCGACCGGCAAGGAGTGGAACAGGGTGCAGTCGATGATCGTGCCGAAGTGCCCGTCGTAGCCGGAGAACTCGGTGATGTCGCCGACCTGGAAGCTCGCCGTGGCGTGCCGCTCGTCGCGGTCGGCCTCGGCCTGGGCGATCGCGGTGGCGGACAGGTCCACGCCCAGCACCTCGAAACCGCGCGCGGCCAGCTCCCGCGCGGTGACCCCGACACCGCACCCCGCGTCGAGCACCGGCCCGACGATGTCGCCGCGCTCGATGACCTCGGCGATCGCGGGCTGCGGCACGCCGATGTTCCACGGCACGCGCGCGTCCTCCACCACGGGCGACTCGCCCCGGTAGACGGCGTCGAAATCGGGCAGTTCGGTGCTCACGAGAGCCTCCGCAGCAGATCGCAGAACTCCAGCATTACCGGCCGGAAGCTACCACGGCCGTCGCGCTCGGACCCGTGATTATCGGCTCGTGATCCGGATCGGCAGGGACTCCCAGGCCCGCAGCGTGTTGTTGAGGTGGCGCACCGGTTCACCGGCGAGCTCGATGTCGGTCACGCGCCGGGCGAGCGCGGTCAGCAGCGCCTCGGACTCCAGCCGCGCGATGTGCTGACCGACGCACTGGTGGATGCCCATGCCGAACCCGAGGTGCCCGGACGGGTCCCGGGAGGAGTCGAACTCGTCGGGCCGGTGCCAGCGCCGGGGATCGCGGTTGGCCGAGGCCAGCGACATCATCACCTTCGCGCCCGCAGGCAGCCGCTCGCCGCCGATCTCGACGGGTTCGGTGGTGGTGCGGAAGAACGTCTGCACCGGCGACTCCCAGCGCACGGCCTCGTCGAACGCGGTGCGCGCCGAGCCGGGATCGTCCCGCAGCCGCCGCCACTGCGCCGGGTTGGTGGCGAAGGCGTGCAGGACCGCGCCGATGCCGTGCACCGTGGTGTCCACCCCGGCGGTCAGCAGCGAGCGCACCACCAGCTGCGCCTGCTCGCGGGTGAGCTCTCCGCGATCGGCGGCGGCCCAGATCGCCGCTCCGAACCCACCGGGCGCCAGCGATTCCCGACGGCACTGCTCGCCGACCCACGCGGAGTGCTCGCCGATTCCCTCGGTGCCGCGCTGGACAAGGTCGTTGTGCGGGCCGAAGGCGTTGAACGCGAAATCGCCGTAGGGCAGCAGGTGTTCGCGACCCCGCTCGCCGAGTCCGACGGCATCGGGGAAGACCCGCAGCGGGAACACCTGCGCCAGGTCGGTGACCGCGTCCAGCTCGCCCTCGGAGACGACCTCGTCGACCAGCGCTTCGGCGTCGGCGAACCACGCCTGGCGCAGCCGGCGCAGCGCGCGCGGGCCGAGGATGCGGCTGAGCACCGCCCGGGGCGCGTCGTGGTGCGGTGGATCGGCCTCCAGCAGCAGGCTCGGCGGCCGCCACGGTTCCTCGGTCAGGAAGTTGGCCACGCCCACCCCGGCAGCGGACTGGAAGCGCTGCCAGTCGGCCAGCGCCGCGCGGACCTCGTCGTAGCGGCCCATGACGTGAGCGTCGTAGCGGGCCAGCCGCACGAGCGGTCCGGCCTCGCGCAGCCAGGACTGCCACGGCAGCGGATCGGCGAGGACCTCGGTGGAGAACGGGTCGACATCGGTGGTCGGTGCCATCGCCACGCCTTTCACAGGTCGAGGACCAGCCGGTCGGTGCGGGCGCGGGACACGCACGGGAACATGCAGTCGCCGCGCTCTCGCTCGGAATCGTCCAAAATGGAGTCTCGGTGCTCCGGTTCGCCCGCCAGCACAGCGGTTTCGCACGTGCCGCACAGACCCTGGGTGCAGGAGGACAGCACGCTCGCCCCGGCGCCGCGCACCGCCTCGAGCACCGAGACGTCCGGGCCGACCGTCACCGACGAACCGGAACGGGCCAGTTCGACGCGGAACGGGCGGTCGTCCACCGCACCCGCGGACTTCGCCGCGAAGCGCTCGGTGCGCAGACCGGGCCCGTACCTGCGCTCGGCGGCCTCCAGCAGCGGCTCCGGGCCGCAGCAGTACACCGCGCAGTCCGCGCCGGGATCGGGCAGGTCCAGCAGCCCGGTCTCGTCCTGCGGTGCCACGACGACCCGCCGATCGGTGAGCTCGTCGAGGAAGGCCATCGACGCGCGCCGACGGCCCCCGTAGAGCAGCCGCCACCGCGAGCCCAGCCGTTCGGCGGCGGCCAGCATCGGCAGGATCGGTGTGATCCCGATGCCGCCCGCGATGAACAGGTGAGCGGGGGAGGGCACCAGCGAGAAGTTGTTGCGCGGACCGCCGATCGAGACCTCCGCGCCCTCGATGAGCTCGTCGTGCACCTGGACCGAACCGCCGCGCCCGTCCGGCTCGCGCAGCACCGCGATGCGGTACGAGTGGGCGTCCCACCGGTCTCCGCACAGCGAGTACTGGCGCGTCACGCCGTTGGGCAGCACGAGGTCGATGTGCGCTCCGGGCGTCCAGTCCGGAAGCCGCTGTCCCCGCGGGTGTTCCAGCCGCAACGCCACGACGTCCTCGGCCACCTGCTGCTTGCGGGTCACGCGAACTCGGTCCATCGGGCGCTCCCTCCGTCGTCGCGACGAGGGTGCGGATCCGGTCAGCGCCGGCGCGAGGGACTTCTCATTGAATGAGCGTGGCCTGCCGCAGCGCCCGGTCGATCGCGCGGGCGGTGGACTGCAGCAGGCCCACCCGCGACCACGCCTGCTCGTCGTTCGGGATGACCAGGCTCAACGCCGCCACGACCCGCCCGTCGGGACCGCGCAGCGGTACCGCCACACCGGTGGCGTCCGGGTGCACGTGACCCGGGCAGAACGCGAAGCCCCGGGTGCGCACCCGGGCGAGGGTGGTGCGCAGCGTCGCCGCCTCGGTCAGCGTCTGGCTGGTCAACGCCCGCAGCGGGCCGCGGAGAACGCGTTCCTGCAGTTCAGGGCTCGCATGAGCGAGCAGCACCTGCCCCGCCGAGGACACGTGCAGCGGGAGCCGCCCGGCGATCCTGGTCAGGTTGATGACCGCCCGAGGCGCGCTGAGCCGCTCCACGAACAGCACCTCGTCGCCGTCGAGCACGCCCAGCTGCGTGCTGTGCCCGACCACGGCGTGCACGTCCTCCATGAAGGGCATGACGACTTCGCGCAGCCGCAGCGTCGGGGAGGCGCGCTGGGCCAGCTCCCACAGGCGCACGCCGATGCGGACCCGCCGCTGCTGGTCGCGGTGCAGCAGCCCGTGCCGGACCAGCTCGCCGACCATCCGCCCGGCTGTCGGCAGCGGCAGGTCCGCCCGCCGGCTGATCTCGGTGACCGTCAGGACGTGATCGTCCGGCCCGAAGGCGTCCAGGATGCGGACCGCCCTGGTCAGCACGGACTCCCCGCTCGGTGACCTCGCCACGCGGGTCATCATGCGCACCTCGCAGCGGAGATGTCGAGCCTCAGCCGGACTCCTCGGTCACCGCGCGGCCCGCTTCGCGCAGGACCTCGCGCAGCCAGACGTGCGCGGGGTCGGACTGGTGCAGCGGGTGCCACCAGAACGCCTCGCGCAGCGGGACCACCTCCCACGGGCACGGCAGCGCGCGGACCCCGGCCGACGGGCCGAGCCTGCGGGCCAAACCCCGTTGCAGCAGCGCGATCCTCGACGTCCCGCTGACCAGGAACGGCACCGACAGGAAGTTCTCCACCACGATCTGCACGCGGGGTTCCACGCCCAGCATCTGCAGCTGGCGGATCGCCGGGGTGTAGGCCGTCGGGCCGCGGTAGGTCGCCACCCACGGCAGTTCGGCCAGGTCCTGCAGCGTGAGCTCGTCGCCGACCTGGTCGTTGTCCTCGGCGACCACGCACACCCAGCCGTCGGTGTAGAGCTCGGTGACGGGCAGGTCGTCGAAGAAGCCGTGCGGCATGACGATCCCGTCCGCGGTGCGCAGCGCGACCTCGGCCTGCTCGACGACCTGCGGCACGTTCTGCTCGAACCGCACGCGCACGTTCGGCGCCCGCTCGGCCAGCAGGTCGGTGAGCGGACGCCCCAGCACGATCGCCGCGTAGTCGCTGGTGAACAGGGTGAAC
The DNA here is from genome assembly GCF_035320975.1 of Saccharopolyspora mangrovi. NCBI lineage: Bacteria > Bacillati > Actinomycetota > Actinomycetes > Pseudonocardiales > Pseudonocardiaceae > Saccharopolyspora > Saccharopolyspora mangrovi. The sequence continues at coordinate 51,519 of NZ_JAWLNX010000031.1, read as the reverse complement.
TCGCGGTCGGCCTCGGCCGGGTCGAAGTCGGGGGCGGCGTCGAAGACGCGCTCCACACCGGCCAGCGCGATCTTGGTGCGGTCGGCGAGCTGGGCGGCCAGCGCCGTGTGGTGGTAGCGGTTGCCGCTGCGCTCCAGCAGCACGTCGTCGAAGTGCCTGCGCAGCTTGGCCAGCGCGGAACTCATGCTGGGCTGGCTGATGCCGATGCGCTCGGCGGCGCGGGAGACGTTGCGCTCCTCCAGCAGCGCGTCGAGCGACAGCAGCAGGTTCAGGTCGAGGTTCCGCAGGCGCCGGGTGTCCATCACTCAACTATAGCCAGGGCTGATAGCAGGCATATTCAACTAGTGCTTCCCCAATAGTGATCCCTGCCGCAACCTGGAGGAGCAACAGCCCCTTCACCTCGGAGAACCCATGACAACGCGGAACGTGCTGGTGGTCGGCGCGGGATCGGCCGGTACCGCGACCGCAATCCTGCTCGCCGAAGGGGGCTGGGCGGTCGACGTCGCCGAGACCCGCCCGTCGGTCACCGCCCTCGGGTCGGGAATCACCCTGCAGGGCAACGCCCTTCGCGTCCTCGACGAGCTCGGCGCGTGGCAACGCCTGAGCGGCTACCCGTTCGACACCTTGGGCATGCGCGCACCCGACGGCACGCTGCTCGCCGAGGTCGACGACGTGCGCACCGGCGGGCCCGAACTGCCCGCGACGCTGGGCAGCTACCGGCCCGACCTGGCCCGCGTCCTGACCGAACGCGCCGCCGAAGCCGGTGCGCAGCTGCGCTTCGGCACCACCGTGACCGGACTGCGGCAGGACGACCGCGGCGTGCGGGTCACCTTCGCCGACGGCACCACCGGCCGCTACGACCTCGTCGTCGGCGCCGACGGGGTCCGCTCCACCACCCGCGCACTGCTGGGCATCGACGCGGCCACCCGCGCCACCGGCATGGGCATCTGGCGGGCCTTCACCCGGCGCCCGGAGTCCATCACCCGCACCGAGCTGTACTACGGCGGGCGCTGCTACATCGCCGGGTACTGCCCGACAGGCGAGGACGGCATGTACGCCTACCTCGTCGAGGACGCCCGCGACCGCAGCGACCTGTCACCCGCGGAAGGCCTCGCCGTCATGCGGGAACTCGCCGCGCACTACGGCGGCCCCTGGCGCGACGTCGAGCTCACCGATCCGGACGCGGTGAACTACACGTGGTTCGAGACCCACCTGCTCGACCCGCCCTGGCACCGCGGCCGCGTCGTCCTCGCCGGCGACGCCGTGCACACCTGCCCGCCCACCATCGCCCAAGGCGCAGCGCAAGCGCTGGAAGACGCCTCCGTGCTCGCCGAACTCCTGCTCGCCGCCGACTCCGTCGACGACGAAGTCCTCACCGCCTACGCCCGACGGCGCCACCCGCGCGCGAGAACCGTGGTGGACGCCTCCAACCGCATCGGCCAGTGGCTGCTCGACGGCGAACGCGGCGACGTCCCCGAACTGCTCGCCGAGGTCACAGCACTGCTCACCGAACCCGCCTAGAACCAGGAGGTCGACGCATGACCGATCGACTCATCACCCACCTGCGGCACCTCGACATCGCGGTGCCCGACCACGCCAAGCAGGTCCAGTTCTACACCGACCTGTGGGGCCTGACCCCGATCGCCGAGGACTCCGGCATCACGTTCCTGGCCGCCGAAGGCTCTCCCGAGCAGTACGTGGTGCGGCTGCGCGAAGCCGAGGAGAAGCGGCTCGACCTGATCGCCTTCGGCGCCGCCGACGAAGCCTCCGTCGACGCCCTGGCCCAGCGCCTGGCCGGCGACGGGGTGCAGCTGGTCAGCGAACCGGGCGCGCTGCAGACCCCCGGCGGCGGCTACGGCTTCCGGTTCTTCGACGTCGACGGCCGCACCGTCGAGATCTCCTGCGACGTGGCGGTGCGCAGGCACCGGCGCGTCGAGGAGCAGGAAGCGATCCCGGTCAAGCTCTCCCACGTGGTGATCAACTCGCCGAGCCCGCAGCGCACCCGCGCGTTCTACGAGAAGCACCTCGCCTTCGCGCTGTCGGACACGCTGTTCCACCCGAAGATGGGCGAGGCGATGTACTTCATGCGCTGCAACCCGCAGCACCACAGCCTCGCCATCGCCCGCGGGCCGCACGTGTCGCTGCACCACGCCTCGTTCGAGATGCGCGGCATCGACGAGTACATGCGCGGCACCGGACGGCTGCTGCGCCACGACGTCAAGAAGGTGTGGGGCCCGGGCAGGCACCTGGCAGGCAACAACACCTTCAGCTACTTCCTCGACCCGCACGGCAACACCGTCGAGTACACCACCGAGCTGGAGCAGCTCGACGAGGACACCTGGCACCCGCACCTCTACGACTTCACCCAGCCCGAGGTCTCCGACCAGTGGGGCACCGCGAACCCGATGGACGAGTTCGTGGCGGCCGAGTCGTTCAACGACCCCGACCGCGGCGTGTTCGTCGCCCCGCCCGTGTGAGGAGGACCCGATGCGCTTCGCCACCGCGCGCTACGACGGCGCCGAGGTGACGGGAGTGGTCCGGGACGACCGGTTCCACCCGGTTGCCGGGACCCTGCTGGAACTGGTCCGCGCCCAACGTCTTCCGCAGGCCGGAGCGGCAGCGCTGGCCGACCCCGGCATCCGGCTCGAGAACCTGCAACTGCGAGAACCGCTGCAGCCGCCCACGATCCGGGACTTCGTGGCCTTCGAGGAGCACGTCGAGGGCATGACCGGCGGGCGAGTGGCGCCCGAGTGGTACGCGGCACCGACCTTCTACTTCACCAACCCGTACGCGATCACGGGCCCGTTCGACGACGTCGCGATCCCGCCCGGATGCCGGAAGCTGGACTTCGAGCTGGAGGTCGCCGCCGTCATCGGACGCACCGGCCGCGACCTCACGCCCGAGCAGGCGCGCGAGCACATCGTCGGCTACACGATCTTCAACGACTGGTCCGCCCGCGACCTGCAGTCCGCCGAGATGAAGGTCGGGCTCGGACCGGCCAAGGGCAAGGACTTCGCCACCACCCTGGGCCCGGTCCTGGTCACCGCCGACGAGCTCGACGAGCACCGCGACGCCGACGGCTTCCTGCGGCTGCGGATGAGCGCCTCGGTCAACGGCGAGCTGATCGGCCACGACCTGCTGTCCAACATGGGCTGGCCGTTCGACGAGCTCGTCGCCTACGCCTCGCGCGGCACCGAAGTCCGCCCCGGAGACGTCCTCGGTTCCGGGACCTGCGGCAACGGCGGATGCCTCGGCGAGCTGTGGGGGCGCGCCGACCGCGCGGACCCGCCGGCGCTGCGACCCGGCGACGTCGTGGAGATGACCGTCGAAGGCATCGGCACCATCCGCAACCGCGTCACCGCGGGCACCGACCCACCACCCGTGCGACCCGCCCGGAAACGACCGCGCGACCGCTGAGAACGAGAGGAAACCAAGCATGTTCGAGTACTTCCCGGGCAACTACGTGTGGAACCTGACGGTGGTGGCCGCGCTCAACAGCGGCGGCCTCATCGACGAGGTCGACCGCGCCTGCCGCCCCATCCGCGACGCCGCCGCGAAGGGCTCCGACGTCGGCACCGCCGACCTGCTGGACTCCTGGACCGCCGTGGTCGACGACCTCGTCGCCCAGGCCGAGTCCGACCGCGCGGCCGGACGCGCGCGCAGCGCGGGCCAGAAGTACCACCGCGCCACCAACTACCTCGTGCACGCCGAACGCATGCAGAGCGCGAAAACCCCTGACCGCAACGCCATCTACCGGCGCGTGCTGGAGCTGATGAGCGCCACCTTCGAGCTCATCGACCCGGCCACCACCCGGGTCGAGGTGCCCTACGGGGACACCGCCCTGCCCGCCTACTTCACCAACGCCTCCCCGGACGGCCGACCCGTTCCGTGCGTGGTGATGTGGAACGGGCTGGACAGCACCAAGGAGCACATGTACGTCTCCGGCTTCGCCCGGGAACTGGCGACCCGCGGCATCTCCACGCTCATGGTCGACTGCCCCGGCAGCGGCGAGGCGCTGCGGCTGGGCGGGCTGACCGCGCGGATCGACACCGAGCACTGGGCCGCCGCCTGCGTCGACCACCTCGAAACCCGCGCGGACGTCGACCACTCCCGGATCGGTCTGGTCGGCTGGTCCCTCGGCGGCTACTTCGCGCCGCGCGCGGCGGCCTTCGAGAAGCGCCTGGCGCTGTGCGTGGCGTGGGGCGCCAACCACGACTGGGGCGCGGTGCAGAAGCGGCGCCTGGAGCGCGAGGGCGAGAACCCGGTGCCGCACTACTGGGACCACGTGATGTGGGTGTGGGGCGAGCAGGAACTGGACACCTTCATCAGCAAGGCCGAGGGCGTGTGCCTGGACGGCGTCGTGGAGAAGATCACCGTCCCGTTCCTGATCACCCACGGCGAGAACGACCGGCAGATCCCGCTGCGCTACGCCCACCGCAGCAAGGAGCAGGCGGTGCACAGCCCCAAGTGCGAGCTGCGGGTCTTCACCGAGCGCGAGGGCGGCGTCGAGCACATCGGGCTGGACAACTTCCCGCACGTGTCGACCTTCACCGCCGACTGGGTCGCCGAGACCTTCGCGGAGCTGCGATGACCTTCCCGTTCGACCGCGACGACCCCGAGTCGGCCATCGCGGAGATGGCCTCGCGCTGCTCGAACTGGGGGCGCTGGGGACCCGACGACGTGCGCGGCACCCTCAACCACCTCGACGACGCCAAGCGGCGCGAAGCCGCCGCGTCGGTGCGGCGGGGTGCGGTGTTCTCGCTGGCGCAGGCCTTCGACATGAACGGGCCGCAGAAGGGCTGGCGGCGCCGCACCAACCCGGTGCACACCATGCTCGACACCGGGACCGACGCCGCCGCGGGCACCCAGGGCTTCCCGCACGGCATCGGTGGCGCCGACGACGTGGTCAGCATGCCGCTGCAGTGCTCGACCCAGTGGGACGGCCTCGGCCACATCTTCGACCACGGGCGAGCCTGGAACGGCCGCCCGTCCGGCGAGGTCGTCACCTCCGACGGGGACCTGGTCACCGGCATCGAGACCGTCGCCGACGGGTTCACCGGCCGGGCCGTGCTGCTCGACGCCGGCCGGGCGCTCGGCGAGGACGGGGAGCTGCCGGACGGGTTCGCCCTCACCGAGCAGCACCTGACCGAGGTGATCGCGCAGCAGGGCGTGCAGGTCGGGCGCGGCGACATCGTGCTGGTGCGCACCGGACAGCTCACCCGCGTCCGGCGGGACGGCTGGGGCGACTACGCGGGCGGGCCCGCACCCGGCCTGTCGTTCACCACCGCCGAGTGGCTGCAGCGCACCGAGATCGCCGCGATCGCCACCGACACGTGGGGGTTCGAGGTGCGGCCCAACGAGTTCCACGACGCGTTCCAGCCGCTGCACCAGATCGCCATCCCGCACATCGGGCTGTTCATCGGCGAGATGTGGGACCTCGACGCGCTGGCCGCCGACTGCTGCGCCGACGGCCGCTACGACTGCTTCCTGACCGCCGCGCCGATCCCCGTCACCGGAGCGGTCGGCGCACCGGTCAACCCGATCGCGGTCAAGTGAGTCAGGCGCCCAGGTAGCGCCCGGGGCGGTGGTTGAGCGCGAGGACCCCGTTGAGGAAGATCGCGCCGAAGGCCGAGACGAGCACGGCGGTGGGGGGCACGACGGTGATCGCCGCGGCGATCACCAGCACGTCCAAGCCCATCTGCACGTAGCCGGCCCGCCACCCCAGGCGTTCCTGGGCGACCAGCGCCACCACGTTGAACCCGCCGAGGCTGGAGTTGTGCCGGAACACGATCAACAGCCCGATGCCGGTCAGCACGTTCCCGCACACCGCCGCGTAGACCGCGGGCAGGTGCAGGCCGCCGAAGAGCTGCGCGTGCAGCGGTGTGAACGCCGAGACCAGCGCGATCGAGATCAGCGACCGCACCGCGAACGGCCAGCCCTTCTTGGCCACCGCCAGCACCATGAACGGCAGGTTCACCGCGAAGAACAGCAGCCCGAAGGGCACCGGCAGCCCGTAGCTGAGCAGCAGCAACAGGCCCGCGGTGCCGCCGGTGACGATCTGGCTCGACTTCAGCAGGTCCAGCCCGAGCGACACGACGAAGGTGCCGGTGAGCAGACCGAGCACGTCCTCGGTGCGGGAGTGCGGCAGCACGGGCTGCCGGGTCTCGGCACCCCGCGGCGGAGCGGTCACGGGGGTCGGGGTCGTGGTCGGCGCAGGCATGTTCGAAATGGTCGGGCAGATGAGGCACAGCGGGCAACACAGCCCTGGTGGACTGCGCGGGAATTCGCGAATTCCCGCGCTCGTGTGGCAGAGTGCTCAATTGCCCGGTGCTCGCCACACGGTTTCCCGCCGATGTGGTCGGCACCACAGGTGAGCTGGGGGTTTGTCCGCGTGACCCAGTGCATCGGCAACTGCGCCGAGCGAGTGCCGAAATGCGGGTTCGACTGTGTCCGGAGCATGCCGGTGAGCGAGATCGATTCCCTCGACGCCCGAATCCTGCTAGCCCTCGACGACGATCCGGAACTGACGATCCTCGGCCTGTCCCGGAAGCTCGGCGTCGCCCGCAACACCGTGCACGCGCGGCTGCGCAAGCTCAGCCACAACGGCGTGCTCGGCGACTTCAGCAGGCGGGTCGACCCGGTCGCGCTCGGCTACGACCTGGTGGCGTTCGTGTCCATGCAGATCAGCCAGACCACGCAGCCGGTCACCGCCACGGCCCTGCGCGAACTGCCCGAGGTGATCGAGATCCACGCCACCTCCGGCGACGCCGACCTGATGGTCAAGGTCGTCGCGCGCGACACCCAGGACCTGCACCGCATCACCAACGCGATACTCGAGATCGACGGCGTCGAGCGCACCAGCACCGCCATCTCCCTGCACGAGGCGATGACCACCCGCATGCGGGCGCTGCTGGAGGCCGCTGCGCACACCTCGTGATCCGCCGTGCCGCGATGTGGCCGAGCCGTTGCCGCTTTTTGCTGCTCCGGCTACACACCTGAGACCGAACCGTGTTCACCCGAAGGGGTGTGATCTTGCAGCGCGAACAGGCATGATCACCCGGTGTCATTCGATGTCTCCCGCCTGTCCGTGCTGATCTTCGACGTCCTGGGAACTGTTGTCGACGAACGAGGATCGATCCTCGCCGCGACCCGAGACGCGCTGGGGGAGGACGGCGACTGCGAAGCCCTCGCCACCGCCTGGCTGGACGGACTGGGCGAACTGATCACCGAAGCGTCCGAGGGCGGGTACCGGCCGATGGACGAGCTCAACCGGCAAGCCCTCGAGCACGCGGTCAAGGCCACCGACTGCTCCCTGGACGAGCAGGCGCTGACCGCGCTGGCCGCCGAGGGCCTGCGCCCCAAGCCGTGGCCGGACGCCGCTCCCGGAGTCGGCGCGCTGGCCGACCGCTTCAACGTCATCGCGCTGTCCAACACCACCATGCTGGCGCTGGCCGAGATCACCCGCCGAGGCGGCTTGCGCTGGGCGTTCGCCCTGTCCTCCGAGCTGGTCGGCGCCTACAAGCCCGACCCGGCCGTCTACCAGCGCGCCCTGGAGCTCATGCGGGTCGAACCCGAGCAGGCCCTGATGGTCGCCTCCCACCCCTGGGACCTGCGCGCCGCCGCGAAGCTGGGCATCGCCACCGCCCACATCGCCCGCGAAGGCGAAGCCGAGGGCGACCCGGCCGAACCAGACGAGTTCGACCTCCAGGCCGGCACCATCGCCGAACTCGCCGCCGAGCTGCTCTGACCCGCGTCGTCCGCAGCCGAGGCCGAACGCGATCTCGCGCGGCCTTCGGCCGGAGCGGCGTGCCCGGATCGGCCCTTCGGCGGATTGCCGCAGGTATGGGAACTACGTGTTACCGAAATGTACACCCAAACGATTGCCTCCCGGCTGCGGAACATGGACGATCTGCCTGGGATCGACGATCTCGCCTGCTCCGAACCAGCTTCAACGACGACGGGAACGGAACATGACGAACCTGGCAGCGAACCTGGTCGCCTCCGCTCAGCGGCACGGCGATCGGCCCGCGGTCCGTCTCGACGAGCACGTGCTCAGCTACGCCCAACTCCACGCCTCGGCCGCCGCCGTGGCCGGTGACCTGCGGGAACGCGGCATCTCACCTGGCGACCGAGTCGGCTTGGTGCTGCCGAACGTGCCCGCGTTCCCGATCCTGTTCTACGGCGCGCTGCTGGCCGGTGCCACCGTCGTGCCGATGAACCCGCTGCTCAAGGGGCGCGAGGTCGAGTTCTACCTGCGCGACTCGCAGATGTCGCTGGTCTACGGCTGGGACGGCGGCGGCGACGCCGTGCCGGAGGCTTCGGCCGAGGTCGGCATCCCCGGCGTCGTGGTCGGCGCCCTCGGCCCGAACGAGCTCGGCGGCCAGCCGATCACCGAGCCCGTCGAGCGCGCCGATTCCGACACCGCCGTGCTGCTCTACACCTCGGGGACCACCGGCAAGCCCAAGGGCGCCGAGCTGACCCACCACAACCTCGCCTCCAACGCCACGATGGCGGTGGAGACGCTGTTCGAGCTCACCCCCGACGACGTGGTGATGGGCTGCCTGCCGCTGTTCCACGTCTTCGGCCTGACCTGCGCGCTCAACACCTCGGTGCAGGTCGGCGCCTGCCTGACGCTGCTGCCGCGGTTCGACCCGGCCAAGGCCCTGCAGATCGTGCCGCGCGACGGGGTCACCATCTTCGAGGGCGTGCCCACCATGTACGCCGCGATGCTCAACCACCCCGACGTCGACGCCGCCGACATGAGCTCGCTGCGCACCTGCGCGACCGGCGGCTCGGCGATGCCGGTGGAGGTGCTGCGCGGGTTCGAGACGAAGTTCGACTGCCAGGTGCTGGAGGGCTACGGCCTGTCCGAGACCTCCCCGGTGGCCTCGTTCAACCAGCCCGGCTACGAGCGCAAGCCCGGTTCCATCGGGCTGCCGGTGCGCGGCTGCGAGATGAAGGTCGTCGACCTCGACGGCAACGAGGTCGGCCTCGACGAGCCCGGCGAGATCGTCATCCGCGGCGAGAACGTGATGAAGGGCTACTGGGGTCGTCCGGAGGCCACCGCGGAGGCGATCAAGGACGGCTGGTTCCACACCGGCGACATCGCCACCAAGGACGCCGACGGCTACTACTTCATCGTCGACCGCAAGAAGGACCTGATCATCCGCGGCGGCTACAACGTCTACCCGCGCGAGGTCGAGGAGGTGCTCTACGAGCACCCGGCCGTCGCCGAGGCGGCGGTGATCGGCGTCAAGCACGCCGACCTCGGCGAGGAGGTCGGCGCGGCGGTGTCGCTCAAGCCCGGCCAGGAGGCGACCGAGGACGAGCTGCGCGAGTTCGTCAAGCAGCGCATCGCCGCCTACAAGTACCCGCGCGAGATCTGGCTGGTCCCGGAGCTGCCGAAGGGCCCGACCGGCAAGATCCTGCGCCGCGAGGTCAAGGAGATGCCCCGCGAGGCGTGAGCGCGCGGGCCCGGCCGCTCGGCCGGGCCCGATCCGCCCGGCTAGGCTCACAGCAGTCTGCGAGTGAGGTTCGAGCATGGTCGGAATCAAGGACGTCGCGCGCCTGGCCGGGGTTTCCATCGGCACCGTGTCCAATGTGGTCAACCGACCGCAGCTGGTGTCGGAAGAAACGCGGCGGCGGGTGCAGTCGGCGATCGAGGAACTCGGCTACGTCCGCGACGAGTCCGCGCGGCAGCTGCGGGCCGGCAGCAGCCGCATCATGGCGCTGCTGGTGCTGGACCTGGCCAACCCGTTCTTCGTCGACCTCGCCCGAGGTGCCGAGCAGGCCGCGCACGAGGCCGGGCTCAACGTCATCACCTGCAACAGCGGCCAGCGCGTCGAGCTGGAGTCCTCCTACCTGTCGATGCTGGCCGAGCAGCGCGTGCGCGGGGTGCTGCTGTCGCCGGTGGACACCACCGGCGAGCGGCTGCGCACCTTCGCCCGCAGCGGCATCCCGTACGTCTTCGTCGACCGCACCGTGCCGGAGGTGCAGGGCAGTTCGGTCGCGGTGGACGACGTCACCGGGGGAGCGCTGGCGGCGCGCCACCTCGCCGAAACCGGGCATCGCGAGATCGCGATGGTCAACGGCCCGTCCGTGCTGGCCCAGTGCCGGGACCGCGAGACAGGCGCGCGCTCGGCGCTGCAGGACACCGACGCGCGCCTGTCGGTGCTGGAAGCGCCCGCGCTGGACGTGGCCTCGGGGCGCGACGCGGGCGCGCGCCTGCTGGGCATGAGCCCCCGCCCGACGGCGGTGTTCTGCGCCAACGACCTGCTCGCGCTCGGCCTGCTGCAAGCGATGGTGGCCGCGGGCGTGCGGGTGCCGGAGGAGATCGCGATCGTCGGCTACGACGACATCGAGTTCGCCGGAGCCGCCGCCGTGCCGCTGACCTCGGTGCGCCAGCCGGCCCGCAAGCTCGGCCGCACGGCCGCGGAAATGCTCATCGCCGAAACCTCCGGCGACCAGCCGGTCCGGCACCGGCAGGTGGTCTTCCAGCCCGAACTCGTCGTCCGCGACTCAACGCGGGTCAACCGTCAGAAGTAGCCGATCCACATCGCTCCGATGGTCAGGAACGTGGCGATCGAGAGGGACGCCGTGATCACTTCGGCGTGGCGTGCGGTCATGGTGGTTCCTCGCGGGGAGTCAGGTTCTGGGGGCGGCGCGGTGGCCGGGGTGACCGGCAGCGGCCTGCGGATCGGGGAGGTGCCGGGGCGGGCCGGTAGCGGACGTCCTACCCAAGGACGGGTGGCCGTCGGGCGCGTGTTGTGCCTGCCGCGGGCGTGCTGCCTGCGCGCGGTGCTGCGTCGCGCCTTCCGTTGGACCTGTGCCGTGCTCAAACCAGCGCCCCCTCGCGGCCGATCATCCTCCACCGCGGCGTGCGGGCGGATGCCGGCCCTGCTCGCGAGAGCACGAGCGGGTGGTGGTCCGTTCGGCCGGACCGGTTGCGGCACTCGCACCCGCGCACCGCGGTGCTGCGCCCAATCTGTCATCGGGGGTTGTCAAAGTTAAGGCCCGATGCCCGGCGCGTCCGGAATTCGCGCGATTGCACCCGTTCGGCCGCCCGCTGGTGACAGGGCGTGATCACGTTGCTGAGCTGCGCGAACGGTTCGCGGCGGGTGCCGCGGCAGCACACGCCCGCAGCGCGGGGGCGGAACTACCTGGTGAGCAGCTCGGTGGCGGCCCGGCAGGCCTCGTCGGTGATGATGTGCTCGTCGCCCGGGTCGATGCGCAGGTCGACCGCCGCGCCCGCCGCGCGCAGTGCCGATGCGGTCTCCTCGACCCGGTGCCGGGGCACCCACGGGTCCTCGCTGATGCTGCGCAGCACCACCGGAACGCCGGCGAGCGAGTCCTCGACGGGGGTCGCGATCGCGTCGGGCCCGATGAACCCGCCGGTGAACACGATCAGACCGGCGTAGCGGCGCGGCGCCACCGTCAGCGCGTAGTGCGAGATCAAGCAGGCGCCCTGCGAGAAGCCCCACAGGACCACCCGTTCCGGGCCGAAACCGGCCTCGGCCAGCTGGTCCAGGCACCGGCCCACGGTGCGCAGCGAGTTCTCCAGGTCGGGTTGGTTGCTCTCCAGCGGCTGCAGGAAACCGCCCGGGTACCAGGTGTTGCCCGGTGCCTCGGGTGCGAAGAACCGCGCTGGTGCCGGGCCGAAGCGGTCCGCGACCTCGCGCATCGAGCCCGGGTCACCACCGCGCCCGTGCACCGCCAGCACCGCGAACTTCGCCTCCTCGGGCCCGGCACCCCATTCCAGCATCGGCGACATGCCCTCGATCACTCCCGTTCGACGAGGTCCAAGAACTCCCATTGGCCGTCCGACAGGCCGCTGAGCATCTTGCCGCAGTTCTGCAGCACGCCCGGACCCGAGGTCACGTGCTGGGTGCCGCCGTGCAGGTCGCGGAAGAAGCGCTGCAGCGCACTGCGCCGCAGCGCCGCCGTGCCCGCCCACTTGTACACGGTCTGGCCCACCTCGTGCACCGACCAGGTCGCGTTGTTGAGCATCAACCTGGTCAGCGTCTCCTGCTCCGTGCTCAGCCGCTCGCCGTTATCGAGGGTCTCCTCGCACTGCCGCCACGTCTCGGCGGCGAAGGCGCGGGCCGCCCGGAACTTGGCCTCGGCCTGCGCGTACTCGGCGTGGAACTGCTGGGTGTCCACCGCGGCGCGCGGGGCACCGGTCTTCTTGGCGGCCAGCGCGCGCATCTCGTCGAGCATCCGGCGGCCCACGCCCAGCGCCCAGCCGACGTGGCAGATGCCGGCCATGTTGGCCAGTCCAAGCCGGTACAGCGCACCGCCCATCCGGGGTTCGGCGCAGGTCGCCTCGTAGGCGTAGGAGGCGGGCACGAACGCCTCGCGGATGCTGTAGTCGATGCTGCCGGTGGCGCGCAGGCCCATCACGTCCCAGTTGTCCTGCAACGCGACCTGCTTGATCGGCAGCGTGAACACCAGGCCGCGCCCCTCGTCGGCGCAGAAGGCGGCGGTGTGGACGTGGGTGGCCATCGACACGCCGGAGGCGAACTGCCAGTCCCCGCTGATCCGGTACCCGCCCTCGACCTTGACCGCCTCGCCGGGTTTGGTGCCCTGCCCGGCGATGAGCGCGTGCTGTCCTCTTCGGACGTTCGGGTACAGGTCGTGCACCACGTCCCAGCCCAGGTAGGCGGGCGTGGTCCCGGTGGCCAGCTGCACCGCCATGAACGCCCAGCCCGCCGAGGCGTCGAAGTAGCTGACCTCGGCGATGGTTTCCAGGGCTTGGCGCGGCGAGAACTCGTAGCCGCCGACGTCGGTGGGGATCGCGATGCGGAAGATCCCGGTGTCGATGAGCGCCTTGGCGGACTCGTCGCTGAGCCGCCCGATCTCCTCGCTGTGCTCGGCGTTGTCCTCCAGGACCGGACCGATGGCCCGGATGCGGCCGATGAGTGCGTCGAACTCGTCGCTGACGTGCAACTCGCCCATGATGCGGTCCTTCTCAGCTCTTCTCGAAGGTCATCAGCCACTCGATGACCGGTCGCACGGTGTCGTCGGAGTTGGACTCGTAGATCAGCCCGTGCCCGTTGCCGGTGATGCCGTGCTCGGGCAGGTGCAGCTGGTCGGCGGCGGCTCCGGCTCCGCGCAGGAAGTCCACCACCTGCGGGGCGAAACCGGCGAACGCCGAGGCCCCTCCCGTGATCACCGCCACCGGTTTCCCGGCCAGACCGGGGATGTCGCGCCCCGCCACGTCCGCGGGCGAGTCGGCCGGTGGCTCGGTGACGATCTCGGCGGCGGTCAGGCCCCAGTCGAGCGCGCCCATGCCGGGGAACTCGCCGAACGGCGGGCCCATCGGCTCCACCGCCGCGATCGCGGTCACCAGCTCCGGGCGCCGGTTGGCCGTCAGCCAGCCGACCGGGCCACCCGCCGAGTGCGTCACCAGCACCGCCTCGCCGGTGATGTCGAGCAACCGCGCCAGCCGGTCGGCGTCCATCCGCTGCGACTCGGCGAAATCCGCCGGCAGCGCACCCATCGGCGCCACCACCTGGTCCAGGTCGCCGGACCACCGGGTGTGGCCGGGGTCGTCCGGGCAGAACAGGCCCTCGGCGGCCTCGTAGGGGAACTGCGGCCCCATCGGCCCGATGACGTCCGGGTGGTAGGGCGAACGCCCGTGCCCGCAGCGGTCGACGACGTAGACCGCGAAACCCGCCTGCACCAGCCGTGTCGCCCAGCCCGGGCGCCCGTCGGGCGTGCCGGTCCAGTCCGTGCCCTGACCGCCACCGCCGTGCACCAGGACCAGCGGCACCGGGTGCGCTCCGGCGGCCGGCGCCTCCCACTGCACGAACATCGGCCCGCGCTGCGCGGTCCCGGCAGCGGTGGCGACGCGTTCACCGGGGATCCAGAACTGGCCCCGGCGGATCGCGAGCGCATCGCCGGGTACCAGATGAGGGGCCGGCGTGGTCTCCTTCTCGTCCACGGTCAGACGTCGATGTGTTCCAGGCGGCGGAAGATCTCCTCGCGCCGATCCTCGAACTGCTCGGGAAGCTGGAACCGGGTGCCCAGCTCGTGCGGTGATTCGTCGCAGGTCCACCCGCCGTCGGCGTGGGTGACCGCGAGCTCGAACAGCGCACCGCCGGGGGTTCGGACGTAGACGCTCTTGAAGTACTTGCGGTCCTTGAGCTCGGAGATGTCGGTGTAGCCGTTGCCCTCGATCGCGAACTTCACCGCGTCCTGGTTGGCCAGCGTGTCGGCGTTCCAGGCGAAGTGGTGGAAGGTGCCCGCCCCGTAGCGCCAGGTCCCCTGCTCGTCGGTGCGGTTGACGGTGAGCTCGATGTGGTTGCCGTGCTTGGCGTCGCCGACCTGCAGCGCCGCCACGTCGCCCTCCTCGACCAGCCGCCCCTGCGAGAAGAACACCTCGTCGGCGAACTCCACCATCCGGTCCGGTGTCGCCACGTGCAGCCCGACGCCGTGGATGCCGTGGATCGCGTGCTCCTGCGGCACCCCGTGACCGGTGTGGCCCACGCGCGGATCACCTGAGTTGGGAACGAAGACGTACTCGATGCCCGACGGGTGGTGGAACAGCAGCCGCCGCTGCCCGAACCGCTCGACGTCGGTGACCTCGATGTCGTGCTCGGTCAGCCGCTGGTGCCAGTAGTTCAGCGAATCGCGCGGCACCGACAGCAGCACCTCGCGGGCCTGGTTGGTGCCGCGCTTGCCGAAGAAACCCGCCTGCGCCCACGGGAACGTCGTCACCACGCTCGACGGGTCGCCGGTGGCGTTGGAGTAGTAGAGGTGGTAGATCGGCAGCGACCCGTCGAAGAGCACGGTGCGCTTGATGAAGCGCATGCCCAGCACCTTGACGTGGAAATCGACGTCCTCCTGGGCATGGCCCACCGACAACGTCACGTGATGGGAACCTTCGAGGTAAGCCACGGGCAACCTCCTCGTCGAGGAACGGGCGGCCTCGACCGCCCCGGACAACGCGCACGGTCGTGGCCGACGCTACAAGCACGGACTCGACGGCAACCACCGACAAATGTCCTGCCCGAGATCGCCCCGCGGCCGCGTCACTTCAGCCCCGTCGTGGCGATTCCCTTCACGATGTACTTCTGGCCGAACAGGAAGAGCACGAAGATCGGGATCAGCGAGACCACCGACATCGCGAACAGCGACCCCCACGAGCTCTCCGCGGTGGAGTCCACGAACGTCCGCAGCGCCACCGGAACCGTGTACATGTCCGGATCGGTCAGGAAGATCAGCTGGCTGAAGAAGTCGTTCCAGGTCCAGATGAAGGTGAAGATCGTCGTGGTCGCCAAGGCGGGCAGCGACAGCGGGAGCATGATCTGCCAGTAGATCCGGAAGTGCCCGGCCCCGTCGATGTGGGCCGCCTCGGTGAGCTCGCGCGGGATGCCCCGGAAGAACTGCACCATCAGGAAGATGAAGAACGCGTCGGTGGCCAGCACCTTCGGCACGATCAGCGGCAGGAAGGTGTTGATCCACTCCAGCTGCGCGAACAGCACGTACTGCGGCACGATCACCGCGTGGATCGGCAGCATGATCGACATGAGCATGACGGCGAACCACAGCCGCCTGCCGCGGAAGTTCAGCCGGGCGAAGGCGTAGGCGGCCATCGAGCACGACACCAGGTTGCCCAGCACCGACCCCACCACGATCACCGCCGAGTTCAGCAGGTAGTGGGTGAACGGGTGGGCCAGCGCGGTCCAGCCCGTCGGGTAGTTCGACAGGTCGATCGCGGTCGGGATCAGCGACGGGTCGCGGAAGATCAGCGCGTTCGGCTTGAACGAGCTGGCGATCATCCACAGCAGCGGGTAGAGCATGAGCAGCGCGGCGGCGCTGAGCACCACGTGCTTGAGAACGCGGCGCGACCGCGCCCGCCTGCGGGGACGGGCTGCGGGAGGGGTTGCGGTGACGGGCTTTTCGGCGATGAGCTGGTCAGTCGTCATAGAACACCCAGTACTTCGCTAGGGAGAAGTTGATGGCGGTGAACGCGGCGATGATCACCAGCAGCAGCCAGGCCAGCGCCGAGGCGTAGCCCATGTTGAGGTTGGTGAAGCCCTGCTCGTAGAGGTAGAGCGTGTAGAACAGCGTCGAGTCCACCGGCCCGCCGGTGCCGCCGCTGACCACGAACGCCTGCGTGAACGACTGGAACGCGTGGATGATCTGCAGCACCAGGTTGAAGAAGATGATCGGCGTCAGCAGCGGCACCGTGATGCTGCGGAACTGCCGGAACTTCCCGGCACCGTCGATGGCCGCGGCCTCGTAGTAGTGCTGCGGGATCTGCCGCAGGCCCGCCAGGAAGATCAGCATCGGTGAACCGAAGGTCCACACGTTGAGGATCACCAGCGTGCCCAGCGCGAAGTCCGGGTGCGCCACCCAGCCCACGCCCTGCACGCCGAACCAGGACAGCACCTGGTTGATCAGTCCGCCGTTGCCGAAGATCTGCCGCCACAGGATCGCCACCGCCACGCTCGCGCCCAGCAGCGACGGCAGGTAGAACGCCGAGCGGTAGATCGCCAGCCCGCGCAGCCCCCGGTCCAGGAACAGCGCCAGCGCCAGCGCGGCGGCCAGCTGCAGCGGCACCGAGACGAACACGTAGGTGAAGGTCACCCGCAACGAGGTCCACAGCCGCCCGTCGGCGAACATGTCGGCGTAGTTCTCCAGCCCGATCCACTCGGGTTCGTCGAGCAGGCTGTAGTCGGTGAACGACAGGTAGAGCGAGGCCAGCATCGGCCCGACGGTGATCAGCGCCAGCCCGAGGAACCACGGTGCCAGGAAGAGCACCGCCGCCTTGCCACCACCGCGCTCGGCCGGGCTGGGCTTGGCGCGCGCCTCGGTGCGGCGCAGGGAAGCCAGTTCACTGACGACCGACATGCGGCCTCCCGGTCAGCTCGAGCTCACCGATGCCGACCGGCCGGCCGGACTCCATCGAGGCGTTGACCGCCAGACCCACCGCGACCGAGGCCAGCCCGTCGCGGTAACCGGCCCGCCTGCCCAGCGGGTCCTCGGAGACGCCGCGGAAGATGTCGCGCAGCAGCAGCGCATCCCCGCCGCCGTGCCCGCCCGCACCGGTGGCCACCGGCACCTCCTCGGCGCGTTGCCAGTGCCGCTGCAGGACCAGGCGCGTGCCGGGGTGCCGGGCGGCGCCGTCGGTGCTGTCGGCGGCCGCGCTCGCGTCCAGCACCACCCCGTCCGGACCCGGGAGCACCGCGGCGCGCTCGACGACCTCCAGTTCGGCTCGGCCCTCGGTTCCGCTGACCGCGACGCGGTAGCCCTCCCACGGGCTGTGCGCGTTGAGCGAATAGGTCACCGAGGCGCCGCGGCGGTAGCCGATCACCGCGGAGAGGTTGTCCTCGATGGTGATCCCGGGCCCGAAGACGTCCTGGTCGCGGCGGTACCCGTCGTGCTGCTCGGCGTCCCAGTACAGCGAGCGCAGCACCGGATCGCGGCGCAGGTCCAGGGCGAACGGGTCAGCGCTGGGCGGGTCGACGGTGCCGCGCTCGGGGCGTTCGCCGAGACCGCGCGCGCGGGCGTTGTCCTGGCCGTAGAACCGCAGGCCGCCCACGGCGAAGACGCGGTCCGGGGTGTCGGCGAGCCACCAGTTGAGCAGGTCGAAGTGGTGGGTGGCCTTGTGGATCGCCAGCCCGCCGGAGTGCTGCTTGTCGCGGTGCCAGCGGCGGAAGTAGTCGGCGCCGTGCACCGTGTCCAGCGCCCACTCGAAGTGCACAGAGGTGACCTCGCCGACCCGCCCGGAGCTGATGAGCTCCTTGAGCGCGGAGTTGCGCGGCGAGTAGCGGTAGTTGAACGTCAGCACCAGCTCGCGGCCGGTGTCCTCGACCGCGGTGGCGATCTCGCGGCAGCCGGAAGCCGTGGTGGTGAGGGGTTTTTCGACGACCACGTCGGCGCCGGCGCGCAGCGCGCGGGTGACCAGGTCGGCGTGGGTGAAGTCGGGACTGGTGACCACCACGGCGTCGAGCCGCTCGGCGGCGATCATGCCCTCGAGCTGCTCGGGGAAGTAGCGGGCCGGGAGCGCGGCGTCGGGTGCGAGCTGGTGGACGAGGCGGTCGGCGTGGTCCATCCGGCCGGGGTTGGGTTCGCACCACGCCACCAGGTCCGCGACCTCGGCGTGCTCGCCGAGCATCGCCCGGAGGTACATCTGGGAGCGGGCACCCGTGCCCACCACTGCGTAACGTCGGAGCATCCGATCACCTCACCGTTGAGCTGGTCGATTCGTGCCGAACGTGCTTGGACAGCGCTTTCCGATTCTTGCAGGCGACCGGCGCCGATGACCAGAGCCAGTCTGTGGACGTCAGGGTGACGCACGGATACCTTCCGCCGGGAAGCGGTTTCCGCCTGAGGGGAGGGGCACCGGTCGTGACAGCGTTGCCGTGGTTGCGGGTGGCAGGTTCCAGGATCGTCGACGACACCGGCGCGCCCGTCGTGCTCACCGGGGTCGGGCTCGGCGGTGGATGAACATGGAGAACTTCATCACCGGCCACCCCGGGCCGGAGCAGCTGATGCGCGCGGCGCTGCGCGAGGCGATGGGGCAGGAGTCCTGCGAGACGTTCTTCGACGAGTTCCTGCACGGGTTCTTCGGCCCTGACGACGCCGCGCACCTGGCGTCGCTGGGCATGAACTCGGTGCGGATCCCGGTGAACTACCGGCACTTCGAGGACGACGACCGGCCGTTCGAGATCGAGGAGTCCGGGTTCGCGCACCTGGACCGGGTGATCGACGTGCTGGCCGCGCACGGGATCTGGTCGATCATCGACCTGCACGCGCTGCCCGGCTGCCAGAACCAGCACTGGCACAGCGACAACCCGACGCACGTGGCCGCGTTCTGGCAGCACCGGCACTTCCAGGACCGCGCCGTCGCGCTGTGGGAAGCCATCGCCGACCGCTACCGGGACCGGCCCGAGGTGGCCGGGGTACAACCCCGTCAACGAGCCGGCCGACCCGTCCAACGAGAACATCGGGCCGTTCTACCAGCGGCTGGAGCAGGCGATCCGGGCGATCGACCAGTAGCACGTGCTGTTCCTGGACGGGAACCGCTACGCCACCGACTTCAGCGCTTTCGACGAGCCGCTGCCCAACGCGGTCTACACCACCCACGACTACGCGCTGCCCGGGATCGCCGCCGAGGCGACCGGCTACCCGGGCGCGACGCGCGGCGAGCACTTCGACCGCGACGTGCTGGAGCGGACGTTCCTGCGGCGCACGGAGTTCATGCGCAGCACCGGAACTCCCATCTGGATCGGCGAGTTCGGCCCGCTCTACCCCTGCGGCGAACCCGAGCCGTGGCGGTTGCAGGTGCTGGCCGACCAGCTGGAGATCTACCGGGAGCACGCGGCGAGCTGGTCGCTGTGGACCTACAAGGACATCGGCCTGCAGGGCCTGGTGCACGTCCGGGAGGACAGCCCCTACCTCGCCCGCATCGCCGAGGTGCTCGAGGCCAAGCGGCGTCTCGGCGTCGACTCCTGGGGCGGCACCGACGCCGGGGTGCGCGACGTCCTCGACCCCGTCGAGGCGGCCTTCGACCGCGAATTCCCCGACTTCCAGCCCTATCCGTGGGGCAAGCGCAAGTTCGCCGAGGTCCTGGTCCGCCACATCCTCCTGGCGGAACCCCTGGTCCAGCGCTTCGCCCAGTGCTTCGCCGGCGTCACCCCCGAGGAGGCCAGGACGCTCGCCAGGTCGTTCCGGCACGACCGGTGCGCCGAACGCGAGCTGCTCACCGGTCTGCTCCGCCGGCACCTGAAGCCCTGACGGGGAGGCTCCTCAGCGGCCCGCGACGGGGTTGCCGAAGACGTCCAGGCCGCCGGTGGGCGGGTCGATGCCGATCAGCCGGTCCGGCCGGAACTTCGGCTGCAGGCGCAAGTTCGCGCCCGCGTCGACGCCGTTCTCCTCGACGACCAGGTGCGGGTCGGCGTCCACGCCGAGGCCGAGCAGGTCGACGCCGACGTGCGCGGTGCCGTCGGCGACCGGCTCGGCAGCGGGTGGCAGCGGCAGCGGGATCGGCAGCAGCGGAGTCCGGCCGGGGGAGCCGGGCGGCGGTGCCGGCTGGCCGGGGGTCGCGCCGCCCGGGGCGGCCGGTGCGGGTGCCGGAGCGGCGGGCGCGGCCGGGGGAGCGGGCGGGGGAGCGGGCGGCGACTGCGGGGACTGCGGCGAGGACGGCTCCTGCGGTTTGGCCGAGGCGACGGGCGGGATCTCGCCGTCGTTCGACGCCAGCGCCAGCGCGATCGCGGCCAGCACCGCGGCCAGGGCGGCGCCCGACACCGCGGCGCGGCGCGGACCGCCGACGGCGTTGATCACGCCGCCGATCGCCCCGCCGCCGACCACACCGCCGGCACCCACGGCGGCCAGGTAGCCGGTCGCGGTGGCGCTGCCGCCGAGCACCAGGGGAGCGATGAACACGCGCAGCGCCCCGTTGATCTCGGCCAGCTCCGCGGCCAGCGCCCGGCACCGGTCGCAGTCGTCGAGGTGCGACTCGACCTGCGCGGTCTCCCGCTTGGCCAGCCCACCCCGGGTCCAGGAGCCCAGGCGCTCGACGCTCTCCCGGCAGCGCTCCCGCTCGGAGTCGAGGTTGCGCAGGTGCACCTGCAGGAACGCCTGCTTGAGGCCTTCCCGGGCGCGGTAGGCCAGCGCGGAGACGCCGTTGGGCGTCATGCCCAGCAGCGGAGCGACCTTGGCCGGGGACTCGCCCTCGATCTCGACGTGCCAGAGCACCATCTGCCATCGCTCGGGCAGCTTCGCGAACGCCGCCGCGACCAGCGAGCGGTCCTCGCCCTCCACCGCGGTGTCGGTGAAGGGCTGGGAGATGTCGATGTTGGGGACGGTTTCCAGGTCTTCGGAGTACTGGACGCGCTGCGCCTTGCGGGTGCGGTCGTAGGCGGCGTGCCGGACGGCGGTCAGCACGTAGGCGCGGAACGCCGAGGTCGGTCCCCGCCGGTCGCGCAGCAGGTCGAGGACCTTCGCGAACGCCTCGGAGACGACGTCGTCGGCTTCGGCCGAGGACTTGGTGACCTGCCGGGCCATCGCGTAGGCGGCGGCGACGTGCCGCTCGTAGAGGACGCCGTAGGAACCGGTGTCGCCCTCGCGCACGGCCTCGATCAGCTCGGTGTCGCTGCGCTCCTGGGCACCCGCCTCCGTGGGCAACGCCGCCATAACCGCCCCCTGCTCAAGATCCTGCTCGCCCGAACCCAGCACCATTGCTACCGCGACCGTGTCAACGCCGGTTGGTACCGACGGCTTTCGTTGCGCCTTCGTGACCGCGCGCTACTCCGTTCGCATGGCGCGCGACACCCTCCGGCGGGTGAGGACGATAGGCGAATCACCTCACGCCCGGGTGATCTGGTGAGCACGATCGAGGCGCCGGTCACTCCAGGTCCGGCGTTCTCGCGCGCACGCCGGTCGCGGTCAGCCCACCAGTTGCAGGCGGTCGTCGGTCGGGCGCGGGAGCACGTGCACCCAGTTGCCCGCGTCGGTGAACACCAATCCGCACTCGCGCAGATCCGCCAGCCGCGAGTGCACCTGCGCGCCGAAGCGGGCCGCCAGCACCGACACCGGGCACGGGACCTCCAGGTAGCGCAGGAGTTCCGCGGCCGGACCGGCGAAGACGTACTCGTGTCGGCCGAAGCGCGGGCGGTCGTCGAGCACCACCAGCGCGTCACCCTCCTCGACGAGTTCCAGCACGCCGGCCGGGTTCTCCCGCTGCCACGCCGCGATCCCCTCCCGCAGCGCGGTCTCGGTCTCGCCGGAGATGCCGTCACCGCAGCGCTGGGCGCCCGCCATCGGCGGAAGGTGGTGCAGCGCGGGGAACTGCGCGAGCACCCGGGCGTAGGCCTGATCGGTCTCGCCGGGGAGCCCGTAGCGGTAGATCCACTCCACCGACAGCCCCAGCGCCCGGGCGTCGCGCAGCAGCCGCACGTTGCCGCAACCGTCGGCGCGGCTCCGCTGCAGCCGCAGCACCCGGGTGCTCAGGTTGTCGATGCCCGGTCGCACCCTGCGGAACCCGGTGTCGCGCAACCGCGACAGCCGCTCGAAGGAGACCTCGGTCCTGCTCCCGGTCTGCGACCGCATCGAACCCGCAACACCTCTCGCCATCAGGCGGGTGCGGGGCGGCACAGCGCCGCCCCGCACCCGCATCTCGTCGAAGTCCGGACGCCGTCCGCGCCGCCGGCCCCAGTGCGCTTCACCGTGCCAGGCCAGGCTGCGGGAAACCAGGCGTGATTCACCCGGACGTCGTCATCGTTTCATTCTCGGCTTTCCCGCTTTTGCTCCTGCTGGCCGAAAGGGTTTCCAGCAGCGCGCCGTAGGCGGGCTTGGGGGTGAAGTCGTCCCAGTAGATCGTCGCCGCGCCCTGGTTGGGGAAGGTCCCCGGAACCCACGAGTACTTGTCCGGCAGGCCCCACACGGTGAACGAGTGGCAGCTGGAGACGTCCAGGCAGGACTGCAGCGCGCGCCGGTAGAAGTCGGCCTGCTCG
This sequence comes from Saccharopolyspora mangrovi, assembly GCF_035320975.1. Lineage (NCBI taxonomy): Bacteria > Bacillati > Actinomycetota > Actinomycetes > Pseudonocardiales > Pseudonocardiaceae > Saccharopolyspora > Saccharopolyspora mangrovi. The sequence goes on along the minus strand of NZ_JAWLNX010000031.1, from coordinate 29,056 downwards.
GTCAGCTGCTGCTGGGTGGGCGCTCCGCCCTGCGGCAGCGTCATGCGCACGTCCAGCTCGGTGATGGAGGTTTCCAGCCCGAGGTCGGCGAAGCGCTGGAGGTTCTGCGTGAGGTCGGCCGGGAACCCGTCGTCGAGGCTGAGGTGGGCCTGCGCGGAGAAGCCCTGCACCGGAACGCTTTGCGCGAGCAGGTCCTGGATGAGGGCGTAGTAGGCGTCGCTCTTGGCGTTGTCGCCCTCGACGCCGTAGTCGTTGAAGAACAGCTTGGCGTTCGGGTCGGCCTCGTGCGCCCAGCGGAAGGCGTCGGCGATGATGCCCGGACCGAGTTCGCGGATCCAGATGTTGTCGGTGGTGCGCAGGTTCCCGGATTCGTCGAAGATCTCGTTGGCCACGTCCCACTGCTGGATCTTCCCGGCGTAGCGGCCGACGACCGTGGTGATGTGCTGGTGCAACTTCTCGCGCAGCTCCGCCGGCGAGAAGTTGCCGTTCTCCACCCATTCCGGGTTCTGGCTGTGCCACAGCAGCGTGTGCCCGCGCATCACCTGGCCGTGCTGCGCGGCGAAGTCGACGATCGCGTCGGCGTCGGTGAAGTTGTAGGTGTCGCGAGCGGGGTGGAGGTACTCCCACTTCATCTGGTTCTCCGCCGACAGCGAGCTGAACTCGCGGCCGAGGACGTCGCGGTAGGCCTGGTCCGAGCTGAACGGGTCGGGGTAGGGCTCTTCCTCGTGGTGCCCGCCACCGGCCGCCGCCGACCCGATGACCAGTCCGTCGGGAGCGGCGTCGCGCAGCGTGGAGGGCTGGGGCGCGGCTTGGGCGTAGGTGGGCAGCAGCATGATCGCCACGGCGGCGGTCGTGACGAGGTGAATCGGCTTCATTGCGGACTCCCGCTTTCTCGATGTTGCCGGAACAGTTTCCGAAAAGTTTCGTAGATCACGCGATGTCGAAGGCTAAGCGCGCGTCGGTCGAAACGTCAAGAATCGCAACTCGAGGGGCGGAAGGGGGCGCTCGAGTTGCGTGCGATCCCCTCGTGCGGGCGTTGACACTGGAGTGGCGAAAGTCTAGCTCAAGTTTCAGAAATGTTTCGGGCCAAGGGAGGCCAGCGTGACGAACAACAGGACCGGTGCGGCGCTGCTCGGGATCCTGCTGCTGCTCGCAGTTTCCGCAGCAGCCGGTGCCGCGGCTCCCCAGCAGGTCGGGACGTGGGCGGCGGCGCCGAGCGCCACACCGGAGACCGGCACGCCCACGGTCGCCGACACCACCATCCGCCAGGTCGTGCACACCAGCGTCGGCGGCGACCAGCTGCGCCTCCGGCTCACCAGGCGAAGCCGGGCTGCGGCGCTTCGACCGCGACGTGCTCGCCCAACCGGGAGCGCGCGACGTCATCGTGCTGCTCGGCGTCAACGACCTCGGGCACCCCGGCACCATCGCGTCACCTTCGGAAACCGTGACCGCGCAACAGCTCGTCGACGGCCACCGCCAGCTCATCGCCCGCGCGCACGCGGCCGGTCTGCGCATCCACGGCGGCACGATCCTGCCGTTCAAGGGCGACAGCCTCGGCTTCCACACACTCGAGAACGAGGCCAAGCGCCAAGCGCTCAACACCTGGATCCGCACCAGCGGTGAGTACGACTCGGTCATCGACTTCGACGCCGCGACCAGGGACCCGGCCGATCCGCAGCGGTTGCGCCCGGAGTTCGACGGCGGCGACGGCCTGCACCCCAACGACGCGGGCACGGCGGCGATGGCCGCAGCCGTACCGGTCCACCTGTTCCGGTGAGGGTCAGCTGCCCTCGCGGGAGGACAGCTCGGTGCGCAGCGCGGTGATCTCCTCCCGCAGCACCACGATCTCCGCGCGCAGCTGGTCGCTCTCGGCGTCCAGCCGGCGGGTGGCGTCGGCGCTGGCGCTCACCGACTGCTCCAGACCGCCGAAGCGGTCGACGAACCAGGACGCGATGCTGCCGGTGACCACACCGAGCAGCGCGATCCCGGCGATCATGAGGCCCGCCGCGATGAGCTTGCCCTGGCCGGTGACGGGGTAGTAATCGCCGTAGCCGACGGTGGTCACCGTCGTCATCGTCCACCACAGCGCGTCCCCGAAACCGGTGATCTTCGCGTCCGGTGCGGTGCGCTCGACCTCCAGCACGGCGAGCGCGGCCGACAACCCGAGCAGCACGACGGCACCGGACACGTACAGCACGACCTGGCCGCGCACCCGCGCCTGCACCCGCCGGTTGAGCGTCAGCAGCACCACGACCAGCCGCAGCACGCGCAGCTGCCGCAGCAGCGGGAGCAGCAGGACCAGCAGGTCGAAGGCGTTGTGCACCACGAACCGCAGCCGGCGGCGGGCCAAGCCGAGCCGCACCAGGTAGTCGACGGCGAAGGCGGCCCACAGCGCCCACATGACCGCGTCGATGCGCTGCCTGGAGACCGGCGTCAGCCCCGTGTCGAGCACCATCCAGGCGTAGAGCCCGAGGAACAGCACGGACAAGCCGACCATCGGCCACTCGGTGCGGCGCTCCCACCAGCGCAGTCGCACCTCGGCCTCATCACCCGCTCCGGCCGGAGCGTTCACCTGGTTGGTGCCCATGCCCCGACATCATGCCTCGAACGGCCCCATCGCGACGGTCGGACGAGGGACGCCGCGCCCGGCCGGAGCGCTGCGGTGGGTCACCCGCGGTCACCGTCGGCGACCGCAGATATCGACCTCGGAACGTGTTCCACTGAGCGGAAACCGATGCTGGTAGGCCCACGGGAGGTCGGCCACATCATTCCGGGCACAACTCGGACTTCGAAGAGGTGAGCTGGAATGACAACGGCGTCAGGACAGTCCGGCGGCATGCCGGAACCGACGGCCCAGCGGGTCTCCGCCCGCGGCGTCGCCGCGCTGTGCTGGTCGGCGGTGGCGCTGGAGGGATACGACCTGGTGGTGCTGGGCGTCGTGCTGCCCAAGCTGCTGCGCGATCCGACCTGGCAGCTCACACCGGCCACGGCCTCGCTGATCTCCTCGGTGGGGCTGGTCGGCGTGATGATCGGCGCGCTGTGCGTCGGACCGCTGACCGATCGCTTCGGCCGGCGCAAGCTCATGATCGCCACCGTCGTGCTGTTCTCGGTGCTGACGCTGGCGTGCGCGCTGGCGACCGGCCCGCTGCTGTTCGGCGTCCTGCGGTTCCTGGCCGGACTCGGCCTCGGCGGTGTCCTGCCGGTGGCGATCGCGATGGTCAACGAGGCCTCCAACGCCAAGGGCGGCAGCGCCACGACCACGCTGATGACGGGATATCACGTGGGTGCGGTGGTCACCTCGCTGCTGGGGATCCTGGTGATCCCGGTGCTGACCTGGCGCGCCATGTTCGTCATCGGTGCCCTGCCGGCCCTCGTGCTGGTGCCGCTGCTGGCGCGTTACCTGCCCGAGTCGCTGCCGGTCACGGCTGAGGAGAAGGCTGCCCGCAGTCCCGTCGCCACCCTGTTCCGCGGCGGCTACCTGCGGTCCTCGCTCGCGTTCTGGGTGACCTCGTTCATGGGGCTGCTGCTGGTCTACGGCCTCAACACCTGGCTTCCGGAGATCATGCGCGCAGCCGGCTACGAGCTGGGTGCAGCGCTGGCGCTGCTGCTGACGCTCAACGTCGGTGCGGTGCTGGGACTGCTGCTGGCGGGCCGGGTTTCCGACCGCATCGGGGTCCGCACCTGCACGCTGATCTGGTTCAGCGCCGCCGCGGTGTTCCTCGCGCTGCTGAGCGTGCGGCTGCCCGGCGTCGGCGTGTACGTCAGCGTGCTGCTGGCGGGCGTGTTCGTGTTCAGCACCCAGGTGCTGGTCTACGCCTACGTCAGCCACCACTACCCGGCCATCGGCCGCGCCACCGCGCTCGGCGCGTCCAGCGGCGTCGGGCGGCTCGGCGCGATCTGCGGGCCGCTGGTCGGAGGTGCGCTGCTCAGCGCCGGTCTGGCCTACCCGTGGGGTTTCTACGCCTTCGCCGCGGTCGCGGTGATCGGGCTGGTGTCGGTGACGTTCGTGTCCCACCGGCAGGCCGCCTGATCCGGCCCGGCATGTGGGATGCCTGCGGTGGTGCTTTACAGGCCCGCCCGGTTGCCAAGAGGATGACCGGCATGACAGCCCTGACCGGTCTCGTGGTGCGGTGCCACATCGACCTGTTGCGCGTGTGCAGCGCGATCTGTTGATCCACGGCTGATTCGCACCGGTGCCCCGCGGCTACCGGAATTTCTCCTTCCACCACCGGTTTTCACCGGTCCTCGCGCGCGCCGTTCGGTGACGCGCCGGTCTCGCATCCCGCGCTCCAGGAGTTCAGCATGTTGTCGTGTCCTCACCTGCCCCCGTTCAGTCCGAAGTGGATCGAGGAGGCGCGACGTGGTTGAGTTCGCCGTGCTCACCGGGCACCTGAACCGGCGATCGCGCCCGGGCGCGATCGCCCGGACCCTCGCCGCGGAGTTGCGCGCCGGCGGCGCCGAGGTCACCGAGATCGCCGCCGGAGCGCTGCCGCACTCGGCCCTGATGGCCCAGGACCACCGACATCCCGAGGTGGTGCGCACCCAGCGGGCGCTGACCTGCGCCGACGCGGTCGCGGTCATCACCCCGCGCTACGAGCCCCACGGCAGCGCCCCGCTGAGATCGTGGCTCGCGATGCTCCCGCCGGACGCGCTCGCCGGAAAACCCGTCCTCCCCATCGGCCTCGGCGCCGTGCGAAGCCACTCCACCGGCCTCGGCGGAGGGCTCGGCGAGGGCACCGTCCTGCCCGCGACCTTCCTCTACGACGACTGGTTCGCCGAAGACCACGACTGGCGACCGAACCCCCGAGCGACCGACCTCCTCCGCCGCGCGGCAACCACCCTCACGACCTCCGCGCTGCCCGACTCGGCCGCAGCCTGACCGGCCAACGCAGCCTTGGCAGGGGCGAAAACCGTTGGCGAACACTGCGGTTCTCGCCCCTGGCGATCCGCGCGCGGGAGGGGTTCAGATGCCGTGGACCTGGTTCCGGGCGCGGGCGTAGGCGGCTCGGACCGCGGGGCCGGTGGTGTCGTCGCCGACCTCCCGGCGAGTTCCGGCGACCTCCCAGGCCGGGGGAGCCGCTGCTCCCGAATGCGCCCAGGCCGCTTGCTTGGCCGCGCCGAGAGCGACGTACTCGGCCGGCTCCGGGATGTCGACGTCGACGCCGAACAGCCCGGGGGCGATCGCCTGCACGGCCTCGGAGCGGGCGGCGCCGCCGATGAGCAGCACCCGGCGGACGTCGGCACCGGTGTCGCGCAGCGCCTCGATGGCGTCGGCCATGCCGCACAGCATGCCCTCGACGGCGGCCCGGGCCAGGTTCTGCGGGGTCATGTTCGCACCGGTCAGGCCGGTCAGCGTGCCGGTGGCTTCCGGGAGGTTCGGGGTGCGCTCGCCCTCCAGGTACGGCAGCAGGCTCAGCCCGCCCGCACCCGGCTCGGCCGACAGCGCCAGCCGGGACAGCCCTTCCAGGTCGGTGTCGAGCATCTGCGCGGTGGAGCTGAGCACGCGGGCCGCGTTGAGCGTGCACACCAGCGGCAGGTAGCGGCCGGTGGCGTCGCAGAAGCCCGCGACGGTGCCGGTCTGGTCGGCGCTGGGCTGTTCGGCGGGCGCGAACACCGCGCCCGAGGTGCCCAGCGACACCACCACGTCGCCCGGTTCGAGCCCGAGACCGAGTGCGGCGGCCATGTTGTCGCCGGTGCCGACACCGATGGTCGCGCCTTCGATGCCCGGCAGGGTGGCCACGGCGGCCTTCTCACCGGGACCGAGGATCGTCGGGAGCTTCGGACTGCGCCCGCCCAGGGCGTCGGCGAGCAGGTCCGGCAGCCATTCGCCGGTGGTGGGGGAGTAGTAGCCGGTGCCCGAGGCGTCGCCGTGGTCGGTCCAGGTGCGCTCCGGCTGCCCGGCCAGCTTCCACCCGACCCAGTCGTGCGGCAGCAGCACCTGCGCGACGCGGTCGGCGTTGGCCGGTTCGTTCTGCGCCAGCCAGGCGAGCTTGGTGATGGTGAAGCTCGCGACCGGCCGCAGACCGGTGCGGGTGGCCAGTTCCTTCGCGCCGTGGCGTTCGACGAGCGCCTCGGCCTGCGGCGCCGAGCGGGTGTCGTTCCACAGCAAGGCGTCCCGCACGACCTCGCCCTGCTCGTCCAGGGCGACCATGCCGTGCTGCTGGCCGCCGACCGAGACGGCTTCGACGCGTCCGGGCGCCTTCTGGACCGCCTCGGCGATGGCGCTCTGCGCCGCGTCCCACCAGGCGGCCGGGTTCACCTCGGTGCCGTCCGGGTGCGACGCCTTGGCCTCGGCGACGACCTCGCCGTCGTCGGCGTCGACGACCAGCGCCTTGGTGGACTGCGTCGACGAGTCGATGCCCAGCACCAGCATTGCGTCATCCTTCGCGCTCGCGCGGCCCGGGAGGCGGGGTGGCCTCCCGGGCCGGAGTCGGTCTTGACCGGTTGCATTGTGCGCGATCGACCCTCGATCGCGCGATCACCTCAGTTCACGCCGAGGAGGTGGTCCATCGCGAGCTGGTCGAGGCGTTCGAAGTGCATGCCGCGAGCGGCCGCGGCCTCGACGTCGAAGTCCTCGGCCAGCAGCTCCGAGACCTTCTCGCCCGGAGCCAGCGTCGGGGTCGACAGCTCGGCGACGCGAGCGGCCTCCAGCGCCTCCTTCACCCGCGGGTCCGCGCGGAAGGCGGCCGCGCGCTCCTTGAGGATCAAGTAGTTGCGCATGCAGCCGGCCGCCGAAGCCCAGACGCCCTCGTAGTCCTCGGTGCGCGGCGGCTTGAAGTCGAAGTGCCTCGGGCCCTCGTAGCCGCCGTTCTCCAGCAGGTCGACCAGGAAGAAGGCGTTGCGCACGTCGCCGGCGCCGAAGCGCAGGTCCTGGTCGTACTTGATGCCGTTCTGCCCGTTGAGGTCGATGTGGAACAGCTTGCCCGCCCACAGCGCCTGCGCGATGCCGTGCGCGAAGTTCAGCCCGGCCATCTGCTCGTGCCCGACCTCGGGGTTCACGCCGACGATGTCGCCGTGCTCCAGCTCGTTGATGAACGCCAGCGCGTGACCCACGGTCGGCAGCAGGATGTCGCCGCGCGGCTCGTTCGGCTTGGGCTCCAGGGCCAGCTTGAGGTCGTAGCCGCGTTCCTTGATGAACGCGCACACGGTGTCCACCGCCTCGCGGTAGCGGTCCAGCGCGGCACGAACGTCCTTGGCAGCACCGGATTCGGCGCCTTCCCGGCCGCCCCAGGCGACGAAGGTCTTGGCGCCCAGCTCGGCGGCCAGCTCGACGTTGCGCAGCACCTTGCGCAGCGCGAAGCGGCGCACGTCGCGGTCGTTGGCGGTGAAACCGCCGTCCTTGAACACCGGGTGGCTGAACAGGTTGGTGGTCACCATCGGCACGGCCAGCCCGGTCTCGTCCAGCGCGCCCCGGAAGCGGGACACGATGGCCGAGCGCTCGGAGGCATCGGAACCGAACGGCACCAGGTCGTCGTCGTGGAAGGTGATGCCGTGGGCGCCGAGGTCGGAGAGCCGGTGCACGGCCTCGACCGGGTCCAGCGGGCTGCGGGTGGCCTCGCCGAACGGGTCCCGTCCGAGCCAGCCCACGGTCCAGAGGCCGAACGAGAACTTGTCCTCGCGCTTCGGGGTGAAGTCGGTCATGACCTGTTGCTCCTCACTTCGTCGTGCACTGCGTGCTCCACCGGCACCCGCGGGTGCCGAAAGACGTTCAGTCGGCGACCTTCTCGGCTGCGGGGATGCGCAGCGGGTCGCTGAAGATCTCCTCGATGACGATGCTGCTGGCACCCCGCACGGCCGCGGAGAAGCCGAAGGTGGACGCGGTGATCCGGCAGACCGCCGCATCCCCGGCCACCGCGCGCTCCCGCAGTTCCCGCATCGCGGCGGGAACCAGGTAGGGCGCGACGGTCCCGAGGTAGCCGCCCAGCACCACGACCTCCGGGTTGAGCAGGTTGACCAGCATCGACACGCCGATGCCCAGCCACCTGCCGATCTCGTCGAAACCCGCCATCGCCTCCGGACCGCCGTCCTCGGCCCGCTGCCGCAGCGCGTGCGCCTGGTCCTGCGGGTCGGCTTCCCGGTCGGCGAGGTCAGGTGCGGCGGCGCGCAGCACCGCAGGCAGGCCGATCTTGGTCTCCAGGCAGCCGCGCCGCCCGCACCCGCAGACCTGGCCGTCGAGATCGACCGGGACGTGCCCGATCTCGCCGGTGAACCCGCCGGCACCGCGCAGCAGCCGCCCGCCGGTGATCAGCCCGGCACCGACACCCACCTCGCCGGTCAGGTAGACGAGGTCGGCGGCCGGCTGGGACATGGCGTGCAGTTCGGCGAGCGCGGAGAGGTTGGCCTCGTTGTCCACCACGATCGGCACGTCGCTGCCGAGCCGCACCCGCAGCGCCTCGGCGATCGGGATCGATCGCCATTCGAGGTTGGGCGCGTAGCGGACTCGACCGGTCTCGGCGTCGACCAGACCGGGCACCGCCACCGCGATCCCGGCCAGGAACGACGACCCGGTGCCCGCGAGCTCGGCGACGGCCTCGCGGGCGAGCCCGGCGAGCCGGTCCAGGGTGGTTTCCGGGTCGGCGTGCATGGCGTCGAACCTGATGCGGCGTTCGACGATGACGCGTCCGGCGAGGTCGGTGCCGCGCGCGGCCAGGTACTGCGAGTTGATCTCCAGCCCGAGCGCGGTGATGCCGCCACCGTCGAGCTCCAGCGAGCGGCCCGGGCGACCGACGGCGCCGTCGCGGCGCAGCCCGGTCTCCCGGATGAGGCCGCGGTCGATGAGCTCGGCGGCGAGGCTGGAGACGGTGGCCTTGGTGAGCTTGCTGCGGGTGGCGATGTCGGCGCGCGAGACGACCTCGCCGCGCCGCACCTCGTCGAGCACGCGCGCGAGGTTGGCGCGTCGCACCGCGGTCTGGTCGACCCCGGACGGCCCGCTGAGCCGCACGACCTCGCTGGTTCCGCGCTCGGCCACGTCCACCTCCAATAAGTATCGCCGCCAAACTAATAGCAGTGGGCGGTCGAGGCAAGGGCCTGCGCAGAGCCGAGGAGTCCGAGAAACTTGTGTCGACGCTCACGAAGCCACCGCGCAGTTAGTTGGGGGAGTGAACTAAATGTCCGCGGATTACCGCCGTAATCGGGTGACGGATTACGGCGGTAATCCGTCACCTCGTGGGGACGCGGGTTCACCTCGAGACCGGCTGGCACCACCCGAGACCACCCGACGGCGGTGATCGCTGGATGAGGTGAGATCTGCGGGTGGTGTTCGCTGCGGGGTTCGACGCTGGACCGAACGGCGTAATCTTCCGCCTGCCCGTCTCGCCCCGCCCCCTCGGCGAGGCGGGCACCTCCCCGTCCAGGACATGAACCGGACAGCTTCGGTTCGTGTCCCCGACATTCCGTTGCCCTCGGCTTGAACGCGGTGGCAGCATCGTTCCCCATGCAAGATCACCGGGTCGCGACCACCAGCGGCGTCCGGAACGACTCGCCGGAGGGGCGATGACCGCGAACCATTCCGCCGACCCGAGCGCGCCCACCGCCGCGATCCGGCACGTCGAGATCGGCTGCCGGAACCTGGCTCGGTCTCAGGAGTTCTACACCGGCCTGCTGGGATTCACCGAGCTGGCGCGGGAATCCGGCATCAGCTGGCTCGACGCCGGACCCGCGCGCGTCAAGCTCGTGGAAGTCGGGGAAGGCGACCTCGGCGGCTGGGCGCCCGACGACTTGCAGTGCGGGATGCGGCACTTCGGCATGAAGGTCGGCGACGTCGACGCGCGAGCCGCCGAGCTCCGCGACGCCGGCGTCGAGTTCACCACGCACCCCAAGGACGCGCACGGCGACGTCCGCATCACCTTCTTCACCGACCCCGACGGAACCCTGCTGGAGTTCGTCGAAGGCGCCGTCCGGCACGACGAGACTCACTCACCCGAACTGGCCGCCGAAGACCTCGCCGCGCACCAGACCCGGCCGCGCGACGCCGGACCGGTCTTCGACCACATCGCCGTCACGGTGCCGGACCTGCAGGAAGCGCTCGACTTCTACGTCCGCACGCTGGGCGCGCGGGTCATCGGCAAGCTCATCCGCACCGACGACCCGCGCGGATTCGTCATCACCAACCTGCGGCTCGGCGACGTCGTGCTGGAGGTGTTCAGCTTCCGCAACGACACCGCGCCCAGCACGTGGTCGGCCGGGCAGTCCCGGCTCGGGCTGCGATCGATCGGCCTCGGCGTCGCCGAGACCCGCGGGGCCGTCGGCGCGATGACCGCGGCCGGCGCCGGTGCGGTGCTGCGACCGGGCGCCGAACCGCTGCTCATCGACCCGCACGGCCTGCCGCTGGCCATCACCACCCGATGACCACGAACCACTCGACGAGGAGCGCAGATGGGTGAGCAGTTGCGGTTCCCGGACGGTTTCGCGTGGGGCGCGGCCACCGCGAGCTACCAGGTCGAAGGGGGAGTGGCCGAAGGCGGGCGCGGGGAGTCCATCTGGGACCGCTTCGCGCACACCCCGGGCACGATCGTCGGCGGCGATACCGGCGACGTCGCCTGCGACCACTACCACCGCTACCGCGAAGACGTCGCGCTCATGCGGGAACTGGGCCTGACCCACTACCGGTTCTCGCTGGCCTGGCCCCGACTGCAGCCGGACGGGACGGGAACGCTCAACCCCGCCGGGCTGGACTTCTACTCGCGCCTCGTCGACGAACTCCTCGACTCCGGCATCCAGCCGTGGGTGACCCTCTACCACTGGGACCTGCCCCAAGCGCTCGAAGACGCGGGCGGCTGGCCCGAACGCGACACCGCGCACCGCTTCGCCGACTACGCCGCCCGCGCGCACGCCGCGCTCAGCGACCGCGTCCAGCACTGGACCACGCTCAACGAACCCTGGGTCGCGGCGTTCCTCGGCCACGCCGAGGGCGTGCACGCGCCGGGCAGGCGGGACCACGCCGCCGCGATGCGCGCCGCGCACCACCTGCTGCTCGGCCATGGCCTGGCGATGTCCGAAATGCGCGCTGCGGGAGCCGGTTCCAGCTGCGGCATCACCCTCAACCTCGCGCCCGTCGACCCCGCCACCGAGGCCGACCGAGACCTCGCCCGTCGCGTCGACGGCCTGCTCAACCGGCAGTTCCTCGATCCGCTGCTGCTCGGTCATCACCCGGCCGACGTGCTCGACGACGTCGCCGATGTCACCGGCAGCGACCACATCCGGGACGGCGACGAGCGAATAATCAACGCACCGCTGGACTTCCTAGGCATCAACTACTACACCCGGCAGGTCGTCACCTCCAGCGACCAACCACGGATCTGGCGGCCCGGCGACGAACCCAGTGCCTGGCCCGGCAGCGCCGACATGAGCCCGGCACCTCGCGGCCTGCCCACCACCGAGATGGGCTGGGAGGTCGACCCCGCCGGACTCGGCGAACTCCTGGAACGCCTGCACCGCGACTACCCGGCGATCCCGCTCTACATCACCGAGAACGGCGCCGCCTACGACGACGAGCGCGTCGACGGCCAGGTCCACGACCGGGCCCGCGTGGACTACCTCCGCGCGCACTTCCGCACCGCCCACCAGGCCATCGCCAACGGCGTCGACCTGCGCGGCTACTTCGTCTGGTCCCTGCTGGACAACTTCGAGTGGGCCTTCGGCTTCGGCAAGCGCTTCGGGCTCGTGCACGTCGACTACGACACCCTCACCAGGACGCCCAAGGACAGCGCCCGCTTCTACGCCGAGGTCACCAGGTCCAACGGCCTCGCGTGAGCAGAGGTCAGCGCTTGCCGGCCAGCGGGAAGGACAGTCCGGTGAGGTGCTCGGAGAGGGTCCACAAGCGCTGGGCCGCCTCCGGGTCGCTGGCGGCTTTGCTGCGCCCGACCAGGGCGGGGGAGCCGCGCAGTTCCAGCGGACCGTCCGGGCCGACGTAGCTGGCTCCCGGGATGTCCTGGGTGGCCGCGAAGAGGGTGGGTAGAGCACCCGCCTCCGCCGGTTGCGCGGCGATGACGTTGCCGATCGCCATCAGCCGCCGCAGCAGCGAGTTGCCCGCGTGGCTCTGCAGGTTCGTGGCCGCGTAGCCCGGGTGCGCGGCCGTGGCGCGGACCTTCGCTCCGGCCTCGGTGAGCCTGCGCTGGAGCTCCAGGGTGAACAGCAGGTTCGCCAGCTTGGACTGCGCGTAGGCCTTCTGCGGATCGTAGGCGCCGGTGAAGTTCGGGTCCTCCCAGTGGATTCCGCGCACCGACCGGTGCAGGCTGGAGGAGACCGTGACCACGCGGTCGGTGACCTGGTCCAGCAGCAGGTTCGTCAGCGCGAAGTGGCCGAGGTGGTTGGTGCCGAACTGGATCTCGAACCCGTCCGCGGTGGTGCCCTCCGGCGGGAACATGATCCCGGCGTTGTTGATGAGCATCGTGATCTCGCCGGTCCACGCCTCGGAGAACTCGCGGATCGAGGCGAGATCACCGAGGTCGAGCCTGCGGACCTCCGCCGATCCCGGCACGCTTCCCGCCGCGCGCTCACCCTTGGCGAGGTCGCGGACGGCGAGCACCACGTGCGCTCCCGCCCGCCCGAGCGCTTGCGCGGTCTCCAGGCCGAGCCCGCTGTTCGCGCCGGTGATGACGGCCGTCTTGCCGGCCAGATCGGGTAGCTGTTCGCTGCTCCATCGCGTCATGGAGCCCCTCGTGCCATCAACGCTCGACAGGCGGGTGGTCACGGCCGGGCGGAACCGGCCGTGACCACCAACGCCCCATCAGCAGGGATCGACCTCCCAGGCGTCGAAGCCCTTGTCGTTGGGGCTGTCCTCCGGAGCCGTGGACGAGTACTGCGGCTCGCCCGCGGGGCCGTGGAAGTTCGCGACGGTCGCCGCGGTCAGCCCCAGCTGTCGCACCCGGCCACCGCCGAAGCGGTTCAGCGGTGGCCGGGCGGATTTTCCTCAGTTCACCGCGGATCCGCTCAGCACGGATCGATCCGCGGAGTGGTGAAGCCGCGGTTGTCGTGGCTCAGCTCCGGTGCGACCGAGGTGTACTGCTCGATCCACGGCCCGTTCGGGTTGTTCGGATCCGGTCCCTGGAAGCTCGCGACCGTGCCGTCGAACTGGTTGTTGAGCCAGGAACCGGCGGGCCAGGGCAGGTTGGCTGGCGGGTCCTGCGGAACCTCGCACTCGAAGAGGTCGATCCGCTCGCCCCTGCCGCCGGGCTCGGACCAGACGCACAGGTAGCCGTCCTGGCACGCGGCGTCCATCGCACGGGCGACTTCGTCCTGCTCGGAACCGGTTTCGGCGGAGGCGAGGCCCATGCTCGACCCGGCCAGCAGCAGTCCTCCGGCGACGGCCATCGTGGTCTTGAAACCCTTGCCGCGCAGTGTTCTCCTCGACATCTTTCCTCCTGGTCTCAGCGCTCGCGCACGCGCGTTCGCACAGGTGTGTCCCGTGGTGTGGTGATTTCGGTGTTCTGGCCCCCAGCGGCCCGCGGATCCGGGCCGTGGCATCGCGACACCCATTTCACGTCGCACGCTGGACTAGGGTTGCCCGCAACCGGACGGAAAATGCGCGGTTCTCGGCGAAGCCACCCGGCCGAGGCGCTCGTGGGGCGGGCATCACAGCCGGTGACCAGCACCAACGTCAAGCAGGCACACCGGTTTCAACGGCAACCCCGTTGCTGCGGGACTGCGCGACCGCGCTGCGCGCAGAGTCAGGAAGTTGAAGGCTCAGCGAACGCTCCTCAGTGGATTGGCCACGGTGGTCGGCTCGGAGAGCCGGAACCGGCTCGACGCGCGGATCTTCTCGGCCGCGGAGGGGCCTTCGACGAACAGCATGTCAAGCACTCCCAGGCCCGGGACGAACTCGCCGTGCGGCTGGGCGTAGACGGGGTGCTCGAAGTGCTGGTCGAGCACCGGCACACCGGCCCGGCGGAACGGCGACCAGTCGACCTGGTACGTGCTCCCGCTACTGGTCAGGTGCGCGTCGCCGCCGACGCCGCGGACCAGCTCCAGCAACCGCTCCTGGCGGTTGTCGGGAACCGGGACGTCCAGCTCCGAAGCGAGCACGAGCGGGGTGTCGAAACCGAGGTAGGCGCACAGTGCGGTCGTCAGGTCGAGGTTGTGATCGACGAGGTGGTCGTGGTCGCGGCGGTAGACCTCGAGGACGAGCGCGTACAGCTCGTCGAAGTGCGGCGTGCACCCGTAGTGGATTGTGAGGTGCTTGAGGTGCCGGCGCTTCCACTGTTGCCGCTGGTCGATGCGCACGTCGCGCAGACGCTGCCGCTCACCCGTGTGCGCAACGGGCACGCTGAGCCACGACGTCCCGCCCGCTTGGTTCTTGATCCGCTGGCGGGCGTGGAACTCGCTGCGGGTGTACTGGGCTGTGTCGAAGACGATGTGGACATCGCTCAGGGCGATCTTGGCCATCAGCTTCGTCCACGGCAGGAAGTTGGGCTGGTGGATGGAGACGGCGGTCACGACAGCACCATCCGCATCGTCACGTAGCTCTCGGCGGCCTCGGTCGAGATCTCCCTTCCGCGCCACCGCGACTGCAGCTCCAAACTTTCGGGGCTGCCGTGGTAGAGCGGTTGCTTGACCTGCGAGGCGTACATCGAGATCGCTTGCATCTTGACCTGTAGGAAGTCGCTGATGTCGACGAACAGGTCGGGGGAGAACCGTTGGCGTTCCGGTGTCCAGAACAGGCTCGTGTTGTCGTAGCAGAGCACGTGCGGGACGAAGTACCGGTCGCCGGGTGCGGGTGGCCGGGTGGCGGTCACGCACGCCTTGAACAGCGTTTCGTGGTCCTGGTTGTAACTGGTCGCAGGGATCAGCACCATGCTCGGCCGAACGTTCTCGATCGACAGCCTGGCGTCGCGCTCCAGCAGCCGGGTGAGTTCGCGGCGCGGCACGGTGTCCAGCGCCATGTGCTCGTCGGGCCCGTTGAACAGCACCTCCCAGTCGTCGACCTTGAGCAGTTCGGCGACGTACTGGAACTCCGAGATGCGCGTGTCGGCGGTGACCAATCGCAGTCCGGAAGCCTGTTCACCGCCGTACTGCTCGATGGAGGCCACGGAGGCGACGATGACGTAGACCTCGCCACCGAGCGATTTGACCCTGGCGATCGTGCCCCCGCAGCCGTAGGTTTCGTCATCGGCGTGCGGGGCGATCACCAGAACCCGTTGACGAGCGAGGAATTCGTCCCCGTTGAGGCAGTCCATCTCGTTGCTCCCCTCGTAACTGATCGTGCGGGTCGGGGGCAGGCTCGTTGCCGGCCTGCGTCGAGGTCTTCCCAGAGCCCAGGTGCGTGTGGGCCGCAGCTGCACAGGTGCACCGAGGCCGGCCCGAACTCGCGCGGGAGCGGACGAACCCGGTGGGAGCCAGGCGGTCGGAGGCGCGCACGTCCTCGCAGTCGATGCCGTCGTGCGCGCAGCCGGCCGGCTCGGCCATGTGCTGGCGGGGTCGGGCGGGGCCCGGGCCATCGGCTCGTGCTGTCAGTCGCCACCACGCGCTCCGCATCGCGCGCCGAATCGTCCACGACTTCCGGAAGAGGTGTCCACGATTCGGAATCCCCATTTCTCGGAGCCTCGTTCCTGCAATTGTCGGGAATGAGGACTTTGTGCCCTTCCGAAAATGTGGAATGCGTGAAGAGGGGGCCGATGAATCCGGCTGCGCGCGCTGTCGGAAAATGCATGATCACCCCGCATCGTCGAGGGGGTCGGGTGGCGCCCGAATTCATTGGGACGCTTGCTGATGTGGCCTTGAGCTGCGAATACGCGGATTTGGAATGTTCTTCGCCCGGTGCGTTCTTTGCGGGGTGGTATGCGAACCCGCTGGACACACTGTGCACCACCATGTGGCGCCCAATTCGGAGTAAAAAGAAATGAGTACCTGAACGGGTGAAAAGTGCTTGTCTGATTCGGGTTCGGCGTTGTCGCATGGCGGGAGCGCTTCGTCGGAAATCAACGGAGATGAGGTGGCGTGGTGGAATGGGTACTGCTGTTCCTCGTGTTCGGGATCAACGTCCCGGTGTGGACGGCGATCGCGATCTTGCGCTGGCTGGCCGAACGGCACCGACCGGCTCCGGGGGACGCCGTCGCGCCCGCGAACAGGATCCGTCCCGACGAGGTCGCCGTGGTCATCCCCGCGCACGAGGAAGAGGCCAGCATCGCGAAGTCCATCGCCTCGGCGCTGCGGATCGTTCCCGCCGCGAACGTGCACGTCCTCGCGGACGGGTGCAGTGACCGCACGGCGGAACTCGCCTCCTCGCTCGGCGTCCGCGTGCTCGAGCTCGATCCTGGTCGCGGCAAGGCCGGCGCCATCGAGGCAGCCATCGGCCACTTCGACATCACCCGCCGGTTCGGGGCACTGCTGATCGTGGACGCCGACACCGAGGTCGACGCCGACTACCTCACCAACGGGCTGCCCATGCTGGACGATCCGGGCTACGCCGCGGTCGCCGGCTACGTTCGAACTCCTTGGCGGCCGCAGGGCCACTCCCTCATCGGACGATTGCTGATCTCCTACCGCGGGCGCCTGTGGGTGATCATGCAGTGGATGCGCTACGGCCAGTCCTGGTCCCACATCAACGTGACGCCGATCGTCCCCGGGTTCGCCAGCATGTACCGGACCTCGGTGCTGCCGCGGATGGACCTCAACCCGCCCGGCCTGATCATCGAGGACTTCAACATGACTTTCGAGCTGCACCACAAGCGGCTCGGCAAGATCGCGTTCTCGCCCTCGGTGCACGCGATGACGGATGATCCCGACAACCTCCGGGACTACTACCGGCAGGTGCGCCGCTGGGCGCTGGGGCTGTGGCAGACGCTGCGTCGGCACGGCGCCTGGTTCGGGCGCTTCTGGTTTACCACTGCGATTTTCATGCTGGAGGTCGTCTCGTCGAGCTTGATCATCCTGGCTCTGGTCGTCATCGGCGCGATGCTGGCGCTGGTGCCGCTGACCGCCGGTTGGGCGCTCGACTGGCCGGTGTACCGCGAGGTTCACTCGGCGCTGCAACTGTGGTTGAACCCGTACAACGTGGTGCTCTTCCTGTTCTTGCCCGATTATCTGATCACCTGCGTGGTGGCGTTGGTGCGTCGCCGCCCGAGCCTTCTCATCTACGGCTTCGGGTTCCTGCTGGTGCGTGTCATCGACGCCACCGCCACCATGTGGACGCTGTACCGGCTGTGGCGCTCCCAATCCAGCGGACGCTGGACGAGTCCACGACGGGGGAATCCTGCGCCGCGACCGCGCGAGGCGGCTGAAGCGCCGACGGTTCCTGGGGATTCCTCGCACTCGCTCACCGGGCGGATCGTGCTGCTGGACGCGGCCGTGGTGCTGCCCTTAGTCGCCGTCGTGGGACTGGCGTTGGCAGGCTTCCTGAACGTGCTGCTCGCGGCAGGGCTGTTGCTGGCCGCCGTGACCGCGGCCGCTGCTTGGCACAGGCGTCCCGACAGGCAGGCGGCGCCGGTCAGTCCCGCCACCGGCGACCGGCCTTCCGGACGCGCTTGATCTCGTCGGCGTCGTAGAGGTTCGCCAGCGCCCCGCGTCCTGCGGGGCGCCGTGCGACCGGGGTGATGCCGTGCCGGGCCAGCCACGCGTTCACCGAGCCCACCTGCATGCCGAGGTAGGCGGCGATGTCGTGGCGATCCCACAGCTGCTGTTCGCCCATGGGAGCTCCTCGCGCCGGACCGGCTGACCGTCGTGTCGGCTGACTCCTGAAGACCTCGGTGAGTGATCGGCGTCAACACCCTGAGTGTGCGCTGCCCCCTGCTCAGGCAGCCGGGGCGTAAGTCCTGACTCCGGGTGCCGGGGCCTTTGTGCTCTACGTTTCAGCACCACGCTGGTGCACGGTGGGTACACCTTCGGTCGGCGCGATGAACACGCCGACGAGCACCAGATTCGGTGCACTACCGAGAAACCGATTCTCCTGATGCGAAGGAGCCTGCAGCCAGCGCGATTTCGTGCAACGCGAACACGCAAAGAGGAGTCGCCAGCGATGAGCACAGCGAACATGCGCGGGGCATGGCGGAATTCGGAAGAGCAAGCGCAGTTGACAGAAGCGTTCCCCCGCGCGACGTCCCCTCGCTCGACCGGCAGCGCAGTGGTCGTCGGTCTCGGCTACGTCGGCTTGCCGACCGCGCTCTCACTCGCCGAGGCCGGGATCGCGGTGACCGGCGTCGACGTCGACGAGGACCGCCTGCGGGCGATCAAGGCGCAGCAGGTGGACCTCTCCGGCGACGATCTGGAACACCTCGGCAGATCGCTGGCGAACGGCCGGCTGGCGGTGACCACCAACGCGGCCGCGATCAGCGGTGCCGACTTCGTGCTGATCTCGGTGCCCACCCCGGTGGACACCCACCTGGTTCCTGACATGCGCGCGCTGACCGCAGCCTGCGCGACAGTGGTGGCCAACGCCGTCCGGGGCCAGACGATCGTGCTGACCTCCACCACCTACGTCGGGTGCACTCACGACCTGATCGCCGAGCCGCTGCGCCACCGCAACGGCTGGACGGTGGGGGAGGACGTCTACGTCGCCTTCAGCCCGGAGCGCATCGATCCCGGGGTGGCCCGCCACGACCGCCGCTCGA
The DNA here is from genome assembly GCF_035320975.1 of Saccharopolyspora mangrovi. Lineage (NCBI taxonomy): Bacteria > Bacillati > Actinomycetota > Actinomycetes > Pseudonocardiales > Pseudonocardiaceae > Saccharopolyspora > Saccharopolyspora mangrovi. Next base: position 10,514 of record NZ_JAWLNX010000031.1, on the reverse strand, counting down.
CACCGCGCGTGGTCGGCGGGGTGACCGCCGAGTGCGGACGCCGGGCCGAAGAAGCGGTCGGCAACACAGCAGCCGCGGTGCACAGGGTCACCTCCCCGGCGTCGGCGGAGCTGACCAAGCTGCTGGAGAACAGCTTCCGCGCCGTCAACATCGCGATGATCAACGAGTTCGCCGACAGCTGCCGCGCTTTCGGCGTCGATCCGATCGAGGTCATCGACGCGGCGGCCACCAAGCCCTACGGGTTCATGCCGTTCCACCCCGGCCCGGGCGTCGGCGGTCACTGCATCCCCTGCGACACCCACTACCTGCTGTGGCAGCTGCGCGCGCAGCGTCTCCCGGCGCCGCTGATGAACGCCGCGATGGGTTCGATCGCCGCGCGCCCGCGCCGGGTGGTCGACCGGGCCCGGCAGCTGCTCGCCGACCGAGGCAAGCCGTTCGCCGGAGCGAAGGTGCTCGTGCTGGGCGTCTCGTACAAGCCGGGCGTGGCCGACGTCCGCGAGTCCCCCGCGCTGGAGATCATGACGGATCTTGCGGTGTCCGGGGTGCAGATCTCCTACGCGGACCCCTTCGTGCCGGCGGTCCGTCTGGGTGACACCACGTTGCTCTCCGGTGTCGACGTGGAGTCCGAGCAGTGGGACCTGGTCATCGTGCACACGGTGCACCCCGACGAGGATCCGGCCTGGTTGAGCGGCCAGGATTCGGTCCTGGACACCACCTACCGGCTCAGCCCGGACCTGCGCTGCGCCCACCTGTAGACCGGCCCCACCTGCGGTGTCCTGCGATGCGGACGCGGTCGCCGAGGCGGGTGTGCGGGACCATCCTGGAACGGCCGCACGCCAGCTCCCGAGGAGCACGAGATGAGCACATCCACGGTCGATCCGACGTTCTACCGCAGCCCCGCCGAGGCGATCGCCGCACCACCGGAGAAGCTGGCCTACGTGGTCACCTTCGACCGCGCGGGCGAGCAGCCCGACGCCCTCGCGGTCATCGGCACAGACCCGGATTCCGCCGGGTACGGGCAGGTCGTGGGCTGGTCGGACCTGCCGACCAGGGGCGACGAGCTCCACCACTTCGGGTGGAACGCCTGCAGCAGCGCCTTCGCCCACGCCGGGCACCACACCGACGGCCTGCAGCGCCGCTACCTGCTGCTGCCGGGCCTGCGCTCGTCGAACATCCACGTCTACGACACCCACCCGGACCCGGAGCAGCCACGACTGGTGCGCACCATCGGCGCCGACGAGCTCGCCGCCCGGGCCGGCTACTCCCGGCCGCACACGCTGCACTGCGGTCCCGACGGCATCTACCTGTCCTGCCTCGGCGTCGCCGACGGCAACGGGGGACCGGGCGGGATCGCGGTGCTCGACCACGACACCTTCGAGGTCGTGCGCGCCTGGGAGACCGATCGCGGACCCCAGCACCTGGCCTACGACGCCTGGTGGCACCTCAACCAGAACACGCTGATCACGAGCGAGTGGGGCACCCCGTCGATGATCGAGGACGGACTGGTCCCCGAGCTGCTGCTCGGCAACGAGTACGGCCACGCCCTGCACTTCTGGGACCTCGCCGAGGGCAGCCACGCCCAACGCGTGGACCTGGGCGCGGAGCACCAGATGGTGCTGGAGCTGCGGCCCTCGCACGATCCCGACGCGACCTGGGGTTTCGCGGGCGTGGTGATCAGCACCGAGGACCTGTCGGCGTCGGTGTGGCGCTGGTACCGGGACGGCGACCAGTGGCGCGCCGACAAGGTGATCACCATCCCCGCCGAACCCGCCGAGGCCGATCAGCTGCCGCCCGCGCTGCAGCCCTTCGGTGCCGTTCCACCGCTGGTCACCGACATCAACCTCACCGTCGACGACCGGTTCCTCTACGTCTCGTGCTGGGGGACCGGGGAGCTCAAGCAGTACGACGTCAGCGACCCGGCCCAGCCGCGCGAGACCGGTTCGGTCCGCCTGGGCGGCATCGTCGGCCGGGTCGCGCACCCGTCGGCGCCCGGCCGCGCGCTCGCGGGCGGGCCGCAGATGGTCGAGGTCAGCCGCGACGGGCAGCGGATCTACCTGACCAACTCGCTCTACGGGGCCTGGGACGACCAGTTCTACCCGGACGGGGTCGGAGCCTGGCTGGCCAAGGTCACCACTGATCCGCAGAGCGGCGGCCTGTCCGTCGACGAGGGGTTCTTCCTGCACGGCGAGGACTTCCGGGGCCGACGCGCCCACCAGGTGCGACTGCAGGGCGGCGACGCGTCCTCGGATTCCTACTGCTACGCCGGGACCTGAGACGCGACGAGGGGCCGCGAGCTAACCGCTCGCGGCCCCTCGTTCCGGTCTGGGTTCAGCGACCGCGCGTCGACGGGCGGGCCGAAGGCGTCGCGGAGACGTCGCGGATCTCGTGGCTGCCGTCGGCGCGACCGATGACCACCTCGGCGGCGATGCCGGTGAACAGGCCGTTCTCCACCACGCCCGGGATCCAGTTGAGCTGGGAGTCCAGCGCGATCGGGTCCTTGATCGCTTCGAGGTGGGCGTCGAGGATGAAGTTGCCGCTGTCGGTGACCAGCGGGCCGCCGTCCTTCTCGCGACGGGTCAGCTTCACCCCGGGCTGGCCGAGCGCGTCCAGCAGTTCGCCGATGGCGCGCTCGGTGGCCTGCCACTCGTACTGCACGACCTCGATCGGCAGCGGGAACTTGCCGAGCTGGTCGACGACCTTGCCCTCGTCGACCACGCACACCATCTTCGCGGAGGTGTCGGCGATGATGCGCTCCCACAGCAGGCAGGCGCCGCCGCCCTTGATCATGTGGCCGGCCGGGTCGATCTCGTCGGCACCGTCGACGGTGAGGTCCAGCTTGCCGACCTCGGCGAGCGTGGTCAGCGGCACGCCGACCTCGAGCGCCAGGTCACGGGTGCCGGTCGAGGTGGGCACGCCCACCACGTTGAGGCCGTTGGACACGGCCTCGCCCAACGCACGGACGAACCAGTGCGAGGTGGTGCCCGAGCCCAGGCCGAGCTTCATGCCGTCGCGGATGTAGGCGTCGATGACGGCCGTACCCGCGGCCCACTTCGCCCGGTCCTGCTCGTTACTCGGTTGCATCGGTCGTAAGTCTCCTGTGGACGCTCCTGCGGATCACCGCCGGGCGGGCCGGGCGGTGGGTTCGCCAGTCACGGTACATGCGCTGGTCGCGGGCGGTCGTCCGGTCGCGCTTCCAGCGCTGCCGGCCCGGCCGCGACCCTTCGACGGACCCCGTCGCGGACTTCGGAATCGATCTGGAAACACACTCGACGGAGTGATAGTGGGGAGCGGTCGAGCTGATGTTGCCCGCGCAACGAAGGTGCGGGTCAGCGACGGTTCAGAACGCAACGTGAGTCCTGCTCGTGATCCTGCCGTGATCGGCGCGCTTCGGTACGCTCCGGCGACCTGACCGGCCACCGGTGTCCGCATCGGAGGGAGGAGGTCGCGAAAGTGTCCGCGCTCCACGCATTTTCACATCGGCGCGAGAATGTGTTGTGCGCCACCACGCTCGCCCGGTGCCGTGCCTGTGGGGCGATCACGGAATGCCGATCGAGTTGCTGATTCCCTTTCGGGCCCAACAATGGACCCGGTGGGGGTAATCCGGTCGCGGGGCGTCCGGGGGGAAATGAGTGGAAGGACGCTGAGCTATGCCCTTCTATTCGACGATGGCCGAGACCGACATCGCTTGTGCGGCCATGGACGTCTACAGCTACATCACCAATCCGGCCAACTGGGAGGACGGCCGGCCGGTGACCGATCCAGGGTGGACACTCGTGCCGCCCAGCAGGCAACCGGCGGGCAGCACCTGGCGAGAACGCCGAGGTGATTGCTGGTCGATCCTGGAAGCCGAGCCGGGGCGGCGCTGGATCGTCCGCTCCCGGGGGCTCGACGACACCTCCTCGGTGACGATCACCTACAGCTTCTCCGAGGTCGACGGCACGACGCACGTCTTCCGCCACATGGAGATCGAGGTGCCGGTCCACGCCGCGATCAGCGAGCACGCTCGCGCCGCGTTCGCGTGCTCGTCACCGGCCCGGGAACTGGTGGTCGCGATCAAGAACGCGATGGAGGACGCCCGCCGGGTCGTGCTGCCGGACGTCCCGGTGCCCGCCTCGACCTCGCGCACCGCCTAGCGGCCTCGTCGACGGGAGTTGACCGGGCGGGCTGCCACGCAACCTGCCCGGTCAACGCGCGGGTCGCGACGCGACCCGCATCATTCGATGATGGCCCGCCGGTTGGCCACCTCGATCGTTCCGGCCAGCTCCTGGACGGGGGAGGGGCGCCCGAGGTAGTAGCCCTGGGCCTGGTCGCAGCCCAGCCTGCGCAGCACCGCCAGCTGCGCGGCGTTCTCCACGCCCTCGGCGATCACCCTGAGGTCCACCGCGTGCGCCATCGCCACGATGCTGGTCACCAGCGCCTCGGAGTCCCGCGAGTGCGCGAGGTCGTTGATGAACGAGCGGTCGATCTTCAGCGAGTCCAGCGGCAACCGCAGCAGCTGCGCCAGCGACGAGTAGCCGGTGCCGAAGTCGTCGATGGCCAGCCGCACCCCGTGGCGCCGCAGCTCCTGGAGCATGCGCGCGGCGGTGACCGGATCGTGCATCAGCGCGCTCTCGGTGATCTCCAGCGACAGCGCCTGGCCGGGCAGGCCGCTCTTGCGCATCGCCTCGTCCACCGCCTCCGGCAGCTCCGGGTCCTCCAGCTGGCGCACCGACAGGTTCGCCTTCAACCGCAGGTCCAGGCCGATGTCAGAGCGGAACTGCGAGATCTGCTCGACCGCCGTGGACAGCACCCACGAGCCGATGTGGTGGATCAGGTCGCTCTCCTCGGCCATCGGGATGAACTCCTCCGGCGAGACCGTCCCGTGCTGGGGGTGCGTCCACCGCAGCAGCCCCTCCACGGCGCTGACCCGGTTCGAGTGCAGGTTCACGATCGGCTGGTAGGCCAGCCACAGCTCGTCGCGATCGACCGCGGCGCGCAGGTCCTGCTCCAGCTCCAGGTAGCGCTGCAGCCTCTCTCGCAGCTGCACGTCGAAGAACGCCACCCGGCCCCGCCCGCGCGTCTTGGCCTCGTACATCGCCACGTCAGCGTCGCGCAGCACGTCCTCGGCGCTGCGCGAGTCGTCCGGTGGGACGAGCACGATGCCGATGCTGGCGTCGACGTGCAGCTGCCTGCCGTCGATCATGATCGGCTCGGTGAGCCGCCGACGGATCCGGTCGGCCAGCGCGTGCAGCCGCGCGGCATCGCCCTCGTCGTGCACCAGCACCACGAACTCGTCGCCGCCGTGCCTGCCGACGTGCTCGTCCGAGCGCATTACCGCCCGCAGCCGCTCACCGGCCACCCGCAGCACCTCGTCGCCGACCACGTGGCCCAGCGAATCGTTGATGATCTTGAACTTGTCCAGGTCGATGAACATCACGCCGGTCGACGTCGTGCGGCCCGTCTCCCGCATCGCGGCCTGCAGCCTGCGCAGCACCATCGTCCTGTTGGCCAGCCCGGTCAGCGGGTCGTGGGTGGCCTCCCGCTCCAGCTGCTTGCGGAACGCGCGAGGTTCGGTGATGTCGGTGAACGACACCATCGTCCGGTGCGGCGGCGAGTCGTCCGGCGTCAGCGACCGCGCCGAGATCGCCAGCCACGCGCTGCTGCGGTCGGCGCGCTCGAAGCGCGTAACCCGACGGTTCTCCGGCTCACCGGTGACCCGGGTCCGGTACGACGGCGCCTCTGGCAGGCGGTTGCCGTCCTCGTCGTAGGTCAGCCACGACTCCGGCGAGGTCCCCAGGAGCGCGTCCTCCCGGTACCCGAGGATGTTCGCGGCGGCCGGGTTCGCCGTGACGATCCGGCCGCCCTTGTCGATGATCAGCACACCCTCGTCGAGCAGGCTGACCACCGTCGCGTAGCGCTGCTCGGCGGTCCGCCGAGCCGTCTCGTCGGTGCACACCAGCACGTAGCCGTCGCTCATCTCCGCGGCCGAGACCCGCACCAGCACCGGTGAGCCGTCGGCGTGCCGGTGCTTGGCCTCGGTCGTCCCGCCCACGGTCAGCAGCGCCGCCGGGTCGATCCCCGCGCCCACCACCTCGGCGACCCGTCGCCCGCGCGCCTGCGCCGCGGAGTAGCCGTAGATCAGCTCGGCCGCCGGGTTCCAGCTGGTCACCACGCCGTCCCAGGACGTGGCGATGATGGCGTTGCTGACGTGCTCGACCAGCGCCGCCTGATAGCGCAGCGCCGCCTCGGCGGCCCGCTGCGCGGTCACGTCGTGCAAGATCACTTGGAAGGCCGGGCGCCCGTGCCAGCTGGTGCGCACCGCGACCGACTTGCACAGCATCCGGGAACCGTCGACCCGGACCATCTCCGCCTCGGCCGGTTCGGTGGTCGTCCCCGGCTCGTTGGCGACCGAGAGCCGCGAGAACAACCCGGGCTGCGACCGCTCGGCGACGAACTGGGTGATCGGGTGCCCGACGATCTCGTCAGGCGACGACGCGTTCATCATGCGCACGCCGGCGGGGTTGACGTAGACGATGATCCCGTCCTGGTGCACGCACACCGTGTCCGGGTTCAGCTCGATCAGCCGCCGGTAGCGGTCGGCGATGTCGGTGTCCATGCGCTCGTCGGTCGACGGCGGCGCCGCGTCCACAGCGATCCCGACCAGGCACTTATCGCCGCGGTAGACGGTGGTGCTGCAGCGCAGGAAGACCGAGCGCGACTCCCCGGCCTGCGTCCGGAACGGTTCCTCCATGGCCTGCGGAGCGTCCGCAGGCCCGTTCTCGGCGGAATGCACCAGCGGCGAGATCAACTCGAGCAACCGGCGCCGGATCTTCCTCTCGTCGCCGTCGTCGACCTGGAGCAGCCCGGACATGCCGGGCGACCACTTCAACTCGCCGTCGGAAAGCCGGTACGACCACGCTGCGGCGCGGTTGACCTCGCAAGCCAGGTCCCGGAGCTCTTCGGCCAGCCTGGCTGCGTCCTCCAACCGGTAGCTCTCACCCATGGCCCTCCGCTTCCGAGGTGGACGCCGCCGACCACAGCGCGCCGGGCCCGGGTTCCGCGTCCCGCCCGCCCGGCACCGGGCGGGCGGGACGCCGGCTCAGCTCTGCTGGACTGCGGCGCGCTGAGCCGGGGCGAACTGCTCGACGGTCACGTTCGAACCGACGTCGGTCAGCCGGACGACCACCTGCTCGTTGTCGATGGTGAACGCTTCGTAGGAGAACTTCCAACCGGTCGCGTTGACGTGCTCGCCCCAGGCGCGGTACTCGCCGAACTGCCAGCCCGGGTAGTTGAAGAACTCGTCGAACACCACGATGCTGCCCGGGCGCAGGCGCGGGCCGACCAGGTCCAGCACCGTCTTGGTGGAGGAGTAGATGTCGCAGTCGACGTGCAGGAACGCCACCGGGCCCGGGTGGGTCTCCAGGAACGTCGGCAGCGTGTCGTCGAACCAGCCGACCACCAGCTCCGCGCCCTCGACCTTCGGCGGGCCGTCCGGCAGCATCTCACCGCCGAAGGTGCCCTCCGGGAACCCGGCGCGCCAGTGCTCGGGCAGCCCCTCGAAGGAGTCGAAGCCGTAGACGTCGACCCCCCTGCGGGAACGGGCGATCTCGGTGAGCGTCGTGCCGGAGTAGACGCCGAACTCCAGCGCCATGCCCTCGGCCGGAGCCAGCGTCAACGCGTGGTTGAGGGTCGCGATGGGGTTCGGCAGCATCCGCGCCGAGGCCATCTCCTGGTGCACCAGCCGAGCGGTGGACATGGCGGCGTCGCGCTCACCGGCGGCGAACAGGTCGCGGCGGGACCGCATCTCGAAGTCGCGCGTCGCGTTGACGACGCGGTCGACCTCCGGGCGGACGACGCCCGCGACGGCTTCGGACACCGCTCGCTGCAGCTTCTCCCGGGCGGCGGCCCGCACGGGTTTGAGGACGCGGGACAGCATGTTCACGATCTACTCCTTGGAGGTGTTCTCGTCGAGCTGGAACAGTCGGGTCCAGTTCTTCCGGTCGGTGAGCGAGGAGTGGCCGTCGCGCCACGCGGCGCGCGCCCGGTCTCCTTCCCGGCGCAGCCGCAGCGCCGTGCGCAGCGCCTTCCTGCCGATGCGGCGGAGCTCGTCGCGGTCGACGCGGCGAACCGACACCGACTCCTGCGAGGCATCGGTGACCACAGCGGTCTCGAACAACCCGACGTGCCACCAGTGGGCGTCGCCGGACGAGATGGAGGCCGAACCGCCGACCTTGCCCAGCAGGTGCCAGACCAGGCGCTTGGCCAGCACCAGCCGGCGGTGGGCGGGGGCCGGGCCGGCCTTGCGGATCGGCCGGGACGAGCCGGTCAGCCCGGGCACCTGGGAGGGCTTGTGCCGCGCGGTCTCGGGGTGGCGCGAGCGCAGCTCGGCGATCCGCCCGACGGTCGAGGCATCGCCGTCGTGCAGCACCGCAGGACCGGTCAGGAAGTCCTCCACCGCCGCGATGAGCACCTCGGCCTGCGCGTAGCGCATCGACACCAGGCACTCGGCCGCCCAGCGCAGGAACACCTTCGCGCTGGCGGTGCCGTTGAAGTCACCGTGCAGCGCGTCGATGATCAGCGCGTTGCGCAGGGTGAAGTAGCGGACCCAGCTCTCCTCGTCCTTCCAGTCGAAGTCGGCGTGCCACACCGCCGCGCCCGGCAGCGTCACGGTGGCGTGCCCCCGGCCCCGGATGCGGTAGCCGAACTCCACGTCGTCCCACTGGAAGAACATCGGGATGGGGTACCCCGCGTCGCGCACGATCTCCGAGGGCAGCAGGCAGCACCACCAGGCGTTGTAGTCGGCGTCGACCCGCCGGTCCTGCAGCTCCTCGGTCAGGTCGGCGCGGTCGAGGCCGCCCTCGACGGCCAGGCCCGGTTCGATCGTGGTGAAGCGGGCGTGCTCGGCGGAGACGTGGATCTGGTACGGGTGCAGCAGCTGCAGCATCTGCGAGCCCACCACGACCGGCTCGACCGCGGAGTTGGCGAACGTCGTCATCCGCACCACCGTGTCCGGTTCGAGGAGGATGTCGTCGTCCATGAACAGCGCGTTGGCCACGACGTCCTCGTCGGCGAGCACCTCGTGCAGGCCCCGGGTGAACCCGCCCGCGCCACCGAGGTTGCGCTGCCGCAGGTAGTGCAACCGGTCGGAGAACATCTCGCGGACCGACTCGAAGGACTCGCGCGATTCCAGGGTGTCGTCGCCCTGGTCGACCACGTAGACGGCCGACAAGGCGCTCATCGCGGCCGGGTCCGCCGCCAGGGCGCGCAGCGTGTTCAGGCAGTCCTCAGGCCGGTTGTGGGTGCACAGCACGGCGGTGGTGGGGCGGCCGCGGTGCGGGTGCGGCACCAGCCACTCGACGTCGGCGACCTGCAGCGGGTCGGCCTCGGTGACCAGCTCGACCCAGATCGCGCCGCCGTCGGCGAACTTGCCGGTGCTCACCGTCCACAGCGCCGCCGTTTCGGTGGTGCCCGCGACGCGCTCGGTGTGCAGGGTGCGCGTGCCGCCCTTGGAGTCGGAGGCCATCACCCGGACGATCCCGGCACCGCTGACGTTCGCCCGGACCGTCACCTCGCCGACGGCGGTCCAGCGCTGCCAGTAGCTGGCGGGGAAGCGCCCGAAGTAGGTCGAGGTGGACACCGTGCTGTGCGGGTGGACCGTGACGGCGGTGCGGTGCCGGGTGGCCGCGCCGTCTTCGATCTTGGTGTAGAGGTCGACTGGCAAGCCGGCGAACGGGGGTGTGAAGAACGTTCGCATGGCCACGGCCGCGCCGAGTTCGCCGGGTCGGGGCGCGGCCTGCCGGTCGGCCGGCCGCACCTCGTTCTCGCCTACTTCACGGAAGCCGCCAACTAGTGTCATGAGCGCCGCATTCTTGAGCTTTGATCTAAATGGATGGACGCTAGTGTTTATCGCGACCCCGGGTGCCGACCTTGACGACGCGACGGTCGGATGACCCGATATCACCTCTTCCGGTGAAATTCGGGGAAGATCGATTCGCCGGGGTGCTCGGGATCACTGCGCCGCAAGAAGTTCGACGTCCGGTGGGTTCGGGAGGGCCCGGCCGGGAGCGGCAGGTTGACAAAGCGGCCGGAGGTCACCAGAATTTTGGGCACGCCGGGTTCGACCGACTCGATGCGCTCCGTTCCGGAGCGCGACCGCTGGCTGAGAGGCGCTGCAACGGACTTCACGTCCGCCACGCTCGGCCTGCGGGGTAAAGGGACAGCACGGTAAGGGCGCCTCCTGTCGGAGGTGCCTTTTTTGATGTCGCGAGGGGGATCGCGGCCGCTTGCCGACGAGCGCGCGCCGTGTTGAGCCGGCTTTCCGGCTCCACGTGAGCGCCGCCGGGCAATCCGCCGCATCAGTCCAATTCGGACTCGAAAGTCGATGAATCTTGCTCTTCGAGAAGGGGAATCATGAGCGTCAAGTTGCAGAAGGTCAACGGTCTTGAGTTCGCCGTGAAGGACTTGGGTCTGGCTGAGGCGGGTCGGCACCAGATCCGGTTGGCCGAGCACGAGATGCCGGGTCTGATGGCCACGCG
>NZ_JAWLNX010000030.1:0-95686 GCF_035320975.1 Saccharopolyspora mangrovi | reverse complement strand
CGTCAGGTGGGGCAGAAGTTCGCTCGGGAGATCTTCTTCCTCGGGCGTCCCTACACCGCTGAGCAGGCCCATCAGATGGGGATGGTCAACGAGGTCGTCCCGCACGCCGAGCTGGAGGCCACCGCGTTGCAGTGGTCCCGGGAGATCAACGGCAAGTCCCCGACGGCGCAGCGCATGCTCAAGTACGCGTTCAACGCCATCGACGACGGGCTCGTCGGCCAGCAGCTCTTCGCCGGTGAGACCACCCGGCTGGCCTACATGACCGACGAAGCCGTCGAGGGCAGGGACGCCTTCCTGCACAAACGCGACCCCGACTGGTCCGCCTTCCCCTGGTACTTCTGAGGGGCACTGGGAGTACCCGGTACAGCCGGCACTCCCGCGCCCGCGACACGCTGCTTAGCGTCGGTGTCATCCCCGAACTGCGAGGAGGACCCGAGAAATGCACACGCGCACGCTCGGTCAGGGACTGGAGGTCTCGGCGATCGGTCTGGGCTGCATGGGCATGTCCCAGAGCTACGGCCCCAACCCGGGAGACCGCGACGACATGATCGGCGTGATCCGGTACGCCGTCGAGGAGGCGGGCGTCGACTTCTTCGACACCGCCGAGGTCTACGGGCCCTACGTCAACGAGGAGCTGGTGGGCGAGGCGCTGCGCCCGCTGCGGGACCGCGTCGTGATCGCCACCAAGTTCGGGTGGGAGATCCAGGGCGGGAAGATGGTGGGCACGAACTCCCGGCCGGAGCAGATCCGCCGGGTCGCCGACGAGTCGCTGCGACGGCTGGGCATCGACGTGATCGACCTGTTCTACCAGCACCGGGTGGACCCGGAGGTGCCGATCGAGGACGTCGCCGGGACCGTCGCCGAGCTGGTCGAGGCCGGCAAGGTCCGGCACTTCGGGCTGTCGGAGGCGGGGGCGGGCACGATCCGTCGCGCGCACGCCGTGCACCCCGTGACCGCGGTGCAGAGCGAGTACTCGTTGTGGACCCGCGATCCCGAGCCCGAGGTGCTGCCGACCTGCGGCGAGCTCGGGATCGGGTTCGTGCCGTTCAGCCCGCTCGGCAAGGGCTTCCTGACCGGCACGGTCAGCACCTCCGAGTTCGCCGAGGGCGACATCCGCAACACCATCCCGCGTTTCGAGGCCGACAACCTCGACGCCAACCAGGCGCTGGTCGGCCAGGTCCGCTCCCTGGCGGAGGCCAAGGGCAGCACTCCGGGTCAGATCGCCCTCGCGTGGCTGCTGGCCCGGCAGCCGTGGATCGTCCCGATCCCGGGCACCCGCCGCCGCGAGCGCATCGCCGAGAACACCGGCGCCGCCCAGGTGGCCCTCTCCGCGGACGAGGTCGCGCACCTCAACACCCTCGCCGCCCGCACCGGGGTTCGAGGCGACCGCTACAACCCAGCAGGCATGTCGATGGTCGGCCTCTGACCCCGACGCCTCGGGGCGGTTGCCACCCAAGACGACAATGGTTGTCATTTTCGTGTACGTTGGGTGGTGGTCGTCCAGGAGGAGGTTCAGGATCGTGAAGGTGCGCAAGTCGTTGCGGTCGTTGAAGCAGAAGCCGGGGGCGCAGGTGATCCGGCGGCACGGCAAGACGTTCGTGATCAACAAGAAGAACCCGCGCTACAAGGCCCGGCAGGGTTGAGGAGGGGGCGGCCATGACGCGGCTGGGGAAGATCGGCACGCGGGACGCGTTCGACGCCGCTGCGGCGGACTTCGCCGCGCTCGGCCGCCACCTCTGGGAGCCCATCGGCGCCGACGCGGTCTCGGTGGCCAGCCCGCAGCCCGGTGAGCGGGTGCTCGACGCCTGCTGCGGCACCGGTGCCTCGGCGATCCCGACGGCCGCGCGCGTGGGCTCCGGCGGCCTCGTCGACGCCGTCGACATCTCGGGCCCGATGGTCGCCGAGCTGCGCGAACGCGCCGCCGGCCTGCCGCAGTTGCACGCGCACGAAGCCGACGTCACGGCGTGGGGCGGCGCGCGGTACGACCTCGTCCAGTCGGTCTTGGGGGTCTTCTTCTTCCCCGACATGAAGGCCGGGACCAGGCACCTCATCGGCGCGGCCAGGCCGGGCGGGCGGGTCGCGCTCACCATCTGGCGCCGTGGCGCGATGGACCCGGCGGGCCGGCAGCTGGCCCTCGCGGTCGCCGACGTGACCGGAACCGAACCGCCGGGCGAGCGGCCGAAGCGCCCGGGCGATCGCGTCAACCAGCCGGAGTCGTTCTCCGCTTGGTTGAGCGCTCTTGGTCTGTCCGAAGTGGACGTCTTGGTTCGCGAGCGGACGCTGTCGATGGCCCCCGAGGTCGCCTGGCTGCTGGTCACCGGCTCCGGCTATCGCGGCGTCCTCAGCGAGCTGGGTCCGGACGAGGTCGACCGAGTCCGGGAGCGCTACCTCGCCCGCCTCGACGAGACCGGCCTGACCGACCTCGACACCACCACGCTGGTGGGCACGGGCATCACCGCCTGACCAGACGCATCACGTAGGGATCGGCGCCCGTGCAGTGGTCGTGGGGCTGGTAGAAATCGGGATCGGACTCGCGGATCAACTTCGGGGTCCGCTCGACCTTCGTCGGGAACGCGGTCAGCCGCGCCACGGATCCGAGCGGCAGGTCGGTTCGAACCACCTCACCCCAGTGGTCTTCTTCTGCTCTCTCCTGGTGGAGCCGGAGCGGAACCACCGTCTCGCGCACGATCTGTCGCAGGTATTCGTGCCGGTCCTGGGGGTCCGACACCATGTCGGTTCGCAAGGTCACGGTCATCTGTCGATCACTTCCGGCCCGAACGGCGTCTCGGTTGCCAGATTCTCCCACGAAAGAGAACTCCGGTGTTCGGCTTTTCGGGGTGGCTTCGAGTGGTTTCGGGGTGGGGGGCGAGGTGTTAATTTAGCGATCGATAAGGACATCGGGTTCTTGGTCGGTGGAGGTCGTGTGAGCACAGTGGACAGTGGCACCGTCGTGGTCGACCGGCGTGGACCGGTGCTGACGTTGACCTTGAACCGGCCGGAGCGCAAGAACGCCATCGACGGCCCCACCTGGGGTTGCTTGTTCGACGAGCTCCGGGCCGCTGAGCTGGACGAGGGCGTGCGGGCCGTGGTGCTGACCGGGGCCGGTGGGGACTTCTGCGCGGGTGCCGACCTCTCCGCCGGGCGCGATGGGCACCCGCTGCCCCGGATGCACCGGATCAACGACGTCGCGCTGGCGCTGCACGAGCTGTCCAAGCCGGTGATCGCCAAGGTGCGCGGCGTGGCGGTGGGAGCGGGCTGGAACCTGGCGCTGGGCTGCGACCTGGTGGTGTCGAGCCCGGACGCGCGGTTCTCCCAGATCTTCGCCAAGCGCGGTCTGTCGCTGGACTTCGGGGGTTCCTGGCTGCTGCCGCGCGTGGTCGGGCTGCAGCAGGCCAAGCGGCTGGCGCTGCTCGGCGAGATCATCGGTGCCGAGGAGGCGCGCGAGCTCGGGCTGGTGACCTGGGTGAAGGACGACGGCGAGCTGGACGGCGTCGTCGACGACCTCGCCGACCGGCTCGCCGCGGGGGCCTCGGTGGCGATCTCACAGAGCAAGGCGATGCTCAACGCCGCAGGTCAGCAGACCTTCCGCGAGGCGCTGGAGGGCGAGGCGCGAGCGCAGAGCATCAACTTCGCCACCGCTGACGCGCCCGCCGCGTTCCGGGCGTTCAAGAGCAAGACCGAGCCGGAGTTCACCGGCGAGTGGCTGATCGACTGACGTCCTCTTGTGCCGCCGTGCACGGGTGCTTATCGTCGCTGAACGGGCGCTAAGGAGGCTGCATGGACTTCTCGCTGCCCAGTGAGCTCGTCGCACTGCTCGGTGAGCTCGACGAGTTCATCGAGTCCGAGATCGTCCCGCTGCAGCGGCAGGACGACAACGAGCGCTTCTTCGACCACCGGCGGGAGTTCGCGCGCACCGACTTCGAAGCCGGCGGCACCCCGCGACCCGAGTGGGAAGCGTTGCTGCGCGAGATGGCGCGCCGCGCCGATGCCGCGGGGTGGCTGCGCTACGGGCTGCCCGAGGAGGTCGGCGGCGGGGGCGGCGGCAACTTCGAGATGGCCGTGATCCGCGAACACCTCGCGGCCAAAGGCCTTGGCCTGCACAACGACCTGCAGAACGAGGCGTCGGTCGTCGGCAACTTCTCGGTCGTGCACATGATGCTGGAGTTCGGCAGCGGAGCGCAGCGGCAGGAGTTCCTGCAGCCGATGCTCACCGGCGATGCCCGCCTCGGTTTCGGGCTCACCGAACCCGACCACGGCAGCGACGCCACCTGGCTGGAGACCACCGCCGTCCGCGACGGCGACGACTGGATCATCAACGGCGGCAAGCGGTTCAACTCCGGCATGCACTCCGCCACCCACGACGTGGTCTTCGCCCGCACTTCCGGCGAGCCCGGCGACGCGCGGGGGATCAGCGCGTTCATCGTGCCGACCGGCACCCCGGGTTTCTCGGTGGACTTCCACTGGTGGACCTTCAACATGCCCACCGACCACGCCGAGGTGACGCTGCGCGACGTCCGCGTTCCCGGCTCGGCGATGTTCGGAGCGGAGGGCGCCGGGCTGGAGCTGGCGCAGTGCTTCGTGCACGAGAATCGCATCCGGCAGGCCGCGTCCGGTGTCGGAGCGGCGCAGTTCTGCATCGACCGCAGCGTCGAGCACGCCCGGGAACGCGTCACGTTCGGTCAGCCGCTGGCGCGCAGGCAGGCCATCCAGTGGCCGCTGGTGGAGTTGCAGACCGAGGCCGAGCTGGTGCGCGGGCTGGTGCGCAAGACCGCGTGGGAGATGGACCGGCGGCCGAACTTCGAGATCAGCGACAAGGTCTCGATGTGCAACTTCCGGGCGAACCGCCTGGTGTGCGACGCGGCGGACCGGGCGATCCAGGTGCACGGCGGGCTCGGTTACACCCGGCACACGCCGTTCGAGCACATCTACCGGCACCACCGCCGCTACCGGATCACCGAAGGCGCCGAAGAGGTGCAGGTGCGCAAGGTCGCGGCCTATCTGTTCGGCTTCGCCGGCCCGGGAAAGCGCGCATGAGCTCCGCGGAACTCGGCGACCTCCTGGCCGCGCGGCTCACCGAGCTCCGCGACCAGAACCCGGATTACCGCCGTATTCAGGACCCGGATTACGGCGGTATTCAGGATCCGGATTACGGCGGTATTCAGGATCCGGATTACGGCGGTATTCAGGACACGGATTACGGCGGTAATCGGGACACGGATTACGGCGGTTCTCGGGAAGCGGACTACTGCGGTGATCGGGACACGGATTGCCGCAGTAATCAGGACACGGATTACCGCCGTAATCGGGGCACGAACTACGGCGGTGATCGGGACGCGGACTACGGCAGTAATCAGGACACGGACTCCGGCCGTAATCGGGACGCGGATTACCGCCGTAATCGGGGTGCGGATTACGGCGGTGATCCGGGTTCCGGCCCGGTGCGGGTGACGCGGTTGGAGCAGGCCAGCGGTGGGGCGAGCCGGGAGACGTGGTTCGTCGAGCTCGACACCGCCGAACGCCTGGTGTTGCGCCGCGATCCGCCCGGACTGGCGCGCCCGGAGGGCATGGCCCGCGAGGCGGTGGTGCTCGACGCCGCAGCGCAGGCCGGGGTCCCGGTGCCGGAGCTGGTCGACTACGACACCGACGAGACCGTGGTCGGCTCGCCCTACGTGCTCACCCGCCACGTCGACGGCGAGACGATCCCGCGACGCCTGCTGCGCGACGAGGAGTACGCGACAGCGCGCCGCGGACTCGCCCGCGAGCTCGGGCGCGCCGCCGCGCGCATCCACCGCATCCCGGTGCCCGACGGGTTCCCGGAACCCGACCCGCTGGAGCAGCTCGTCTCCGACTACGACGCGCTCGGCGACCCGATCCCCGCTGTGGAGATCGCCTTCCGCTGGCTGCGGGACAACCGGCCGACCGAGTCGGGACGAGCCCTGGTGCACGGCGACTTCCGCAACGGCAACCTCATCGTCGACGAGACCGGGCTGCGCGCGGTGCTGGACTGGGAACTGGTGCACGCCGGTGACCCGATGGAGGATCTGGGCTGGTTGTGCACCAACGCCTGGCGGTTCGGCTCGCCGCTGCCGGTGGGCGGGTTCGGCGGGCGCGACGAGCTGTTCGACGGGTACGCCGAGGTCGCGGGCGTGCGCCCGGACCCGGACGTGGTGCGCTGGTGGGAGGTCTTCGGCACCACCAAGTGGGGAGTGATCTGTCGGTCCCAAGCCGAGCAGCACCTCAGCGGCGCGCACCCGTCGGTGGAGCTGGCCGCGATCGGCCGCAGGGTGTGCGAGCAGGAGCACGACCTGCTCGTCGCGCTCGGCGTTCCCGAGCCGGGGGCTCCGCAGCAGGTGGTGAGCGAGGCCTCGGACCTGCACGGTCGCCCGACCGCGGCCGAACTCGTCGCGGCGGCGCGGGATTTCCTGCGCGAGGAGGTCCTGGCCGGTGCTGAGGGCCGAATGCGGTTCCAATCCCTGGTGACCGCCAACGTGCTGTCCACTGTGGAACGCGAACTGCGGCTCGGTGCCGAGCAGGAGCGCCGGCACCGCGACGGGCTCGGTGCGCTCGGCCTCACCGGTCGCGCCGCCCTGGCCGCGGCGCTGCGGGCGGGCGAGATCGACGCGTGGGAGCAAGACGTGGCCGCGCTGCTGTGGTCGGAGGTGCTGGACCGGCTCGCGGTCGCCAACCCGAAGCACACCGAGGCGAGGACCAGGGGAGGCAACGGTGCCTGATGAGCTGCGCGAACGCCTGCTGAACGAACTCACCGGACCCGGCGGCGACTTCGAGATGACCGACGCCGCCGTGCGCGGCGTCCCCATGCGCGTCTACGCGAAACCGCTGCGGACGCTGCGGGAGGCAGCGCTGCTCAGCGCCTTCCACGGCGACAAGGACTTCCTCATCTACGAGGACCAGCGGTGGACCTTCACCGAGCACCACCGGCTGGTCTGCGGCCTGGCGCGAGCGCTGCGCGAGGAGTACGGCCTGACCAGCGGCGATCGCGTGGCCATCGCGATGCGCAACTTCCCGGAGTGGTCGCCGGTCTTCTGGGCCGTCCAGGTCGCCGGACTCGTCGCGGTCCCGCTCAACGCCTGGTGGGGCGAGGACGAACTGCGCTACGGCATGACCGACAGCGGCGCGAAGCTCGTCTTCGCCGACCCCGAACGCGCCGCCCTCCTCGATCGAGACGTCCCGGTCGTCGAGGCGCGCGGCGGCGAACCCGGACCCGGTGTGCGGGCGTGGTCGGACCTCGTCACGAGCTTCCCGGCCGACGCGCAGCCGCCGGAGGTCGCCGTCGACCCCGATGACGACGCGACGATCCTCTACACCTCCGGCACCACCGGACGCCCCAAGGGCGCGGTCGGCACGCACCGCAACCACGTGACGAACCTGCTCAACACCGTCGTCAACCGCAAGATCGCCATGGCCGTCGACAACGGCGGCACCTTCCCGGAACCCGCCCCGGACGATCCGCAGCCCGGGGCGCTGCTGACCTTCCCGATGTTCCACATCGCCGGCATCACCGTGCTGTGCTTCGCCACGCTCGCCGGCGCCAAGCTCGCCACGATGTACCGCTGGGACCGCGAGCAGGCCGAGAAGCTCATCCTCGACAACGACCTGACCACCGCCGCCGGGGTGCCCACGGTGATGCGCGACCTCGTCGAGAACAGCGAGACCGTGCGCGGACTGGACGGCGTGACGATGGGCGGCGCGCCGATCCCGCCGGACCTGGTGCAGCGCATCGGCGGGCTCGGCAGCAGCGCGGCCAGCGGGTACGGGCTGACCGAGACGACCTCCACGGTCGTGGGCAACTCCGGCGAGGACTACCAGGAGCACTCCGACAGCGTCGGGCAGCTCGTGCCGGGTGCGGAGATCCGCGTCGTCGACCCGGCCACCGGTGACGACCTCGGTGAGGGCGAGATCGGCGAGCTGTGGTTCCGGGGCCCCAGCGTCGTGCGCGGCTACTGGAACCTGCCGGAGGCCACCGCGGAGGCCTTCACCGACGGCTGGTTCCGCACCGGCGACCTCGGCCACGTCCGGGACGGCTGGGTGTACGTGGTGGACCGGCTCAAGGACGTCGTGATCCGGGGCGGTGAGAACGTCTACTGCGCCGAGGTCGAGGCAGCGCTGCACGAGCACCCGGCGGTCGCCGACGTCGCCGTGATCGGGCTCCCGCACCGCACCCTCGGCGAGGAGGTCTGCGCCGTGGTGAACCTGAAAGGGCCCGTGGACCTGGAACAGCTGCGCGCTCACGTCGGGAAGCGATTGGCGGGGTTCAAGGTTCCGGCGTACGTGGTGGTGCACGAGGAACCGCTGCCGCGCACCCCGACCGGCAAGGTCCTCAAGCGTCGGCTCCGAGAGCAGATCGTGCAGCAGGGGTGAGTGCGGTGGAACTGCCAGGCATCGAACGCGACGCGGTCACGCGCTGGTTGGCCGAGCGCGGCGTGCCCGCACCGGTGGAGTTCTCGCTGGTCGCCGGTGGGAGGTCGAACCTGACCTACCGGGTCACCGGCGCCGACGGGGAGGTGCGCGCGCTGCGCCGGCCACCGACCGGGGGAGTGCTGAGCACCGCGCACGACATGAGCCGCGAGTGGCGGTTCATCTCCGCGCTGCACGACACCGACGTCCCGGTGCCCGAACCCATCGCGTACTGCGACGACGTCGAGGTCACCGGTGCCACCTTCTACGTGATGGACTTCGTCGACGGCACGGTGCTCGCCGACCGCGACTCGGCTGCCGGGTTTTCGCTCCCGGCGCGGAACCGAGCCGGGACGGCGACCGTGGAGTGCATGGCCGCCCTGCACAACCTCGACCCGAACGCCGTCGGTCTCGGCGACGTCGCCCGCCGCGACGGCTACCTGCAGCGGCAGCTCCGGCGCTGGCAGAAGCAGGTGCACGTCTCCGGGGCGCCCGACCTCGCGGTGCTCGACGAGGTGCACGACGCGCTGGCCGCCAACGTCCCGGAGCAGAGCACCGGCATCGTGCACGGCGATTTCCGGCCCGGGAACCTCTCCTACGGAGCCGGCGGCGAGGTCCTGGCGGTCTTCGACTGGGAACTGGCCACCCTCGGCGAACCCCTGGCCGACCTCGGTTGGCTGGTCGCGACCTGGGAGGAGCCCGGCGACGACCTCGCCCCCGTCACCCCGGGGCCCACGGCCGAACCCGGGTTCCCGACCCGCGAGGAACTCATCGCCCGCTACGCCGAGCTCACCGACCGCGACCTCTCCGACCTGCCGTTCTACGTGGCGTTCCAGCGCTGGCGCTCGTGCTGCATCACCGCAGGAGTCCGCGCCCGCTACCAAGCCGGCCACATGGGCGACGACGGCTACGACGCAACGGCCAGGGCGGACACCGAACAACGCCAAGCCGAACTCGCCTGGCAAGCGGTGAACGACCTGGGGCTGGTCTAGCCGGACCGCCACCGCGATCAGGCGAGGGACTCGCGGACCGAACGTGGAAGCTCCTGCAGGAGCGCCGGTTCGAGCGTCATCGCGCGGAACGCGAGCGCGAGCGTGACGCCGTGGCCGGGGCGGTGGACGATCTCGACGGGGTCGCCGGCGCGGACGTCTCCGGGCTGGACCACGCGCAGGTACGCTCCCGGTTTCGCCGCCCGCATGAAACGCTGGATCCACCCGTCGCGCCCCATCCAGCCCTGGAAGGTCGCGCAGGGGATCCGCGGGCACGACACCTCCAGGACGACATCCCGGCCGATGCGCCACCGCTCGCCGATGAGCGCACCGCTCACGTCGAGACCGCAGGTGGTGAGGTTCTCGCCGAAAGTGCCGTTGGCGAGCTGTTCGTCGAGTTCGTCCTGCCACGCGTCGAGGTCCTCGCGGGCGTAGGCGTGGACGGCCTGGTCGGGGCCTCCGTGGTGCTGGACGTCGTAAGCGCGATCGCCCGCGAGTCCGACCTCCCCGGTGCCCTGGGGGCCGGGCGCGCGGACCGCCACCGGCCCGCCAACGGGCTGCTTGTCGATGCCGGTGGTGCGGACGCTCTTCCAACGGTTGGGTCGAGGCCGACCGACGTTGACGGACAGCACCTCCATGCGCCGACCGTACGGCCGAGCCGACCTCGATGCGACAGATTTTCAGCTCGCTCGACGATCGCCCATCAAGTGCCGGCTGAAGAACCGGTTGCCGGACTCACCTTCGAAGGCCGGGACGCCGGTGTGCCCGCCCATGTTGGCGTGCAGCGTCTTCTCCGGGGATCCGAAGGTGTCGAACAGGTCCAGCGCCTGCTGCCGGTCGTTCCCCTCGTCGTCCCACTGCAGCAGGACCTGCAACGGGATCGCGACCTGCCGCGCTTCCTCGAACGTGGTGCAGGGCACGAAACTCCCGGCGAACAGCAGGGCGGCGGCGATGCGCGGTTCGACCACCGCCAGCCGGACGCCGATGGCGATGACGCCTCCGGAATACCCGATCGGGCCCTCGATCTCGGGCAGCGGGAGGAGTGCGTCCAGGACGGCCTGCCATTCCGGGACGGCCTGGGAGACCAGCGGTAGGACGAGGCGGTCGACGATCTCGTCGACGGGCTCACCGGTCGCCAACGCCCGGCGCAGATCGGCACGAGCTTCCTCGGCGGCAGCGGCGCGGGGCCGATCACCGCTCCCGGGGAGCTCGATGGTCGCCGCCGTGAACCCCGCGGCCACCGAGTGCCGAGCCCGCTCCACCAGTCGCGGATGCATCGTGCGCAGGCCGCCGGGGTGTCCGATCAGGATCAGCGGACCGGCCCCGGATTCGGGCGTCCACAGGATGCCCGGAATCTCATCGAGGGAGAACTCGCGCTCGACAACACCGCCGTCGAGGCGTCGCTCAGAAGTGAATCTCATGGTCGTACCTCTCGGGAGAACCCATCACCGGCGCTCCCGGACGACCTACAGCCCGACCGTGACTCCGAAGAGGAGCACCCACGTCACAACACCCACGGGTACCACCCCCTCATCTCGAGCACGGTCCCGCACACCGTAGCGGCGTCGAGATGACGAGCCAACTGATTTTCGGGGGCCCTCAACTCCTCCAATCCGTGCCCCGGAGACCTAGGGATATTGATCACGGCTATTTCTGACCAAAACTGCCCGATGGCAACGTACGTCGTCACGTTCGCCGCTGGGATGCCCGATGCGCACTTCCCGGTCCTCGACCAGAACCCCTGAGGTTCCCAGGGGTGTGACCCGGATGCTCCCGGGCTTGACGTGTGTTGCCCTTCTCCTCATGGGGAACCTCGTGATGCGCGTGTTCGACATGGCGTTCGGTCGTCCGCAGGGCTGGATGGGCCGGGCGGGTGGCGCTCTGATGGCGCTCCTCAACGTGGAGCAGGAGCGCTGGGGCGTCAGCAGGGCTGCGGTCCGGCCGGGCGAGCGGGTGCTGGTCGTCGGCCACGGCCCCGGGGTGGGGCTGCACCTGTGCGGCGACGCTGTTGGCCCGGGCGGTCACGTCGTCGGGGTCGATCCGTCCGCGCCCATGCACGAGATGGCGGCGTCGCGATGCGCGAGGCAGGTCGATGCCGGCCTGGTCGAGTTGCGCGAGGGCTCCGCGGAGTGGACCGGCTGCGCGGACGCCTCGATGGACGCGGTGATCTCGGTGAACAACGTGATGCTGTGGGACCGCCCGGCGGGATTCGCCGAGCTGCACCGGGTCCTGCGCCCGAACGGACGCCTGGTGATCACGGTCCACCGGCACGTCCTGGACGTGACCCCGGAAACCGTGCAGCACGACGCAGAAGAGGCCGGATTCCACGGGATCGAACTCACCGCCCGCCCGCGACGCTTCAACAGCCCCGCCATCGAACTGGTCGCACACCGCTGACCACCGGCGCGCAGCGAGAGGGGAGTGGCCCTGAGGTTCCTCAGACCGTGGCGGTTTCGTCGGGTTGTTCGACTTGTGGTGCTCGGTGCTTGGGGTGGTCTGGTGGCATCAGGAACGCCAGGACGACGAGGGCTGCTGCGATGAGCACCAGCAGGCCGAAGACGATGTGCAGGGCGGACATCAGGCCTGGTCCTGCCGGGGTTCCGTCGGGGGAGACCGTGGTGAGGGCGTTGACGATGGCGCCGCAGACCGCCACGCCCACGGCCGAGCCCAGCGAGCGGGCGAACATGTTGACGCCGGTGACCGCGCCGCGCTCGCTGAACGCGGCCGAGGACTGCGAGGCGATCAGCGTGGGCACCGCGGTCAGGCCCATGCCGATGCCGACCACGAACGTGAAGGCCCCGACCGCGAACACCGACGACCGCTCGCCCAGCAGCAGCGTCAGCGCGGTGCCGACCAGCACGAACGACGAACCGATCATCGCCGTGTACCGGAACCCGAGCGCCAGGTAGACGCGGCCGGCGTTGGTCGCCGCCAGCGGCCAGCCGACCGTCATGGCGGCCAGCGCGAAACCGGCGATCAGCGGCCCGAGGCCGAGCACGCCCTGGGCGTAGATCGGCACGTAGGTGGACAGGCCCAGCACGATGACGCCCACCAGCAGCGAGACGGCCGTGGGCACGCCCACCACGCGCCGCCGCAGCAGGCGCAGGTTCAGGATCGGGTGCGACGTGCGCAGCGCGTGCGCGGCGAACGCCGCGAGCAGCAGCACCGCCACGACGAAGATCAGCACCGACGGCACCGACATCCACGCCCAGCTGGTGCCGCCGTCGAGCAGACCGAGGAGCACGAGCGTGCTGCCGCCGGTCAGCAGCGCGGCACCGAGGTAGTCGATCGGTTCCCGGTCACCTTCGCGCGCCGACTCGTGGTACTTCAGCAGCAGCATCGCCCCGGCCGCGAAGCACAGCGGCAGGTTGATCCAGAAGATCCAGCGCCAGCTGAGGAACTGGCTGAACACCCCGCCCAGCGTCGGGCCGACCACCGACGAGATCGCCCACACCGAGGCCAGGTAGCCCTGCGTCTTCGCGCGTTCCTGCAGCGTGTAGATGTCGGCGGCGATCGTCAGCGACACCGGCATCACCGCACCCGCGCCCAGCCCCTGCAGCACGCGACCGACGATCAGCGCGGGCATCGACCAGGCCGCACCGCACAGCACCGAGCCGACCAGGAAGAACCCGACGCCGGCGAGCATCAGCCGCTTGCGGCCGAGCAAGTCGGCGAGCCTGCCGAACAGCGGCGTGCTGACTGCCTGCGCGAGCAGGTACGCCGAGAACAGCCACGGCACCTGCGCGAAACTGCCGAGATCGCGGGCGATCGTGGACGAAGCGGTGGCGATGATCGTCGCGTCCAGCGCCACCAGGGCGGTGGACAGCATCAGGGCGAGCAGGATCGGGCCGCGCTCGGAG
Organism: Saccharopolyspora mangrovi; assembly: GCF_035320975.1. NCBI lineage: Bacteria > Bacillati > Actinomycetota > Actinomycetes > Pseudonocardiales > Pseudonocardiaceae > Saccharopolyspora > Saccharopolyspora mangrovi. The sequence continues at coordinate 82,422 of NZ_JAWLNX010000030.1, read as the reverse complement.
CGCAGCCCCACACCGGAAGACGAAGCGGGCACGACACCAGAAGGTACCTGGACCCGGAATTATTCCGGGTCCTGCGCACGTGCCCGACTTTTCCTGGTTTTCCCGAGATTTCCGGGAAATGCGCAGTTCCGGTCGAAACCGCCCGGGCACGACGGGTTTTGATCATGGCCCCGAACTGCCCGTTGCCGCTGGCGAACGCGCGCGATGCGGTTCGGGTATCGGCTGATGCCGAACCGATGTTGGACTGGCATTGTGCGGGGATTTAGCGTCGAGCTCGATCACGCCGGGTGATTCAGGACACTACGACGTTCGCCAGCTGCGAGCTTCCCGGGCAGCCGGACTCCGCAGCCCGCCTGCCAGGTGCGTCGGAACGTCGGTCCCGGCACGGGGCAAAGGAGCCTTTCGTGGTTGAGTCGAATCCGATCAGGAGCACGCCCGCCGACACGACCGCCGCACCGCCGCCGACCTCGTTCCTGGGGTACCTGAAGTCGTTCGGGCCCGGCATCGTCATCGCGCTGAGCTGGGTCGGCACCGGCGACCTCATCGACAACTCGGTGGCCGGCGGCAACTACGGCTACGCGCTGCTGTGGGTCCTGCCGCTGTCGCTGGTCTTCCGCTTCCTGTTCGTCAACAGCCTCGCCAAGTACCCGCTCTACAACGTGCAGAACGATTCCAGCATCGTGCGCGGCTTCGCCCGCACCCACCCGATCTTCGGCTGGCTGATGCTGATCTCCTTCGTGCTCTACACGCACCTGCTGCTGGCGTTCAGCTTCAGCGGCGTGGGCGTGGCGCTGCACGGTTTGTTCGGCGGGCTGCCGCCGTTCTGGTGGTCGGCGATCGGCGCGGTCTCGGTGTTCGCCGTGACCTTCCGAGGTGCCTACGGCGTCCTGGAGAACACCTTCAAGATCGTCCTCGCGGTGATGGTGGGCGCGTTCGTCGTCGGCGTCGTCATGGTGGGCATCAACTGGCCCGAACTGGTGCGCGGTTTCGCCTTCGAACTGCCACCGCAGAGCGGCCTGTTCGACTCGTCTCTGGTGGCCTCGAGCCTGGTGCTGGCGACTCTCGGCTCGATGGCCAACCTGTTCTACCCGCAGTTCCTGCGCGAGAAGGGCTGGGTGACACCTGCCTACCGGCGCGTCCAGCAGTACGACCTGCTGTTCGGCTCGGTCGTGGTGCTCTTCCTAGGCGTGTGCGTGTGGGCGCTGGGGGCGGAGGTGCTCAGCACCGGAGAAGGGGTCGACGAGGCCTCCGACATCGCCGGAGCGCTGGGCACCGCGATCGGCCCCCTCGGCACCTACCTGTTCTACCTGGGCCTGCTGGGCGCGGCGTGGACCACGGTCGCGGGCTCGCTGTTCGCGCTGAGCAAGATGAGCGTCGAAGCCCTGCACGCGGTCCGGCCGGGCCGCCGGGAACGGGTCGGCGACGACCCGCGCAAGGACGGCTTCTACAAGGTGGTGGTCGTCTGGGGCCTGGCCGCGATCGTGTGGTCGCTGCCCGCCGCGCCGGGATTCGTGGTGCTCGTGGTGATCTCGCACGTGCTGACCTCACCGTTCCTGCTGATCATCGTGATCGGCCTGATCGTGATGCTCAACAAGCGCCGGATCATGGGCGAGCACGTCAACACCTGGAAGGAGAACCTCGTGCTGGTCGTCGTGGCGCTGCTGGTCTGCGCGGCGGCGGTGCAGGGGTTCGCGCAGGTCTTCAGCTACTGACCGGTGCGGGCGCCACCGCCAGCGCCGTGCGGGCGACGAGGTCGCTGCCCGCGAAGAACCCGGAGGCGCCGGGGCCGCTGGTGCCGGTGTGCACACCGGCGACGTAGGGGCCGATGGCGAACCTTGTCGGGTGAGCGGTTCCGTCGGCGCGCAGCAGGCGGTGGTCGCCGGCGCGGACGCTGATCTTGCCCGTGGTGTGGTCCGAGCCGTCGGGATCCCGGTGCGTCTGGGCGACGCACTCGCCCCGCTCGAACAGCCGTTGCAGCAGGTCGTCGTCGGTGTCCAGCAGCGACGGGGTGCGCAGCCGCGACTCGACCAGGCAACGGGCCTCCACGACGTCGGAGGCGAGCGCGCCGGTGGCGCGGAAGACGCCGTCCTCGGCGCGCACCTGCGTGCCGGGACCGAGGAACCGGACCACGCCCGCGCGCGAGAGCGCCAGCAGTTCGGCCAGCCGCTGCGGCGGCGGACCGCTGGTGATGAAGCTCAGCAGCGGCAGGAAGCCGTTCTCCAGCTCCACCACCAGGGAACGCGCCGACAGGCGCTCCGACTCCGCCAACTCGATGAGCACCCCCACGGCTGAGAGCAGGCCCTGCACCGCGGCCAGCTCCGGGCTGAACGCCGGGTCACCGCGGTGCCGCAGGTCCTCGGCGATGTGATCGCGGATCGCGGCCTGCAGGTCCTCACCGGCAACGGTGTCGAGATGGCGGTCCAGCAGGTTCCAGGAGAAGCGGTCGCGCTCCTCGGGCACGCTCGCCGCGACCAGCTCGTCCCACTCGCGGCCGCCCCAGTCGAGATCGACCAGGTCGGCCGAGAAGTCCGGCCAGCTGCGCCGGACGCGATCCGGGTTGGTGCGGAAGAACTCGTGGTAGTAGGCGGCCGCCACCTCCTTCGACAGCAGCGGCAGCAGGTCGCGCTCGAACTCCAGCGGCACGCCGAGCTCGCCCGCCGCCTCGGCGGTGAAGAACCGGGGCAGCGGCGGCGGTTCGAGCTGGTAGCCGAACTTCGCGCGGTAGGGCAGGCCGCGCCGGGAACCGACGAACAGCACCGGTTCCCGGCCGCACGGCAGGTAGCGGAGCCCGTGGTCGGGGTCCGGTTCGAACCGGCCGCCCCGGCCCTCGCACAGCAGTGCCATGCAGTCGATGAACGTCAGCCCGAAACCGCGCAGCAGCACCGGTTCGCCCGCCGGCACCGACCGGAGTCGGGCTTCGTCGAAGTAGCCCGACGGGAAGTACCGCAGCCCGTGCCGCTCGGCGAAGGCCGACAGGTCCCGCTCCTCGTCGGTGGCCCGCGCCTCGAAGTTGCCCTGGGCGAGCACGACCTGGTCCACGGCCAGCCGGGACCCGTCGGCGAGCGTCACCAGCTGCCGGCCGTCCGGGCCGTCGGCGAGGTCGGTGGCGCGGGTGCGGTGGACCACCACCCGCACCGAACCGGGCGCGGTCGCGATCACGCGGTCGAACACCCACGAGTAGTACTCGCCGACCAGGGGCCGTGGCGCGAAGGAGCGCCCGCTCAGCCGCTGGGCGAGCGCCGCGAGCTCACCGGAGAGCTCGTGCGGGGCGTCGGTCGCCAGCCACTCCTCGAAGGTCGGGACCGCACCGGCGTTGCCGAACTTCGCCGTGCCGGGGCCGGTGAACATCCGCACGTCGGCGACCGTGGAGTTCATCCACAGCAGGTCCGACTGCTCCCGCCGCCAGATCCGGCCCGGGCCCGGCGGGAACGGGTCGACCACGTGGATCTCCAGCGGCCGGTCGTCGGCCCACGCGCACAGCCGTTCCAGCACCGAGGTGCCGCGCGGTCCCGCCCCCACTACGCAGACCGCGCTCATGCCGCGCTGCGCAGCCGTCGCACCGTCACGGTCGCGAGTTCGCCTGGAACCCGCGTGACGTGCCGCGGCACCGCGGCCTCCGCCGGGGCGTCGGTCGTGGCGAACTCGAAGCGGCGCAACATCTCCCGCAGCACTACCCGCGACTCCACCTGCGCGAAGGTGGCGCCCAGGCAGCGCCGGTTGCCGATGCCGAACGGAACCCAGTCCGCCAGCGCACCTCGCCGCAGGAACCGGTCGGGCCGGAAGGCCTCCGGGTCGGGGAATGCGTCGGTGGAGGAGTGCAGCAGTTCGATGCTCGGCCACAGGTTCGTGCCTGCGGGCATCCGGAAGCCCGCGAACTCGGCCTCGCGCGAGAGCTTCCGCCCGATCTCCGGGACGACCACCCGGGCGCGCAGCGCTTCCTTGATCACCGCGTCCAGGTAGGCGTCATCGTCCTCGTCAGCGGCCTGCTGCGCCTTGGCCAGCACGTCCGGGTGGCGGACCAGCCGCTCCAGGCACCACGCCAGGCCGGTCGCGGTGGTCTCGTGCCCGGCCAGCAGCAGCGTGATCAGCTGGTCGCAGATGTTCTCGTCCGACATCCACCCGCCCTCGGCGTCGGAGGCGCGCAGCAGCATCGCCAGCACGTCGGTGCGCTGGTCGAGCCGCGGATCCTCCCGGTGCGTGGCGATCTGCTCGCGCAGCAGGGCGTCGGCGCGGTCGCGCGGCCGCTTGCGGCGGAGCCGCGCCGGGTGCAGCCTCGGGAACCGGTCGTAGCCGGGCAGCAGGTCGAACACGCTGCCGGTGCGCAGCAGCCGCAGGACCGCGGTCTGCACGCGCTCCTTCAACACCGGGTCGTCGAGGCCCATCACGTTGCGGGAGATGACCTCCAGCGAGATGGCCTGCATGTGCGGCAACGCCCGCACGGGCTCGCCCACCGGCCACGTCGCGAGGTCGTCGGCGGTGATCTCGCGCATCAGCTCGACCTGGTCGCGAACCGCCTTGCCGTGGAACGCCGGCATCATCAGCGCGCGGGTGCGGGCGTGCTCCTCGTCGTCGATGACGAACACCGACCGGCGGCCCAGCACCATCTCGGCGAAGCTGTTGGACCGGCCGGCCTGGAACACCGACGCGTCGCTGCGGACCAGGGACTTGACGTCGTCGTGGCCGGCCAGGAAGACGATCGTGCCGAACGGCCACACGCGCACGGTGAACCGGTCGCCGAACTCGCCGTGGCAGCGCCGCACGAACTCCGCCGGGGACTTCCAGTACTGCCACGTCTGCGCCCACGAGGAGATCGACGGGCCCGGGGGTAATCGGGTGCTCATCGGTGAACTCGATTCGGGATCGCCGCGGACTCGTGGTCCGCGACCTTCTTCGGGGTGATCACGTCGGTCGGCAGCGCGTTGTTGGTGATCCGGGCGAACATGTTGCGCGGACCGATGATGTGCGCGTGCTCGGCGCGGGCGGTGCGCATGCCCTCGACCACGGTGCTCCAGTGCACCGGGGTCACCCACCCGTCGAGCAGGTCCTGCTTGATCTCCTCGGGATCCGACAGCAGCTCGCCGCTGACGTCGGAGAGCATCGGCCACCGCGGGGACTGCCACGAAACGCGGTCGTACACCTCGGTTTCCAGCCGGTCGCGCAGCGGCCGGACGCTGGCGCAGTGCTCCGAGCGGTTCATCGTGTAGAAGGGGTAGCCACCGGCTGCGCGGACGCGCTGCTCCAGCAGGTCCAGGTCGGCGAGCGTGCCGGACACCGCGTGCACGGTGTCGTCGAGGTAGATCGACACCTCCACCTCGTGCCCCTCGGCGCGGAAGGCGTCCACCAGTTCGTCGACCTGCCGGGAGTCGAGCCGGTAGAAGAACAGGCAGCCCAGCGGTTCCGGCTGCGCCTCGAAGTGCTCGATCTCCACCGCCGCGCTGCTGCGCACCAGCTCCAGACCGTCCTCGTAGGACAGCGAACCGCTGAAGACCGCGGCGTTGATGGCGCCGAAGCTCTGGCCGCCGCACAGCACCGGGTTGATCTCGACGTGGTCGAGGGCCCAGTCCGCGAGCGCGAGGGTCAGCGCCATGAAACCCGACTCGTAGACCTCCCAGTCGTAGACCTCGGCGTGGGCGTAGGAGTCCAGCAGCGAGTAGCCGAGGACGCCGTCGGCGACCTCGATCCTGCGGCGGGCGTAGTCGTTGGTGCGGAGGAAGTCCTCGACCGAGGAGAACTTCGTCGGCACCAGGCCCGGGAAGTAGAGCGCGTCACGGCGCACCGGAATTCACCTCTCTGGCTTGGGTTCGTTCGCCGCGATCAGAGCCGGTCGAGCAGTTCCCGCTTCTTCTGCTCGAACTCCTCCTGGGTGAGGATGCCGTCGGCGTGGAGCTGCCCCAGCTCGCGGATCGTCGCGAGGATCTCCTCGCGCGACATGCCGGTCTGCTGCGGCGCGGCGGGTAGCATCAGCCGGTTCGCCGAGGTGCCCAGGGCGGTCGCGTCCGGCTGCGCCTGCTGGATCGCGGCCAGCACGGCCGCGGCGAACGGCAGGGAGTTGGCCGTGGTGCCGAAGCCGAACCCGAACAGCAGGGCCCGGACGTCGTCGGCGGGCGGGACGTCGGACCGTTCACCGCGCGGCAGCAGCAGGACGTGACCCGAGGTCAGGCCGGGCTTGACCCATTCGACACCGGCGAGCTCGGTGAGCTCGTGGCGCCGCTTCGGCGAGCGGTGCTTGACCTTGGAGGCGTCCGGGTGCCACTGGAACTCGACGGCGGCGCCGTCGAAGGTCGCCTCCCCGTCGTACCCCTTGAGCCGGCGCGGGGTCTGGTCCACCTCGACGAGGAAACGCGCTGCGGGCGAACCGGAATCCGGGTTCAGATCGCAGTGGTCGTTGATGTGGTCGGCGTAGTAGGACGCCAGTTCCTGCTGATTCGGCTCCAGCTCGATCTGGTGCGGTTCGGAATCGTCGGAGAGCTGACCGGCGGCGACTTCGGTGAGCGGATCGGCACCGGGCCGCAAATGCAGGGTCAGCTGCGGATTTCCGTCTCCGCCCGCCGAGGTGGCGCGAGAAATCGCTCGGTACGGGATGGTCCGGTGCTTGAGCTTGCGCAGCAGCCGGGGATGACCGAGTCCGCTCGAGTAATTGATCTCGATTCGATCGTCTTCGAACACCCAGGTGGCATTCGTTCCCGTCAGTTCCAGCCCCAGTCCCATGTGATCAACCTACCCGGATGGACATTGTGCGCCAACGATTTCGAAGTGATGTCGGGGTCGTGAGGGGTCCTCGCCGAATGGGTGTTCGCGAAGTCGGTGGCCGCCGCCGCGGCCACCGGAGAACTTCACGCGTCGAGCCCCCAGTGCTGCTCAGTCGAGCTTCTTCTTCTCCGGGAAGAAGATCGCGGCGATCGCGAACACGATCTCGATGCCGCCGATGATGGCGAGCACGTTGCCCACCGTGCGCAATTCGAAGGGACCGAACTCGGTCTCACCCCCGTACACCCTCAGCAGAATGCCCGCCACCAGCATCACCGTGCCGAGGGCTATGTACTTCGCGTTCGACATGAATCCTCCGTGCTGAATCAATTGATGATCGCGATCCTAGCAGCGACCAGTTCTCGAAAATGCGGTTTTGCTCGATGTCCCACGGATTTCCGAACGATGCGGGATCACTTCCGCCACCGCATCGTCGTCAGGTGCGACGAGTTGATTCGCGGAATCGGTTGGGTGAGCCCGGCATCGGCCGAGAGCATCCACACCCGATGTCCCGGGTTCGAATGGGGAATTCTGGGAATGGGCCGAGTGGCGGCCTGGTCGAACCGGTGCCGAACGGGTTGCGTGACCTCGTCCAGGCACGGGATCCGGCGCGTCACCTCGCTGTGGTCGATGTGCATCGAGTCGAGCTTGTGCAGGTGCCGCACGAAGATCAGCCCGACGGCGAGCGCGAGGTAGCAGCACCCCAGCACCAGCATCGTGACCCGCACGCCCACCGAGCTGATCAACCCCGTCGCCGCGGCCACCGCCAGCGGCGCGGGCGCGCTCAGCACGGTGTTGGCGATGCTGATCACCCGCCCGAAGATCCGCTTCGGCACCCGTTCCTGCAGCGCCGCCATGTAGAGCATGTCCAGCGGACTGGTCACCACGCCCGCCGCCGCCATCAGCGCGAACGCCGGCACGGCGCTGAGCTCCAGCGCCATCAGCAGCACCAGCCCGGCGAAGGCGAGGTACACGCCGAGGTAGGTCCGGCGCTTCGGGAGCTTGTGCCCGATGACGCCGTAGCCGATCGTGCCGACCAGCGACCCGATGCCGAACGCGCTGATCAGCCCGCCGTAGAGGGCGGGCTGGTGGAGCACTTCCGAGGCGTAGGCGGTCAGCCCGATCGAGGCGAAGCTGGTGTCGAACGCGGCGAACAGCATCGTCGCGACCACCAGCGTGCGCAGCAGCTTGTCCTGGAACAGGTAGCGCAGCCCGACGCGGAACCGCCGGAAGTAGCCCACGCCGTCCTCGGAACCGTCCCGCTCCGGCTCGCCCGCACCGGACTTCGAGGCGCGCGCGAACAGCAGCAGCACCGCGGTGCCGAGCATGCCGGTGGCGGCGTTGAGCAGGATCGTCCACTCGCTGCCGGCGAACGCCGCGATCCCGCCCGCTGCCAGCGGCCCCACCAGGTTCGAACCGGCCGTGACGGTGCGCAGCGTCGCGTTGGCGCGCTCCAGCGGCACCCCGGCCTGCCCGGCCAGGTGCGGGACCATCCCGAAGATCGCCACCCGGCCGGGTTCGTCGGCGACGCTGCGCACCAGCGCGAGCAGCAGCAGGAGCGAGGGGGACAGCAGCCCGGCGACGTGCAGCAGGTACACCGTCAGCGTGGTGCCCGCGGCGAAAACGCTGGAGCCGAGCATGCTGACGCGGAAGCCGATCCGGTCGATCAGCGGCCCCTGCAGCAGACCGGTGACCACCGAGCCGCCGACGCTCACCGCCGCGATCCAGCCGGTCAGCGCCAGGTCGTGGGTGGTTTCCAGGACGAACAGCGGCAACGCCGAGGTGCCGATCACGTCGCCGATGACGTTGATCGACGAACCGGTGAGCAAACCCCGGTACGGGCCTCGCTTGAGCGGAGGTTTCCTCAACCGCACCGTGGGTGCGTCGGCAGGCGCTCGCGTCGGTCGCACGCGCTCACCCGCTGGTGTCCGGTGCGGCGGCGGTGCTGTTCAGCGAACGCCAGGCGAACGGGACGGTCGCGGCGGTGGCCGCCAGGCCCACGGCCAGCACGGTTCCGGAGAGGGTGATCCCGCTGGTCTGGTAGACGAAACCGATGGCGGCCGTGCCCACGGTCACCCCGGCCAGCTGCGCGGTCTCGTAGTGACCGATCCGCCGCCCCACCCGGCCGCCCGCTCGTTCCGAAACGGCCGACTGCTCGGCGGGAATCGCGATCCCCAGCGCCGCGGCGGCGAACACCCACACGACGGTGAGCACCCACGGTTCGGGGGCGGCGGCGAGCACCCCGGTGACCAGCGCGCTGGCCAGCAGCGCGAGCATCACCGCCGAGCGCTTGCCGATCCGCGCCACCACCCGGTGGGCGACGCTCGGCACCAGGATGAACGCGATGAAACCCGGGGCCAGCGCGGACGCGATCGCGTAGGGCCCGTAGTGGTGGGCGGTCTGCAGGTGCAGCAGGAGCAGCAGGCTCATGGCGGCTTCCAGCGCGGCCGTCACACCGCAGATCACCAGGAACGGCAGCACGTCCTTCGGCGAAGCGGATTCCTCCTGGGGCTGCGGCCCCTTCTCGCCGCCGCGCGCAGCGGAACCGAGCAGCACCGCCGCGATCAGCACCGAGGTGGCCCCGAGGACGAAAACCGCCGGATAGCCGAGGTCTTCGAGCATGGTGAAGCACACGACGTAGGCGATCAGCTCGCCGGTGCCCTCGAACGACAGCAGCCGCCCGAACCCGCGAGCGTCGTCGTCGCCGGAGCGGTCGGCGATCCAGCTGCGCACGCCGACCCAGAACAGCGCCCCGCCGACACCGCTGAGGGCCGCCATCGCGAACGCGGGCAGCAGGCCACCGCTCAGCGCGAACCCGGCCAGCGCACCGGCTTGCACGACCGCGCCCGCGGCGGCCACCACGAGCTCGTTGCCGCGGTCGACCAGCGCACCGCTCAGCGGCCGCGCCACCAGCGCGGCCAGCGCGCACACCGCGACCAGGGCCCCGGCCTCGCCGGGCGTGGCGGCCAGCACCGCACCGCTGTAGAGCGGGAGGAGGAAGTCGAGCACCTCCATCGGACCGCCGGCGAAGGCGGCCGAGTGCAGCACTCGTTCCGTGCGGCCGAATCGCCGGCGTTCGGCGCTGTTGGTCATGGCGGTCCCGTTTCCCGTCGGAGGTGCCGTTTCGCGTAGATCAACTCGCGGGACAGTATTGCCGATCACGGCGATCTCCGTGGTCGGCAACGGCGATTCCGCCGGCCCGGATGCGAAGTCCGGACCGGCGGAACGCCAGGTGTGCTTCAGCAGTTCACAGCGAATTGCTTCAGCAGTTCGTGCTCTGCGTGCTGCCGGGGACAGAGGCCTCGGCCGCGGTGGTCTCCAGGGCTTGGAGGTCGAGGATGGACATCTGAAATCACCACCTATCGTGTTTTTCGGGTTTCACTCATCGCGTGTGCGGCGATGGAGTGGTTCAGCAGTTGGTGCTCGCGGTGCTGCCGGGGACGGCGGCCTCGGCCGCGGTGGTCTCCAGGGCCTGGAGGTCGAGGATGGACACTTGAAATCACCACCTAACGTGCTTCTCGGGTTTCCTCGCCGGACTGCGAACGGCGAAGACATCTGTGATCGCATCACCCGCGAAGGCGGATCGATCAGCGAACAGAATTGTTCGCGCCGCCAATTCCGCCCGGGTGGAAGTCTCCCTCGGGGGCGTCGAGAACACTATCAGAACCCTCGCCACCGCAACGGGTTCGAGCGAATGCTGGCGCAATTCCTCTCGGTGTCAGGAAAGGCATGAATTCAGCATCGGAATCGTCCAGCGAAGCCAGTGCCGCGAGCACTCCCGCGTTTCCGGTGGCGAAATCCATCGCGAGCCGGAAATTGCCCTCACCGGGGAAGGCCAGGTGCCCGTGATAGCCGAGCGCGTGCCAGTGCAGCACTGACAGGTGCGCGACGACGGAGTCCGGCAACCGGCCGCCAGAACCGTCCCGGGACAGCTGGCCCAGCGTCGCCAGCAGCCCGGCGCGCCCGCTGAACAGCCCGGACTGCACGACCAGCGTGCTGCGGCAGCTCTCGCTGAGCGCCGCCGCGGACTCCGAGAGCCGCTCGTCGGGCACGTGCCGCAGCACCTGGTCGGCGATCAGCCCGATGCCCGCCGAGCCGACGTCGAGGTACGGCAGGGTGCGGAAACCGCCGTCCACCTGCAACGTTCCGTCCGGCCGGGACACGCACAGGTCGAGGTCCCGGTGCAGCGCGCGGACCGCGAGGTCCAGGTGCTCGCGCTGCCCGGTCGTCTCGAAGCAGCGCAAGAAGAACAGCGCGGGCCCGGTCCAGCCGCGCAGCAGCCCGCCGCGCGATCCGGCGTCGCGCAGCCCGATGCGGCCGGCAACGTCGATGCCGTGCGACCGGCCGCTCTCGACGGCCTCGGCCAGCCGGTCGGCCAGGCCCAGCGCGCGGGTCAGGTGCTCGCCGTCGCGGCCGGCCACGTGCAGGTGGTTCAGGCCGATCCCGGCCAGGCCGCCGAACAGGCTGACGTCGTGCGTGCGCGCCACGTCCGGCTCGGCGCCGGTGATGAGTTCCGCCGCCTGGTCGTGGTGTCCCAGCATGTCTAGGACGTGCGCGATGCCGTGGGCGCCGTCGAAGAAGCCGGGCTGCAGATCCGACCGGGACGCGTGCTCGCGAAGCCAGGCCGCGTGCACCGGATCGACCTCGTGGCCGGCGGTGCGCAGCGCCCACAGGATCCCGGCCGCGCCGAAGGCGAAGTCGGTGCCGCCGTTGAGGAACCCCTGCACGTCGCCGGGGAAGAGCCGGTCGTCGCGCTCCGGGGTGGCGGTGGCGCGGATCGCCTCGGCCAGCGACTCCCGCGCGGCGCGGCGTCCCGCTTCGTCGGTGAACCGGACCTCCGGTGCTGCCGCGACCTGGGTGCCGAGCACCGGTCTGCGGATCCGGTCGAGGATGAGACCTCGCACGTGCTCGGGCAATTCGAAGTGCTCCTCCACTGCGGCGAGCAGATCGCCCGCTTTGCCGGGGGACAGCGCGTTGAGGCTGGTCAGCGGCAGGAACAGCCACATCGCGAGCACGCCCAGCGCCTGCCGGTCGATCTCGGCGCCGCGCGCCTCGGGATCGGTGAAACCCGCGTAACCCATGTGCTGGCGCTGCCCGTCGCCGATTTGGGAAGCCGACTCGAAGTCCACCAGCCCGACCCGGTCCTCGTCGTCGACCAAGATGTTCGCCGGGTGCAGGTCGCCGAACACCACGCCGCGCTCGTGGATGCGTTCCAGCAGTTCGCCCACCCGCTCCAGGACACCGACGGCGCGTTCGGCGTAGGCGCGCCCGGCCTCCGGTTCCTGCTGCGGACCGACCAGCGGGTGGTGCAGCGCGCTCCAGGCCTGCAGGGTGCGGCCGGGGACGCGGTCCAGCACGGCGAAGCGGTGCTCCCACACGTCGACGACCTCGTGCACCCGCGGCACCCCCTCGACGCCGTCGAGCGCGCGCAGCGCCCGCACCTCGTGCTCCAGCCGCGCGATCGCGTCCCGGCCCGCCGAGTCCAGCCCGGCCAGTGGGCGAGCCTCCTTGAGGACCACTTCGGCCCCGTCGCCGTCGCGGTGGGCGAGGTAGACCCCGCCGCCGTTGGAGAAGTGCAGAGCCTCGGTGATCTGGTACCCCAGCGAGGCCGACTGCGCGGACCGCGCGTCCAGGTGCGGCTTCAGGAACTCCGGTGGGCGAACCCAGTCGGGAGTGGTGAAGAAAGGTCGCCGGTCGTCGGGGACCAAGGTGCCGTCCGGGTTCTCGATGGCCAGCACCCGATCCCCGTCGGCGGTGAAGCAGTGCTGGGTGAGGAAGCCGCCGTAGCGCACGAAGACCGGTCCCTCGCCGATCCGCAGATCGGTCAGGACGTACGGCCCGCGCTCACCGGTCAGCGACGCGGCGAGCGCGTCGACCGCGGCCTCCAGCTGCGCGTCGTCGACCGGGTAGAGCGTCAGCAGCTTCCCGCTGGCCGAGCGCGGCGCGTACTTGAGGCTGTAGGCGGTCACCAGGCGGCTGGTGCGCAGGAACTTGAACGCGATGCCGGACTCGAAGCAGTACCGGGAGACCACGTCCAGCACGCGCTCGGCGTTGTCCGGGGTCGCCGAGACGTGGATCTTCCAGCCCTGACCGGGCAATTCGACCCCCGCCGGGCGCGCCATGCACCAATCGAGGTTGCCGCCGCGGTTCCAGCCGTCCGGGAAGGTCAGATCGAACGTGCTCTCCGCCGCCAGCCACCGCGACGGAGCCTCGTAGAAGAGCCGGTCGGCCAGCGAGTACAGCTCCAAATCCTCGCGCATTCCTGAAGTCCCCCTCGTGCCCGCCGGATCAGTAGGAACGCGTCCGGCCGCTGCGGCGGTCGAAATCGCGCAGCGAGGTCGGCGGGTCGTTCGCCAGGTACTTGCTGAGCAGTTCCCTGGCCTTCTCCTTGTCCTCGGCGGGAATCGCGTCGATCACCGGGAATTGACCGGCGTCGGCGGCCGCGTGCTCCTCGAACTCCTCGCGCAGGATCGACCAGATCGTGCGGTCGTAGTACATGCCGTCGAGGAAGTGGTAATCGCGCAGCACGCCTTCCAGGACGAATCCGCCCTTGGTCAGGATCTTCAGCGTTTCCTTGTTGTAGGCGGCCGTGGTGAACTCCACGCGGTGCGCGTTGATGCCGTTGAAGAGGTGCTCGATGACCAGTCCGAACGCCTCGGCCCCGTAACCGCGGCTCCACTTCTGCCAGTCGCCGACGATCCCGCCGATGCTGTAGGAACCGGAGCTGTTCACCGGCCGGTAGTTGACGGCCCCGACGCGTTCCCCGTCATGGGTCACGGCCATGAAGAAGCGCACGTTGCCGTCCTCGTTGGCGGCCTTGACCTTGGCCGGGGTGAGGAATTCCCGGGTGTCGGCGGTCATCGCCGCGTTCGGCGAAAGGGGCTTCAACCAGCTCGCGATGAGGTCGTAGTCGTCTTCGCCGGCCCATTCGATCCGGACGATTCTTCCCTGCATGGGCACCTTCTTCGGTCAGCGTCGTGATGCGGAACAACCGCGCCCCGCAGACGTGTTCGTCCACCCGGATCAGACGCGCGCGATCCGCTTGCGGAAAAAGTCGTCAGCAGTTGTTCAGCGTGTGTGGGTGAAAGTGGGACCGACGGATGTTCGGTTTCCCCGCGATGCCTTGCTTGCTCCAGTCTCCCGTCCGACGCATCCCGACGATCCGCGGTTCCCGTGAACGCGTCCCCAGTTTTCCCCCTTTTTCATCGGGGAATGCCTCCGGACGGCGCGAAACGCTAAGCAGCGCCCCGAAAACTGTCAAGCGAAACCACGATGTTCGGTCGGGCTGAGGACGGGATCGAGGCCATTCGGCGCAGTGCTGACCACTTCCAGCCAAATAGGGGTAGGGGGTCCCGAACCCCACAATTCCCAGAACCGCTTGACCGGCCCGGTGGCGGTTGTTTCACTGTGCCTGCTCTCCGCGATCAGAGCTTGCTCAGTCTTTCCACTTCCCGGCCGGTGGTGCGCCTTCACCCCGCCGGGGTCCGTGTCGAACTTCTAGCGATCTCCGCTGCCGCACCGCTTTTCGCGCGGCGCGAGCGGGATCGTCCGATGTGGTGCGAAGGATTGAGATGAGCCGTTGGACTCCGTTGCTCATGGACGAGGCGTCGCTGAGCGAGATGCCCAAGCTGCCGCTGGCCGAGGTGATGCAGCACGCGAACGTGGTGGCCGCTCAGCGGCTCAAACCCAAGGAGCTCTACGAGAGGTGGGACCGCCAGCAGTGGTCCGCCGTGGACATCGAGCTCGGCCCGGACCGGGAGAACTTCCACGACGTCCTCACACCCGGCTACCGCAAGATCATCGGTGAGTCCATCGCGACGTTCATCATCGGTGAGTACACCGGGCTGGACATGCTGGGACCGATCATCAGCGGCTCGCCCGACGAGCAGTACTCGGTGTTCCTGGGCACCCAGATCGCCGACGAGACCCGGCACACGCACCTGGTGTTCCGGCTCGGCGAGGAGATCCTCGGCATGGACCCCGACCCGAAGCGGATGCTCGCCGAGAGCTGGAACATGTCGGCGCCCGCGCACCGCGAGCTCAGCATGCTGGAGGCCGGCATCGTGCGCGACCTGCAGCGACGACCGCTGGACTACGGGCAGTGGCTGCGCGCCGTGACGTTGTTCCACATGATCACCGAAGGCGTGCTGGCGCTGGTCGGGCAGCGGGTGCTGGTCCAGGCGCTGCGCGACATGGAGCTGCTCGACGGCGTCAAGACCGCGTTCACCGCGATGTGCCGGGACGAGTCCCGCCACGTCGGGTTCGGCATGCACGCCCTGCGCACGGGTGTGTTGGAAGGCCACCACGACGACATCTGCGAGGTGCTGGAGGCGGCGGTGCCGCTGGCGCTGCGGATCGACCAGGAGAGCTCGGCGGTCGCCAACAAGACGTTCCGGCAGATGAGCGTCGACATCCTGCGCCGCCACATGCGGCTGATCGGCATCGACGAGAGCTTCCAGGACCACCTCATCACGACCGCGTCCGCGCAGGCCGACGGAGTGCCCACCGGTGCGCGCTGAGCGGCCCACGACCAATTCCGCGCACGGAACTACAGGAAGGCGAGGCTTCATGGGGGACAACGCGAGCGGCGGGCTCATCACCGACGACGGTGTGGTCAGCCGAGATCAGGTGGCCTGGGACGCGGCGCTGCTGGCCAACCGGCTGCGCGGCGGGGGAGTGCGCCCCGGCGACCGGGTGGTGCTATCGGCGGCGAACTCCGCGGAGTTCGTGGTGGCGCTGTTCGCGCTGATCGCCGTGGACGCCTCCATCGTGCTGGTCGACCACCGGCAGTCGGCGAAGGAGCACCGGCGGGGCATCGCGCACGCCAAGGCGAAGTGGCTGCTGTGCGACGAGAACGTGCCCGCCGACGAGCTCGACGTCGAGACCATCTCGCTGGAGAACGTGCTCAGCGAGGTGCGGCTGT
Source organism: Saccharopolyspora mangrovi (assembly GCF_035320975.1). Taxonomy (NCBI): domain Bacteria; kingdom Bacillati; phylum Actinomycetota; class Actinomycetes; order Pseudonocardiales; family Pseudonocardiaceae; genus Saccharopolyspora; species Saccharopolyspora mangrovi. Next base: position 66,752 of record NZ_JAWLNX010000030.1, on the reverse strand, counting down.
CCAGGCCGGTCGACGCCTTCGCCGACGTCCACGACGCCCTGTCGTTCGAGTCCTGGTACCGCCGCGACGACGGCCTGGTGCTGTGGTCCTCGGGCACCACCGGAACGCCGAAGGGCATCGTGCGCTCGGGCGGGTCGGTGCGCGACAACATCGAGCGCACCCAGCGCCGGATGCGGTACGCGGGCAGCGACGTGCTGATGCCGCTGCTGCCGTTCTCGCACCAGTACGGCTTGTCGATCATCCTGCTGTGGTGGTGGTCGGAGTTCACGCTGGTGGTCAACCCGTCCAACCGGCTGGACCGGGCGCTGGACCGCATCAGCGAGCACGGCGTGACGGTGGTGGACGCGACCCCGTCGAGCTACGACACGATGCTGGCCATCTACGGCAAGCGCACCCGCTACCACGGGTCGCTGGCCAGCGTCCGGATGTGGTGCGTGGGCGGAGCCCCGCTGCCGGCGGCGCTGAGCGGCCGGTTCCGCACGGTGCTGGGCACACCGCTGCTCGACGGCTACGGCAGCAGCGAAGCCGGCAACATCGCCCTCGCGGTCGAACCCGACCCGAGGGGCGTGGGCCGGGCGCTGGACGGCATCGACGTCAGGATCGTCGACGCGCAGGGCAATCCGCTGCCGCCGGGGGAGCGCGGCGAGATCGTGGTGCGCACGCCGGACTACATGAACGCGCTGCTCGGTGAGGACGGCGAACCGGTGCCGGTCGTCGACCGCGACTACCACACCAACGACCTCGGCTGGCTCGACGACCAGGGCAACCTGACCCTGGTGGGCCGCAAGCAGGCGGTGCACCGCCTCGGCCACACGATCTACCCGGACGCGCTGGTGGAGAAGGTGGAGCGCTGCGGACGCCCGGTGCGCGTGGTCCCGTTCGACAACGAGCGGCTGGGCAGCGAGCTGGTGTTCGTCGTCGCCGACGAGCAGGACCGCAGCGCCGGCCACTGGCGGGCGCGGTTCGCCGCCGAGCTCGCCGAGTACGAGCGGCCCAACCGGGTGGTGGTCGTGCCGGAGTTCCCGCTCAACCTCAACGGCAAGGTCGACACCGAGGCGCTGCGCGAGATCGCCCGCGGCCGCGTTCACGGCGGCACCCCGTCGATCCCGCACCCGGAGCGGTTGCAGGCGCTGCGCAGCGTCGTGGAGTTCCTGCAGTCGCAGCGCTCCCAGGTGCACGAGCTGCTCACCGAGGTCTCGCACCACGCCACGGTCAACGGCGAGATCGACCTGTGCATCCGGACCTTGGAAGGCGCGCAGGACGAGGTCCTCAAGCACCGGCCCAGAGCGGTGGACGGCGCGGCGGTGTTCATGCCCTCGAACATCCCGCTGTACTCCTACGTGCTGTACCTGCTGATCCCCAGCCTGTACTGCGACCAGGTCAGCTTCCGCGCGTCGAGCAAGATCGCCGACCTGACCCGCAAGCTGCACGAGCTGCTCTCGCCCGCGCACAAGCTGCCGATCCACGACTGCTCGATGGCGCAGCGCGAGTTCATCGCGGGCGCGGTCGCCGAATCCGAGCTCGTCGTGTTCACCGGCACCTACCACAACGCCGAGAAGGTGCGCCAGCAGCTGACCCCCGAGCAGCTGTTCGTCTTCTTCGGACAGGGCGTGAACCCGTTCATCGTCGGCCCGGACGCCGATCTGCGCAGCGCCATCCCCGCGCTGATCGACGTGCGGATGATCAACTCCGGGCAGGACTGCTTCGGCCCGGACCGGATCTTCGTGCACGAGTCGGTGGCGGACGTGTTCGTGCCCGCGCTGTGCCACTACGCGGCCAAGCTGCGGCACGGCGACAACCGGGACACCACCAGCGACTACGGGTCGATGTACTACCTGGAGGCCTTCGCCGACTCCTTCGACTACCTGCGCCGCAACTCCCGGCACATCGTCTCCGGCGGTGAGGTCAGCATCATCGACATGCACCTGCGGCCGACCGTGCTGGACCTGCCGCTGGACCCGAAGGCGCAGGCCACGGAGATGTTCGCGCCGATCTTCAACGTGGTGCGCTACTCGACCGACCAGGAACTGCTGTCGGTGCTGAACTCGCCGTTCTACATCGACCGCGCTATGGGAGCCACGGTCTACGGCGACATGCCGGAGGTGGTGGAGTTCCTGCGCAAGCGGCACCACGTGACGATCAACAGCACGCTGGTCGACCACGACGACGGCAACGAGCCCTTCGGCGGCCGGGGCATCGTGGCGAACTACGCGGCGCTGGGAACGCGCCGGGTGGCCGAGCCGCTGCTGCTGTCCAAGGCGGTCGCCGACCACCTCGGCACCGAGTCGCGACGCCGCGAGCTGATCGGGGCCGCAGATGTCTGACCAGGTGAGAGGCGCCTGGCCGGCGGTCCTGGAGGTGCTGCGGCAGCACGACGCCGGCACCCTGTTCGGACTGCCCGGCGACGACCTGAAGCTGCTCGACGCGATCGAGCGCGCCGACGACCCGCCGAGGCTGGTGCTGTGCCGCGACCAGCGCAACGCCCTGTTCATGGCCACCGGCCACGCGCTGCAGACCGGGGCGGCGACCGCCGCGGTCGTCGGCAAGGGCCCTGCCGTCACCAATGCCGCCACCGGGCTGCTGGAAGCCCAGTGCTCCCACGCACCGGTGGTCCTGATCGGCGCGGGCACCGATCCGCACCACATCGGTGCCCGCGCCTTCCAAGAGCTCGACCAGGTCTCGGCGCTCGCGCCGCTGACCAAGTGGGCGCACCGGGTCGAGCACGCCGACCGGCTGGTCCCGGCCCTGCGCCGGGCCCTGCTGGTGGCCACCCAGGGCGCTCCCGGGCCGGTGTACCTGGAAGTGCCGGATCACCTGCTGGACGCCGACGTCCCGCTGCGCGGGCGCGGTCTGGAGCTGACCACCGGCATCCCGCGTCCGTTGCGGGCGGCCGAGCGGCCGATCCTGCTGGTCGGCGGCGGGATGCGGCACCGCAACGCGGATCGGGTGGTGGAACGGCTGGCAGAGCGCCTCGGTGCGGCGATCTTCTGCACCGCCTCCGGACGCGGGGCAGTCGACGAGGACCACCCGCACTTCCTCGGGCTCTCCGGCCTCTACGCCGCACCGGCCACCGCGCAGCTCTGGTCCACTTCGGACTGCGTGGTCTCGCTGGGCAGCCGGCTGGAGGAGACCGCCACCCTCGACTGGCCGGAGCCGATCGGCGACGCGGTCCCGGTCGTGCAGCTCAACATCGCGGCCGAGGAGTTCGCCACCGACCGCTCGGGTCCCTGCGTGGCCGGGGACGCCGCCGCGACCGTCGAAGGCTGGCTGGCCGGCGACCTCGGCGGCCGGCGCGGGGAGTGGGCCGATCTCGTCACCGCCACGCGCCAGGAGCTGCGGCCCCGGGTGTCCGGCGAGCTGCGCATCCCGGACCTGCTCGCCGAGGTGCAGCAGGTCGTCCCGCAGGACCGGATCCTGGTGCAGGAGAACGGCTTGCAGGACATGTGGTCCTACTTCTTCCCGAACTACAGCTGCGGCCCACGCGGCGGATCGGTGGTGCCTTCCGAGCAGACCAGCCTCGGCTTCGGTGCCGCCGCGGCCGCCGGCGTGAAGGTCGCCGCACCGCACCGGCCGGTCCTGGCCCTGGTCGGCGACGGCGCGTTCGCCCTGTTCGCCGCCGACCTGCGCACGCTGGTGCGCGAACGCCTCGGCGTCTGCTACCTGGTGCTGCGCAACGGCGGCTACGGCTGGTTGCAGCAACAGGCCGACCAGCACGAACCACCGATCACCGGCTTCGCCTTCACCGGTGACGAACCCCTGGCCCGCACCCCGGGCGTGCACCACGCGCTGGTGGAACGGCGCGCGGACCTCGCCCCGGCGCTCGCCGAAGCGGTCCGGCTCACCGCCGAGGGCACGCCCTGCGTGATCGAGGTGCTGGTGGCCCTCGACGACTCGGCCCTGCGCCCGGAAGGCGACTTCGGCACCGCCAAACCCGATGAGGAGCTCCCATGATTTCCGAGAACATCCGCCCGCTGCGCCGCCGCGTGGTGGTCACCGGCGTCGGCGCCGTGACCCCGGTCGGCCTGACCTTCGACGCCACCTGGGAGGCCTTCCTCGCCGGCCGCAGCGGTGTCGCCGAGATCAGCACCTTCGACGCCTCCGACCTGCCGACCTCGATCGCGGGGCAGATCAAGGACTTCGACGCCACCCAGCACATCCCGCGCACCACCGCCCGCCGCATGGACAGCTACGCCCAGTACGCGATGGCCGCGGCCGTGGAGGCCCAGCGGATGTCCAAACTGGACATCGACGATGAGAACGCCGACCGGGTCGGCGTTCTCATCGGCAGCGGCTACGGAGCGGTCAACTCCATCGACGGCTTCTCGGTGGCCATCCGCGAGAAGGGGCCCCGCGCGATCAGCCCGTACGCCCCGATCACCGGCGCGATCGACAGCGCCGCGGGCGAGATCAGCATGGCCTTCGGGGCCCGCGGCCCGAGCCGGGCGATCAGCAGCGCCTGCGCCACCGGCACCGACGCGCTGGGCGAGGCAGCCCGCTGGATCCAGTTCGGCCTCACCGACGCGGTCATCGTGGGCGGCGCCGACAACTGCGTCACCCGAGTCGACCTCGCGGGCAGCGGCAACGCCCGCGCCCTGTCCCGCCGCGTCGACGACCCCGAGGCGGCCTCCCGCCCCTTCGACGAGGACCGCGACGGGTTCGTCATGAGCGCGGGAGCCGGTGTCCTGGTCCTGGAGGAGTCCGAGCGCGCCGAGCGGCGGGGAGCCACCGTCCTCGCCGAGGTCCTCGGCTACGGCTGCTCCTCCGACGCCTACCACTGGACCGCGCCGCAACCCGAGGGCCTGGGCGCCAAGCGCGCGATGCGCTCGGCGCTCGCCGACGCCGGTGTCGACCCCGGCCGCGTGGACCACGTCAACGCCCACGGCACCAGCACCAAGCTCAACGACGCCTCCGAGGTCGCCTCGCTGCGCGAGGTCCTGGGTGAGCGAGCCACCGAGATCCCGATCTGCTCGATCAAGTCCATGACCGGGCACATGATCGGTGCGGCCGGCGCGGTGGAGGCCATCACCGCTGTTCAGACGATCCGCAGCGGGATCGTCCCGCCCACGATCAACTGCCACCGCCCGCTGGCCGACGACATGAACTTCGTCCCGAACGAACCGCAGCAGCACCAGGTCCGGGTGGCGATGAGCAACTCGTTCGGCTTCGGCGGGCACAACGCGGTCGTCGTCCTCGGCGCCTGGGAGGGCTGAGCCGTGGCGACGCTGGTGACCGGCGGGAACCGGGGGATCGGCCTGGCGATCGCCCGCGAGTTCCAGGCGGCGGGCGAACCGGTCGCGGTCACGCACCGGAGCCGGGCGCCGGACGGTCTGTTCGGCGTCGCCTGCGACGCCACCGACTCCGACCAGGTCGATGCGGCGTTCGACGAGGCGGAGGCCGAGCTGGGCCCGATCACCGCGGTCGTGGCCAACGCGGGCATCACCGACGACCAGCTGCTGCTGCGCATGGGCGAGGACCAGTTCAGCAGGGTCCTCGACACCAACCTGACCGGCGCCTACCGGGTCGCCAAGCGCGGCGCGCGCAGCATGCTGCGGCAGCGCCGCGGCCGGCTGATCTTCGTCTCGTCGGTGGTCGCGCTCCGCGGTGAGGCGGGCCAGGCCAACTACGCCGCGAGCAAGGCCGGTCTGGTCGGGATGGCCCGCTCGCTGGCCCGCGAACTCGGTTCGCGCGGCATCACGGTCAACGTCGTCGCACCCGGGATGATCAGCACCGACATGACCGACCGCGTGCCGGAGGACCGCAAGCGGCAGATCCTCGACGGCACCCCACTCGGCCGCTGCGGCGAGCCCGCCGAGGTCGCCGCAGCGGTGCGCTGGCTGGCCTCGGAGCAGGCGAGCTACATCACCGGAGCCGTCGTCCCGGTCGACGGCGGCGCGGGCATGGGCCATTGAGCCCGCAGACGAACAGGAGGAGCACGATGCCGGGTTTGCTCGCGGGCAAGCAGGTCCTGATCACCGGGGTCCTGACGGAGTCCTCGATCGCCTTCCACACGGCCAGGGTCGCCCAGCAGCAGGGCGCCCGCGTCGTGCTGACCGGCTACGGCCGCCTGAGCCTGGTCCGGCGGATCGCCAACCGGCTCCCGGACCCGCCGCCGGTGATCGAACTCGACGTCACCGACCAGGCCATGCTCGACGGTCTCGCCCCGCAGCTGCGCGAGCACGTCGACCGGCTCGACGGCGTGCTGCACTCGATCGCCTACGCGCCGCCGAGCTGCCTGGGCGAGGACTTCCTGGAAGCCCCGTGGCCGGACGTCGCGACGGCGGTGGAGGTTTCGGCCTACTCGCTGAAGTCCCTCGCGGTCGCCTGCCGCCCGCTGATGTCGCCGGGGAGCTCGATCGTCGGCGTGGACTTCGACGCGGGCGTCACCTGGCCCGGCTACAACTGGATGGGCGTGGCCAAGGCGGCCCTGGAATCCACCACCCGCTACCTGGCCAGGGAACTCGGCCCGGACGGGATCCGGGTCAACCTCGTCGCCGCAGGCCCGCTGCGCACGGTCGCGGCCCGCTCCATCGGAGGCCCGGACGACCTCGAAGCGGCCTGGAAGGACCGAGCTCCGCTGGGCTGGGACACCACCGACCCGGAGCCGGTCGGCCGCACCCTGTGCACCCTGCTCTCCGACTGGCTGCCGGTGACCACCGGCGCGGTCCTGCACGCCGACGGCGGTCTGCACTCGACGGGCCGGTGACGGAGGTTTCAACTGGAACCGCGCGCACCTCGCGGGAGGGGCGGCGGTTCCAGTTGGAACCTCCGGAGTCCTACAGCAGGTGGAAGGTGCTGTAGTGGTCGGGGGAGAAGTAGACCTCGTTGGTGGTCGTGTCCAGGACCAGGCGGTAGGCCTGGCGCTGAGCACCGCACTCGCGCGGTGTCACGTCGAACTCGAGGTAGCTGTGGCCCTCGGGGAGCTGGCCCTCGTAGTTGTTGTAGGTGCCCCCGGCGAAGTTGCACTGCCCGTCGGGCCAGTCCACCCAGCCGCGCTGCGACGGGTAGTCCAGCGACGCCCAGATCTCGTTCGAGCTGCGAGCCTCGTCGCACCCCTTGACGTCGCACGCCTGCGCGACCGCGGCCGTGGCGGCCGGTGCGATCGCGACGCTGCCGCCGCCGAGCAGGCCGAGCACGGCGAAAGCGGCAACGAGCAGCTTGATCACTGGGTTGATGCGATGGTTCGTCACGCGTCCTCCCGGAAGTCGTCGGTGTCCCCGGAATCTAGAGACGTCTCAGACTTTCGGGACCGATCTGCGACAACTGGACAACCGGATCAAGAGCACGTGAACATCAGTGGTCCGAACCACGCCAAACCACTTGGCCGCCTGGGGATGTCGTCGCGGCGTCGCACAGCGGCCAGCACGTCCGAGGAGAACCGTGCACCCACGCGCGGGTGCTGGTGGCGCCGAGCCGCTTTTGCGGGCCACTGGAAGCGGCCATAGTCTGCGGCGATGGTCGTGCAGCGGTTGCAGGCAGTGGCCCTGGTTGTCGGCCCGGTCGTCTTCGCCGCATCACCGTTCTTCTGGGTCGACGGCCATTACGGTGTCAACGGCGGGATGCTGATCGCGCTTTCCACGGTGCCCTGGGTTTTCGGACTGATCGGCGAGCACGAGCGGTTGCGCGAACGCGTTCCGATCGCGGCAGGGCTGTGGCTCCTGCTGTTGCTGGTCGGGATGTTCGGCACCATCGCGTTCGGGCTGCAGGGCTTCTTCGAAGGCGCATTCGGATTGCACGATCGGGCCGGGTTGGAGCGGTTCGCCGACTACCCGCCGCAGAGCCTGCTCGTGCTGTGGCTGCCGGGGCCCGCCTTCCCCGCCGCCATGTTCGCGTTCGGCGCGCTGCTGCTGTGGACCCGCACGGCCCCGTGGTGGGACGCCTCCCTGATCTGCCTCGCTGCGATCGCCTTCCCGCTCGCACGAGTCCTCCGCCTGGAGTGGGTCGCCTACGTCGTGGACGTGCTGGTGATCATCGCCTTCGCCCACCTCGCCTGGCGGGCCTGGCTGCGGACGACCGAGCCGACCGGGGATCGACATGACACCTGACCGCCACCGGCGTTCCAATGGCAGCGAGGCGCTCGCCGAGCGAACGAGGTGACCGATGGATCTCCAGTTCCTGCGTCCGGTGTTCGAAAGCGATGGCGATGTCGCATCCGTGCACCTCGACACCAGCCGCGGTGCGGTCGACGCGGACAAGCAGATCGAGCTCCGGTGGAAGGCCGCTCGGCGCTCGCTCAGCGAGCAAGGTGCTCCCGCCGAGACCCTGGCCGCCGTGGACGAGGTGGTCGGGGGAGCGAAGGACGTTCCGGGACCCCAGGGTGAGGCGCTGTTCGCCTCGGGTGGGCGGATCCTCGCCGCCCACACCATGTCGGACCCGCCGCGCAGCGACAGCGCGGTGCAGCTGCCGGTGGCCGACCCGCTTCCGCTGGCCATCGATCGGGACCACCAGTTGGCGCACGTCGTCGTCGCGGTCGACCGCGAGGGGGCCGACGTCGACGCCTACCCGGCGGCGGCTGCGGCGCCGTCCTTCCAGCGCACCTTCAACGGCTCCACGCTGCACATCAGCCGCGTGCGCGCGGGCGCCGTCTCGCACGCCGCCTACCACCGGCGCTCGGTGAACCTGTGGTCGGAGAACACCGAGCAGGTCGCCGAGGACATCCGGGAGGCAGCCGCGGAGGTCCAGGCCGCGGTCATCCTGATCGCGGGAGACCCGAAGGCCATCGGCCTGCTGCGAGAACACCTCACCACGCGCACACCGGCCGGCCGGTTCGTCCACGTCGAAGGCGGGCGGACCGACCAGTCGGCCCTCGACGGGTTGCGGGCCAGCGTGGACGAGGCGATGCACCAGGCGATGCTCGAAAGCCATCAGCAGGTCCTCGACCGGCTCGACGCGCAGCTGGCCGGCGGCAAGGCCGTGCAGGGGTTGAACCCGGTGATGGAGGCGCTGTCGCAGGGCCGGGTCGAAACGCTGCTGCTGGCGGCCGATCGGAACGGCGATCCGGACCTGACGGCATCCCGGCGAGACCCGCTGGCCGTGGTGAGCGATGTGGCCGCGCTGGGAGACGACGCACCCGCGGCGTTCGTCGCCCCCGCGAGCGCTCTCCTGCTGCGTTCGGCGGTGCACGGCAACGCGCAGTTCACCGAGCTCCTGCCCGGCACCAGCTGCGAAGACGGAGTCGCGGCGCTCGTGCGCTACTGAGCCTGGTGCGCGTCAGCGCTGGGCTCGGCCGTTCGGGGACGTCGCGGCGTCGACCTGGGTGTGCATCAGGGCGAGGGTTTGGTCGAGCGTGAGGCCCGAGTTCACCGCGTGGTCGAGGTAGGTGAGGATGCGCTGCGCGTCCTCGCTCAGGACCGCGTTGGTGGCGTCGGCGGTGGCCGCGTCGAGGGTGCCCAGGCCCGCGCGCTGGTGCGCGCCGCGGATCGCGCGCCGCAGGATGGTCGTCTCCTGGGAGTTCGGGCGGCGGCGTTCCTCGGTGAGGCGGGCGAGGATGCGGCGCACCGTCGGGTCGTGCCGGACCGTCGCGGTTCGCGCCGCGTAGCCGGCCACCAGCTGCGAGTCACGTCGATCGTCCGCACCGTCGTGGCCCCCGTCGGCGTGCGCGGGCGGCATCTCGGAGCCGAGGGCGTCCAGCGCCCGCTGCACCCGGGCGTCGCGGGCGCGCGCCCGGGCAACCGGATCCGGGCGGCCCTCGCTGGCGCGTTGCCGGACCTGCCTGCGGGCCTGCTGCCCGGTTTCGGTCAGCTTCCGGGGCCGGGAGACGAGCCCATCGTTGATCTGCTGCTGGCGCTTCAGCCGCAGGTGCATGTCCAGCGACTGCCCGGCGCGGGGTGGTGCCAGCCGGGCGTTGCGCTCGAAGTCGTCGTCATCGTCGCGGAACCACTTGCGGAGCCGCCTCACCAGGAAGTCCTCCGGTGACTCCTGATCGCCCCGCCGCGGCTGGAAGCCCTCCGCGCCCTCCGGGAGGTTGTCGAGCGCGACCTTGATCGCGTCGACGCACCAGCCCGCGTCGAACCAGCGGTTGAGGATCGCGACGGCCTCGGAGGTCACCGGGTGACCTGGGAAGACGTCGAGGAAGAGATTCCTGGTGGCGAGCTCGGCCTGCTCCCGGTCAGCCGGGATGACCCGGCCTGGCCACGTCTGCGGGGTGAAGGCCATCGGCTCCTCCAGGGGCTGCTCGCTCGCTGCACCCAGTGTGCAGCGGACCACCGACACGGCTCCGCGGAAGCTCCCGATTGGTGGGTCTCGACTATTTTCACGGCCCACCACGCGGCGGTAACTACATATCCATACTTCCGAGTAACCGGCAGGGTGTGCTTGGACGTGGGAGCGGAGTGCTTCCGTGAAGAGCTTTGGGAGGTCTGGTCGGTGTTCCGTCGCGTGGCGATCGTCAACCGCGGGGAAGCCGCGATGCGGCTGATTCATGCTGTGCGGGAGGTCGAGGCGGAGTCCGGTGAGCGGATCGAAACCGTCGCCCTCTACACCGACGTCGACCGCGCGGCGGCGTTCGTGCGCGAAGCCGACCTCGGCTACGACCTCGGAGCGGCTCGCGACCGTCCGTACCTGGACATGGACGTGCTGGAGCGGGCGCTGACCGAGTCCGGCGCCGACGCCGCGTGGGTCGGCTGGGGCTTCGTCGCCGAGGACCCGGCGTTCGCCGAGCTCTGCGAGAAGCTCGGCGTGACGTTCATCGGGCCGAGCGCCACCGCGATGCGCAAGCTCGGCGACAAGATCGGCGCGAAGCTGATCGCCGAGGAGGTCGGCGTCCCGGTGGCGCCGTGGAGCCGAGGTGAAGTCGCCGACCTCGACTCGGCGATCCGCAGCGCGGGTGAGATCGGCTACCCGCTGATGCTCAAGGCCACCGCGGGCGGCGGCGGTCGCGGCATCCGCGTGATCCACGACGAGCAGGAGCTCGTCGACGCCTACGAGCGCACCCGGCTGGAGGCCGAGCGGGCGTTCGGCAGCGGCGCGGTCTTCCTGGAACGCCTGGTCACCGGCGCCCGGCACGTCGAGGTCCAGGTGATCGCCGACGGCCAGGGCACCGCGTGGGCGCTGGGCGTCCGGGACTGCTCGGTGCAGCGGCGCAACCAGAAGGTCATCGAGGAATCCGCCTCGCCGGTGCTCAGCGCCGAGCAGGCCCGCGAGCTGAAGGCCTCGGCCGAGCGGCTCGCGCTGGCCGTGGACTACCGGGGCGCCGGGACCGTCGAGTTCCTGTACCACCCCGGCGACCAGCTGTTCGCCTTCCTGGAGGTCAACACCCGCCTGCAGGTCGAGCACCCGATCACGGAGGCCACCACCAGCGTCGACCTGGTCAAGGCCCAGCTGCAGGTGGCCTCGGGCGACAAGCTGGAGGGCGAGCCCCCGGCCGAGTCCGGGCACGCGATCGAGGCGCGGCTCAACGCCGAGGACCCGGAGCGCGACTTCGCGCCGGCCCCGGGCAAGATCGTCCGGCTGGACTTCCCGGCCGGACCCGGCATCCGCGTCGACACCGGTGTCGACGCCGGCGACACCATCCCCGCCGACTTCGACTCGATGATCGCCAAGATCATCGCCGTCGGCCGCGACCGGGACGAAGCGCTGGGCAGGTTGCGCCGCGCGATGGCGCAGACCACCGTGATCGTCTCCGGCGGAGCGACGAACAAGAGCTTCGTCCTCGACCTGCTCGACCGGTCCGAGGTCATCGACGGATCCGCCGACACCGGCTGGATCGACCGCGTTCGCGCGGAAGGCGAGCTCCAGTCCCACCGGCACTCCGCGATCGCGCTGGCCGCCGCCGGCATCGAGGCCTACGAGGACGCCGAGCTCGTCGAGCGGCAGCAGTTCCTGTCCACCGCGCACGGCGGACGGCCGCAGGCCCGCCACGAGAGCGGGCAGCCGCTGGAGTTCAAGCTGCGCGGCGTGAGCTACCGGGTGCAGGTGGCGCGGGTCGGCCACCAGCGGTTCCGCATCGGCATCAGCGCGGGTACCGGCGCACCGGTGCACACCGCGGACGTCGAGGTCGAGCGCTTCGACGAGCACGCCGGGCAGATCACCGTCAACGGCCAGCGGTTCCGCCTGGTCACCGACACCCACGGCCCGGTGTGCCTGGCCGAGGTCGACGGCGTGGCCCACCGGGTCAGCCGCGACGAAGGCGGCGTGCTGCGCTCGCCCGCCCCGGCCCTGGTGGTCGCGACCCCGCTGGAGGTCGGCGCCGAGGTCGAGGAAGGCGCTCCGGTTTTGGTGCTGGAGAGCATGAAGATGGAGACGGTGCTGCGCGCCCCGTTCCGCGCGAAGCTGCGGGAATGCATGGTGCGCACCGGGAGCCAGGTCGAGACCGGCGCGCCGCTGCTGCGCCTGGAACCGCTCGGTGACCAGGACGAGGCCGGTGCTGCGGCCGACACCTCCGAGACCGCCGACCTCGCGCTGCCGCCCGGGCCAGGTGGTCTCGACGCCGCCGAGCGCGCGGGCCGCAGCAGGCAGGACCTCCGCAGCCTGCTGCTCGGGTTCGACGTGGACCCGCAGGACGAGCGCCGGGTGCTCAACGACTACCTGAACGCGCGCGAGGAGCTCGTCGAGTCCGGGACGCGGCCGATGGCCGAGGAGATCGGGCTGCTGGAGGTCTTCGCCGACCTCTCCGAGCTGAGCCGCAACCGGCCGGTCGGGGAGGAGACCGCGGCCGACTCGCGGGTGCACAGCCCGCGCGAGTACTTCCACACCTACCTGCAGAGCCTCGACGTCGAGCGGGCCGGGCTGTCCGAGACGTTCCAGCGGCGCCTGGTCCGGGTGCTCGCCCACTACGGGGTCACCGAGCTGGACCGGGCCCCTGAGCTGGAGGAAGCGGTCTTCCGCATCTTCCTCGCCCAGCAGCGCGCGGCCTCCGACGTGGCGGCCGTGGAAACCCTGCTGCGGCAGTGGCTTTCGGAGGCGCCCCCGTCGGGTGCGCACCGGCAGGCCGCTGGACTCGCCCTGGAGCACCTGGTCGCGGCCACCCAGCTGCGGTTCCCCGCGCTGTCCGACCTCGCCCGCACCGTGGCGTTCCGCTGGTTCGCCCAACCGATGCTGCGCCGCCACCGCGCGGAGGTCTACTCGGGGGTGCGCAAGCACCTGCGGTACCTGGACGAGAACCCGGACGCACCGGACCGCGCCGAGCGGATCTCGGCGATGGTCTCCAGCGCAGAACCGCTGGTCCGGCTGGTCGGCCAGCGCATCGGTCGCGCGGGCACCGACCCGGCGCCGCTGCTGGAGGTGCTCGCCCGCCGCTACTACGGCAACCGCGAACTCGACGACGTCCGCACGGTCGACGTCGAGAACTGCACCTTCGTCTCCGCCGAGCACCGCGGCGCGGGCTCGCGCGTGGTGAGCACCGCGGTGGACTTCGCCGCGCTGCCCGAGGCCGTGCGCGCGATCGGCGACCTGGCCTCCGACGGCGACCTGGTCGCCGACGTCTACCTCGTGTGGGACGGCCAGCCCGACGACACCGACGCGATGGCGGCCCGCCTCGGCGAGGTGCTGGCCGCGCAGCAGCTGCCGAGCCAGGTCGGCCGGATCACCACCACCGTCGCCGGTCCCAGCGGCGCGGTCATGCACCACCACTTCACGTTCCGCCCGGCACCGGACGGCGTCGCCGAGGACCGCCTGATCCGGGGCCTGCACCCGCTGATCGCCGAGCGGATGCAGCTGGAACGGTTCCGCGAGTTCGACCTCACCCGCCTGCCTTCGGCGGACGAGGAGGTCTACCTGTTCCGCTGCGTGGCGCCCGACAACCCCGCCGACGAGCGGTTGGTGGCGCTCGCGCAGGTCCGCGACCTGACCCCGCTGCGCGAGGAGGACGGCAGGCTCGTCTCGCTGCCCGCGGCCGAAGGCGTGCTCACCGCCTGCCTCGACGCGATCCGCAAGGCCCAGACGAAGAAGCCCAAGGCCCACGAGCGCTCCGGCACCAACCGGATCGTCATCTACGTCTGGCCGCCGAACGAGCTGTCCATGGACGAGCTCGACGAGGTCGTGCAGCGCGTGCTGCCCACGACCGCCGGAGCCGGGCTGGAGGAAGTGCTGTTCCTGGTGCGGCAGCGCGACCCGGGAACCGGTGAGCTCGCCGAGTTCGCCGTGCGCATCGGCTCCGACGCCGGGGCGGCGACGCGGATCTCGGTGGAGGCCCCCTCGACGGAGCCGATCCAGCCGCTGGACAGCTACCGGCAGAAGGTGCTCAAGGCCGCCAAGCGCGGGACCGCCTACCCGTACGAGCTGACCGGCATGCTCGCCGGTCCCGACGGCACGTTCGTCGAGCACGACCTCGACGAGTCCGGCGTGCTGGTCCCGGTGGACCGGCCGAAGGGGCAGAACTCGGCCGCGATCGTCGCCGGCGTGGTCAGCACCCCGACGACCAGCCACCCCGATGGGGTGAAACGCGTTGTGCTGCTGGGTGATCCGACCAAGGCGCTCGGCGCGCTGTCGGAGCCGGAGTGCTCCCGGGTGATCGCCGCCCTGGACCTGGCCGAGCGGATGCAGGTCCCGCTGGAGTGGTTCGCGCTGTCGGCAGGCGCGCGCATCTCGATGTCGTCGGGCACCGAGAACATGGACTGGGTGGCCGCCGCGCTCAAGCGCATCGTGCAGTTCACCCAGGACGGCGGCGAGATCAACGTCGTGGTGGCGGGCATCAACGTCGGCGCCCAGCCGTACTGGAACGCCGAGGCAACGATGCTCATGCACACCAAGGGAATCCTGGTGATGACGCCGGATTCGGCGATGGTGCTCACGGGCAAGCAGTCGCTGGACTTCTCCGGTGGCGTCTCGGCCGAGGACAACTTCGGCATCGGCGGCTACGACCGGGTGATGGGCCCGAACGGCCAAGCCCAGTACTGGGCGCCGAACCTGGCCGCGGCCGCCGAGGTGCTGATGGCCCACTACGAGCACACCTACATCGCCCCGGGCGAAGCCACGCCGAGGCAGGCCGGCAGCACCGACCCGCGCGATCGCGACATCTCCGGCTTCCCGCACGAGCTGGCCGGCAGCGACTTCCGCACGGTGGGCGAGATCTTCTCGTCGACGGCGAACCCGGACCGCAAGAAGTCCTTCGACATCCGCACGGTGCTGCGCGCCGTCTCCGACCAGGACCACGAGGTCCTGGAGCGCTGGGCCGGCATGGCCGACGCCGACACCGCGGTGGTGCAGGACGCGCACCTCGGCGGCCGTCCGGTGTGCCTGGTGGGCATCGAGTCGCAGCCGGTGGCGCGGCGTGGTTTCCCGCCCACCGACGGTCCCGACTCCTACACCTCGGGCACGCTGTTCCCGCGCTCCTCGAAGAAGGTGGCGCGCGCGATCAACGCGGCCAGCGGGAACCGCCCGCTGGTGGTGCTGGCGAACCTGTCCGGGTTCGACGGCTCACCGGAGTCGATGCGCAAGCTGCAGCTGGAGTACGGCGCCGAGATCGGCCGGGCCATCGTGAACTTCGAGGGCCCGATCGTGTTCTGCGTGATCTCCCGCTACCACGGCGGCGCGTTCGTGGTGTTCTCCAAGGCGCTCAACCCGAACATGACGGTCCTCGCCGTGGAGGGCTCCTACGCGTCGGTGATCGGTGGCGCCCCGGCGGCAGCGGTGGTCTTCGCGGGCGACGTCAACGAGCGCACGGCCAACGACTCGAGGGTCCGCGAGCTCGAAGAGCTCGTGGCCAGCACCGACGGACCCGAGCGCGCGGCCCAGAGCCTCAAGCTCGCCGACGTCCGCGCGGAGGTCCGGGCCGAGAAGCTCAGCGAGGTCGCCGCGGAGTTCGACCGGGTGCACAGCATCCAGCGCGCGGTGGAGGTCGGCTCGGTCGACGCCATCGTCCAGGCCGCCGAACTCCGCCCCCGCATCATCGACGCCATCGAAACCCACCTGAGCTGACGGCTCGATTGGTGGTGGCGAAGTTCCAGTTGAAACCTCGCCACCACCCGCCCAACTGAATTACAGGTCACCGCGCTTTCGGGGCTCGGGGTCGCGGAGGTTCCAGTGGAAACTCCGCAACCCCGAGTCCCGACGCCGTTCAGCCCGCCCGAAGTGGTCGCGAGGGACCAGCCGCATCCGGTGCGCCTCCGCAACGCCAGCGTCGTGGTCACCGCCAGCAGACCACGCCGACCGACTCCACGAGGATCGAGGTCGGCATCCTCTGGTGGCGAACAGCTTCCGCGTTGCTCGCCGCTGTAGTGACTTGTTGGGCGTCTTGCGAGAAGCGGAGGAGTCAGCCTCCACGACCAGGAAGTCGACGAGATGACCGACGCCCGCACCCCGCCCGCATCCGCTCCCCGCGCCGCCGCCTCGGATCTCGTTCTCGTCGAGCGACACCTCTTCCGGCTCTCCGACCCGGAGGCACCGGAGTTGCGCACGGCCCCGCTCCCGTCCGAGGACTCTCCGGTCACCACCGGAGCCGGCCCGAACCTGGCGCTGTTCAGCAGCATTCTGGAAGATGGCGCCGTGCACGCGGATGTGGAGCTCTGGGGCATCCCGCGCCCGCACCGCCCGATCAGTGGGACCTGACGGTCGTCCACGAGGTGGAGATCGCCGGTCCGCACATCGCGCTCGTCTCCGGCACCTCCAGCCTCGGAAGCGCCTGCGTCCTCCCGGTACCCGCCGACACCTACGTCCTGCAGGCGCACTGCCGAGGCCGAGCCGAAGCCGAAGCGGCGTTCCTCGCCTGGCTCGACGCGGAGGGAGACGAGGCGGAACTCTGCCCGCACGACGGAATCGAACGCTGGCTCATCCGGTTCTGGCCCCGCCAAAACCAGCGCTGACCTGCGGACATCATCTTATTTGTGCGGTGCAGTGGACTGCGCGAAAGTTCTTCCACACAACCGCGATCCGTTCACGCCCTTGACCGTGGTGGACGGTGGCAACTCGGACCTGCAGGACCCGCGGCCCCGTTACTGAAACTTCGCAGAACCCGAGACCCGACGTCGTGTCACCGCATCGTCCCGTGCTGGATGAAGCTCTGGTGCCAGGAGAGGGCCTCGTCGAGCAGGTGCGGGGTGTGCAGGCCGTAGGAGGACTGCTGCGCCCGCTCGAAGTAGTCGCGCAGCGCGGGCCGGAAGTCGGGGTGGGCGCAGCGCTCGATGATGAGCTCGGCCCGCATCTTCGGCGACAGCCCGCGCAGATCGGCCAGTCCCTGCTCGGTGACGATGACGTCGACGTCGTGCTCGGTGTGGTCGACGTGCGAGACCATCGGCACGATCGTCGACACCGCACCGCTCTTCGCCAGCGACGGCGTCACGAAGATCGACACGTAGGCGTTGCGCGCGAAGTCGCCGGAGCCGCCGATGCCGTTCTGGATGCGGCTGCCCATCACGTGCGTGGAGTTGATGTTGCCGTAGATGTCGGCCTCCACGATGCCGTTCATCGCCAGGCAGCCGAGACGGCGCACCACCTCGGGATGGTTGCTGATCTCCTGCGGTCGCAGCACGATCTTGTCCCGGTATGCGGCGGTGTCGCGGTTGAACCGCTCGACCGCGGTCGGGCTCAGCGAGAACGCCGTCGCCGAAGCCATCGTGAGCGTGCCGGATTCGATGAGCTGCAGCATCCCGTCCTGGATGACCTCGGTGTAGGCGGTCAGCCCCTCGAACGGCCCGTCCTGCAGGCCGGCGAGCACGGTGTTGGCGACGTTGCCCACCCCGGACTGCAGCGGCAGCAGCTCCCGAGGCAACCGCCCGCTGCGCACCTCGAGGTCCAGGAAGTCCAGCACGTGCGCGGCGATCTGCCGCGAGGTCTCGTCCGGCGGCGTGAAAGGCGCGTTGCGGTCGGGAGATTCGGTCTCCACCACGGCGATGACCTTGTCAGCCGGGCACTTCAGGTGCGGCACACCGATCCGGTCCGAGGGGTGGGTGAGCGGGATCGGCCTGCGGTGGGGCGGGAGAGCGGTGCCGTAGTAGATGTCGTGCATGCCGTCGAGGTCGGCGCTCTGCCACGAGTTGACCTCGAGGATCACCCGGTCCGCCTGCTCCAGCCAGGTCTTGTTGTTGCCCACTGAGGAGGACGGGATGAGGTCGCCGTCGGGCGTGATGCCGCTGATCTCCACGACGGCCACGTCCAGCTCGCCGTAGATGCCCTGCCACACCCGCTGCGCCACGTGCGAGAGGTGGATGTCGGTGTAGTCGAGGCGACCGGAGTTGATCTTCTCGCGGACCGCCGGGTCCGACTGGTACGGCAGCCGCAGCTCGATGCCTTCGACCTCGGCCAGCGCCCCGTCGAGCTCGGGCGCGGTCGACGCCCCGGTCCACAACCCGACCTTCATCGGCCGGCCGATCTCGCGGGAGGTGGCGACGCGCTTCGCCAGCGCCGCGGGCACGGCCTTCGGGTATCCGGCGCCGGTGAAACCGCTCATGCCGACGTTGTCGCCCGGCTTGATCAGCTCCGCGGCGTCCTCGGCCGCGACGACCTTCGCGGCGAACTGACGATTCCGAATCCTGCCGGACATCCACGACCTCCACTCACCGTTGAGACCCACCACGCCGACCCCGGCGCTCGTGTGACGCGGATCCTAAGCACGTGATTCGCGGGAGATTAACTGTGACGGGTGGCACAGAAGGCCCTCCCGGGACTGCGGTCTGGTTCCGCAAGGCCCCTTCAGTGTGGTTCCTGACCAGCGAAAACGAAGATTTTCGGGAGGCCGCTGCGATTCCCCTGCCGAGCTCGGTGGGGCGTGTCGGGGCCGTTCGCTGGGCGACACCGGCGATCGCTCAGCGACCCCTCAACTCCGCCTGCTGAACGCCAACGCCGTCGTCACCACCAGAACCACCAACCCCACCGACTCGACGCCGAGCGAGGTGGGCGCGAGGGGGTAGTCCAGGCTCGATCGCATCCCGAACAGCGACACTGGCGACAACGCGATGAGCAGAGCCAACAACGTCCCCAGCACGAGCAGCAGGCTCAACGAGCTCACCAGCATCAACCGCTGCCGCACGATCACCAGGGCGATGGCCAGCACGAGCGACGCCACCGCGTTCACCACGAACAACGCCCCCAGCAGCCCGCCCGTCCCGCTCAGCACCAGGAAGAAGTGGATCTCGCCCATCGCGAGCAGGAGCAGAGCCCCGAGAACCCGCCACACCATCAGGGGCCGCTTGACCGCGGAACGACGTTCGGACATCACGCACCCGCCTCTCGGCTCGGCGGCACCGCGTCATCCCCAGTCCACCACACCTCAGCCGTGCCTACTCGGCCAAACGAGCCCGAAAACGCTTCGCCTTTCGGCGCCGGGTGATAGCCCTAGATGACGGGGCCGCAGCGCGATGAGCTCCTGGTAGGCGGGGAGTGGTACCACGAACGGGCCATCGCCACGTCCGGGAACTCGATGATCACCACATCACCCGGCCAGTCGCCTTCCAGAACCTCGACCCGCCCGCAGTGCACGAGAAATCGGCCCTCGAACGAACTGGCGACCTGCCCGGGCGATAGGGGAGAGGCCCGAGTCGTCCTCCTCCACGTAATCGGCAACTGCCAGGTTTGTGTTTTCGCTGATGAGAGAGTTGCACACGCCGACGTCTGAGTCGCTGTCCGTGCCACTGATCAACACGAAGAACGACGTGACGCAGAATCGGAGAAACGGCGAGCTCAATTGGAGGGGCTGCGGAGGATGCTTGGAATGCCGTCTTCTGGTCGCCTGGAAGTGCCGGCGGAATGGCCGGTGGAGAACAGGGGTCGGTTCATTCTGGCGTTCGGCTTCCTCGTAGTGCTCGGAGTGCTGAGCTCGGGTGTGGGGCTCGTTGCCGCCGGGATCGCGTTCATCGGGGCGACGAAGTACGCGGTGCTCCTCGCCGGATTGTTCTGGCTTGTGGCTGCGTTCGGGTACATGACGCGCCTTCGGCCGCAGCATCGCGGTTCGGATCTCCGTACGACGACCGTCGGTGGGACAGCTGCGACGGAGATTCGGTACTCAGGGGCGCAGTTCGCGCTGATCAACCTGATCGTGGCGTGCTTGTTGCTGTGCGCGGGGTTCGCTGCTTGGGACTACGGCAGTGTCGGCACCGTCCCGATGGCGCTCGCCGCCTTGGCCGCGTTGTTCTTCGCCAGCTACTTCGTGCTGCTTGCACTCGGGCGAATCCGCCGGGGCCGCGTCGTCCTCACCGCTGAGGGAATCCGTCGGGAAGGCAGGGCTTTTGAGTCCTTCTTGCCTTGGGATTCGTTTGTCGGAGCCAAGCCGAGCTACAACGGCACACGTGAGGTGCTCGTCGTCGCCTACGACAACGCGCCTTGGGAGAAGCGGCCGCTCGGTGGCCCTTGGAAGCTGGACAAGCTTCCGCCCGTGCCGATGATCGAAGTCGACACCGTTCACCTCGCCGTGGACCCGACGCTCGTCTTCCACCTGCTTCGCTTCTACACCGAGAACCCGAGTGCACGGGAGGAACTCGGCACGGATGCTGTGCTGCGTCGGGTTCGGGAGCAGTCGTTCTGACCGGTGCGTCAGCGGCCTGCGCTGGCGCGTTCTGTGGGGAAGGTGAATTCGCCGTCGGCGGCGCCTGCTGTGAAGGCCGACCACTCGTCTTCGTCGAACCTGAGCTCGACCGCGCTGTTGTTCAGGGACCTCACGACCGTGTCCGTGCCGGATTGGTTGATCGTGGCCGCGCGGTTCGGTGTGGATAAGCTGCCGCAGGTTTCTCCGATGAACGCTTCCCATTCCGAGCGGGAAAACGCGATCGTGCCTGCCTCGGGGTGCTTGCTGTGGCGGATGACGACGCCGTCACTGGTGGGCGCGACCTCGACGCACTTCTCACCATTGCTGCTGCGGGTGGATGTCCTCCACGCAAGGCTGTGAGCAGCCGTCATGTCAGTCCTCCGTACTCAGGCCCAGGGCGGCGATGCGCGCTGCGATGGCCTCGGCGGAATCGGACTCCGAGAGAGCCGCAGCGCACAGCCGATCTACGGAGAGATTGTACGCAGCGACCTGATCTTGGTCTTGGATGTAGATCGCGCCGGTCGGGTACTCGATGTAGCCGATGCTCTGGGCGTCCTCGAAATCCAACAGTAGGAAGTCGCCGTCTAGACCGTCGTGGACCGCCACGCTCACCGGCATCACGTGGAGCTCGACGTTGTCGAGCCGCATCAGTTCCAGCAGGTGTTCCAGCTGCGCACGCATGATCACAGGAGAACCGACGACACGGTCGAGGACGTATTCCTCGATGACCACGCGGATGTGCAGCGGGTCAACGTTGTCGGTGAGTCGTTGCCTGGCCATGCGAGCGCGCACGACCTGCTGGGCATCCATTGGTGGGACTCGGAGATTGTTCTGCAGCAACGCTGCGGCGTACTCGGGAGTCTGCAGTTGGCCTGGCAGGACCAGCGATCCGTAGTTGGACTCGCTGGTCGCGATGCCCTCCAGGCCCACGAAGGTCTTGAACCAGTTCGGCAGGACGTCGTCGAACGGCGCCCACCAGGTGTTCTGGTCGGCGCGGGCGTGCCCATCCGCTGGACGCGCTCGTGCCTGATCCCGTGGGGCGACCTCCGCTGTGCGGCGAGGCTCAGTTCCAGGAGCTCGTGCAGGATCTAGTCGAAGACGAAGCTCCTCGGTTGTTCGCCGTCGTGCAGGAGTACGGCGACCGGGTTGACTGCCGAATAGCGGCCTGGGGCATGGCCTTCTCGGACCGCGTCGAGGTCGTTTCGGTGCGGGGCGGGCTGCGGATGAAGCTGTCGGAGCCGGAAGACTCCCTGTGCTGGTTCAGGCTCGACAACTTCGTGAGTGCGCGGCTCGTGTGGCATGTCGGCCTCAATGGGCAACGTCCGTAGGTTCTGCTTCGGTTCGGTGCCGCTTCCTCCCCAGCGAAACTCCGACCCCGCCCAGGAACGCGAGCGGCACCACGCTCAGCAGCACCGCGGCCAGGGTGGGGGAGCCGCTGATCAGCGTCGTGAAGTTCGTCAGGACGAGGACTGTGATCGCCAGGACTCCGAGCGTCCCGAGGGCTGGGGCGATGCGCGTGTTCCACCAGCGGGTGTCCACTGTGGAGCGGGCGAAGAACACCAGGATCGCCAGTCCGGTGAGCAGGATCAGCGCTAGGACGCTGATGGTGGCCAGGCCGGACATCCAGGTGAACAGGTTCAGCACGGGGTCGGCGCCGGCGAGGACGAAGACGGCCAGGATGATCACGGTCGCCGTGGTCTGGGTGAGCGAGGCGATGTGCGGCGAGCCGTGCCGGGTGTGGGTGGCGGCGAGCCTTCCCGGTGCGATCCCGTTGCGGCCCAGCGCGTACAGGTAGCGGGCGATCGCGTTGTGGAAGGCCAGCAGGGCGGCGAACAGGCTGGTCAGCAGCAGGACGGTCATGACGTCGGCGTAGGCGGGGCCGAGGTAGCGGGTGGCTGCGTTGAACACCAGCCCTGCTGTGTCGGCGTTGGCGGCCGCACCGATCTGGGCCGGGCCGTAGGCGACGACGATCGTCCAGCTGGCCAGCGTGTAGAACGCGCCGATGAGCAGGACTGCGACGTAGGTGGCGATCGGGATCGTGCGCCGGGAGTTCCGGGCTTCCTCGCCGTAGATGGCGGTGGCCTCGAAGCCGATGAACGACGCCACCGCGAACATCACGGCCACTCCCGGCGCGCTGGAGAGGAACGCGGCGGGGTTGAACGAGACGGGGGAGTAGCCCCCCGGCCCGCCCTGGACGAGGATCGCGGTGGACAGGACCGCGACGACGCCGATCTCCAGCACGAGCATCACGCCCAGCACTGTCGCGCCGACCTCGATGCTGCGGTAGCCGAGGACACCGACGATCGCGACGAGCAGCGCGGCCAGCGCCCACCACGGGACGTCGGGCCCGCCGTAGTGCTCGATCAGGTCCTGCAGCGTGGTGGCGGCCAGGCCGTAGATCGCGGCCTGGATCGCCGTGTAGGTCAGCAGGGCCAGCCCGGCCGCGCCGAGGCCGGGTGTGGTGCCGAGGCCGCGGGTGACGTAGGCGTAGAACGCACCCGCGTCGACGACGTGCCTGCTCATCGCCGCGTAGCCGACGCTGAACACCACCAGCACCAGCGACACCACCGCGTAGGCCAGCGGCACGGCGGGCCCGTTGCCGATCGCGAGCATCACCGGCAGGGCGCCGCCGATCGAGGTGAGCGGTGCGGCCGCGGCGACCACCATGAACACGATGCCGGCCACGCCGATGGAACCGCGCAACCCAGGTCTCTCACTCATGGCAGCACTCCTCGGAACCAGCCTGGCCGTTCGGCGGGACGTCGAGAGCGGGGTTGCGGTCGAAGAAGCCGACCGGTTTGAGCTTGAACCCGGTGTAGTCCACCGGCATGATCGGCCAGTCCTCCGGGCGCGGGAAGTGCGTCAGCCCGAACGTGTGCCACACGACGAGGCTCTGCCCGTCGATGTCGCGATCGTTGGCCACGTACGCGGGCAGTCCGGCGCCGCCGGGGTGCTGGTTGACGAAATCGCCTGCGGCGTAACGCTCCGCGGGGTCGTAGCGGGTGACCCACAGGTGCCTGGTCGCGAACGCGGCCCGCCGCGAGATCGACGACCCGTCGTCGGCCAGCAGCTCCGGGTTGCCCTCCGGCATCAGGGCGTAGCCGACCGGGTCGCCGAGGCGGTTGCGGGACGCCGGGTTGGTGATGTGCCAGACGCGCCCCGCGCGGTTGTCGGCCAGCCGCTGCGCTTCGGATTCCCGGCGCAGCGGCGTGCGCTTCTGCGTGAAGGCGTTGCCGCGCGGGTTGTCCGGCCCCATCGGCACGCGCTGCACCTCGATCTCTTCGACGAGGTTGTCGGGCCCGTCGACCATCATGTCCAGCCGCGCCGAGAACAGGTGCTGGTGGAACGGCGCGCCGAGACCGGGCGCGATCTCCGAGGCGTACGGATAGCCCTTGCCGGGGTGCGCGGAGGTGAACACGACGCCGTTGGCCTTGGCCTCACACTCGATGGTGCCGTCGAGGTAGAGGTACCAGTAGAAGCCGTAGTCGTAGTTGCCGATCGTGGTGAAGAACGACAGCACCATCCGCCGCTGCCGCCGCGTCTCCGCCGAACCCGCCCACAGGTCGGTGTGCTTCCACAGCACCCCGTAGTCCTCCTCGTGCATGCAGATCGCGTTGCGCAGCACGCGCGGATGGCCGAACTCGTCGGCGATCACCGCGTCCAGGTAGGTGATGTCGCCGAGGCAGTCGCAGCCGAGCTCCAGCGCGTTGGCGTAGCGGCCGACGAGGTACTCACCGGTGTCGAAGTAGTTCTGCCAGGAGCGCACGGGGGAGGGGTCGGCGTAGGGGACGACCATCTCCGAGATCGACGCCCGGTGCACGATCGGCCGGTCGCGGTCGCCGTCGCGGAACGAGATCTGGTGCAGCACCAGGCCTTCGCGGGCGTCGAAACCGATGCGCAGCGACCAGTTCTCCCACCGCAGCAGGTTTCCCTCGAGGGTGAAGCTGGGGCCTTCGGGCTGGGTGATCTCGATCGGCTTCTGGCTCGTCCGAAGTGGACCGACCACGGCGGGGTCGTTGAAGTTGCCGGGCTCAGCCGGAATCGGCACCGGTCCGAGGTCGATGACCTGGTCCACGGTGCGCGACATGACGTCGACGTAGCCGACGAGGCCGTCGATCGGATGCGCCCACGCGTGGTCGCCCGGGTGTTCCTGGCGGAACGCGAGCCCGCGCAGGATGCGGCGCCCGACCTCTTCCGGGTACTCGAACACCCCGGCCGACAGCGGAGCGACCCGCACCTCGGCCACGTCGAGCCCGCGGGCCTCGAGCGCGGCCAGCCACCGCTCGTCCTGGGCCAGCACCTTCTCGACCAGCTCGAACTCCTCGTCCAGGATGGGCAGCTGCCCGTCGGTGGCGGGGTCGAGCCTGCGGTGGGCCAGCACGGACTTCGAGGTCAGCGACACCAGCACGTCCTGCCCGCCAGGGGTGACGAGGTCGTGCAGCAGCGCGCGCACCACTCGTTCGTGAGCTGCGTTCGCGTGCAGGGCGTCCTTCGACGGTTCCTCCAGACCCAGGTAGACGACCCGGGCGGTGTGCGGGAGCAGATCGGCGCCGGTGAGCACCTCGCGCGCGAGGGAGATCTCCTCGGCGCTGAGCGGCGCGAGCGGGTGAGCAGGATCGGTGGGCATCTCGGCCTCCCGTTTTTCTCCATGTGTAGACGAAAGGGTGAAGCACTGTGACCCACGACGCAAGACCCTGAGCGAAGACGATCGCTGCGGAACTTCCGGGAGCCTCCCGGTTACCGTTGGGGTGTGAATCGAGACAGGAAGTGCCGTGCCGAAGAAGGTTGATCACCAGCAGCGGCGCGCGGAGATCGCCGACACCACGTGGCGGCTCATCGCCGAGCGCGGCATCGACGCGACCACCATGCGCGCCATCACCGACGCGCTCGGGATGGCCAACGGCGCGCTCAAGCACTACTTCCCGGACAAGAACGCGCTGGTCAAGACCGCGTTCGTCCGAGTCTTCGACAACACCAACACCCGCATCCAGCAGCGCCTGGCGGGCCTGACCGGACTCGCCGCCCTGCGCGTGTTCTGCCAGGAGGTCATGCCGGCCGAGGACGTCACCGAACTCGAAGCCCGAGTCGTGCTCCCGTTCTGGCAACGCGCCCTCGCCGACGCCCAGCTCGAAGAGGTGTGGGCCGAGGCGATGGCCCAGTGGCGACAGCAGCTCCGCCGGATCCTGGCGGAGGGCCGCGAGGAGGGCACGATCCGCACCCCCGTCGCCGACGACGCCCTCGTCGAGCAACTCCTCGCCATGCTCAACGGGGCCCAAGTCCTCGCCGTCCTCGGCCCCGACGAGACCACCCGCGAGACCCAGCAGGCGATGATCGAAAGCTACCTCGACAACCTGGGCCGCTGATTCGCAACCGAGGATCCGAGATTTCCGGCATGGGGAACGTCTGGGAAGGAAAACCGCAAATGGCGAGAATGCGGCGAATCCGCAATTGCCGCAGCGCGTTTCGGGATCGGTAGACTGCGGTCGAATCGTGAGTCGCTGCGGGTGAGGGGATGCGCGCGCATGGGGTCGTTGAGCGCATGGCACTGGTTGATCGTGCTCGGTGTGGTCGTGCTGCTGTTCGGTTCGAGCAAGTTGCCGCAGGTCGCGCGTTCGCTGGGGCAGTCCGCGCGCGTGCTCAAGGCGGAAGCCCGCGGCCTGCGAACCGACGAGGAAGAAGCCCGGCGGTCCGATGCGCCGCCACGTTCGTCCGACGGAGAATCCCAACCGGGTTGACCCGCAACAGGAACCGACCTCAGGACTCACGCGTCCAACGGTGTGGATCCGCGTTCACAGGGATCGCGCGGTTCACCTGAGAACTGCTGTGGGGGATCATGGAACAGCCGTGGGGGCTCAGCGGACCGGAATTCCTGGTGCTCTACGGCGGGGCTGTCGTCGTGTGGTGCGCCGTCGTCGCGGTCGTCGGCAGCGCGGTGAAGGCGCAGCGCTCACCTGGAACCGTCACGCACGTCCCGGACCTCTACGAGCGGGCGTTCCTCAACGGCGGCGGCGACCGGGTCGTCGACACCGCCTTGGCGGGCCTGATCGATGACGGGCGGGTGCGAGTCACCCGGGCTCAGGAGCTGCACCGCGCCGACATCGGCGGTGAGGATGACGTGCAGCGCGAAGTGTGGTCGCTGATCGGCCGCCCCGGCAAGCTCGGCCCGCTGCGCAAGGCGTTCCGCCGCAGCGATGTCTGCGACTCGCTGCGACGACGTCTCGTCGACGAAGGCCTGCTGGTCACGCCGCGCCCGCATGCCTTGCTGCGGGCGTTGGTGCGGGGATTCCCGGTGCTGGCGCTCATCGCCGTGGTGCGGGGCGTGAACGGACTCGTGCTCGGCTACCCGGTCGGCTACCTCGTCCTCGAGCTGGCCGCGACCCTGATCGCCTGGGCAGCCGCCGCCGTGGGCTGTGGCCACCCGCTGCGCACGCGTGCCGGTGATGCGATGCGGAAACGAACCGCACCACCTCTTCCCGACACCGGCGAGTACAGCGGGAATCGGCCTCATTCCGATCTCGGAGCGGTCGTGGTGGCCTCGGCGGTGGAGCTCGTCGCGCAGCGCGGGCTGGGAGCCCATCCCGATCCGACCGTCGCGCGCCTGGCGTACGCATCGGGCACCGGTGGTGGCGCCGGTGGCGGGTCCTCCAGCTGCGGAGGCAGCGGCGGTGGATGCGGTGGAGGCGGAGCCTGATGACCGCCGGAACACCGCATCTGGGCGTGGGGATCGGCTGGCGCCGCGACATCGACATCACCGTGGAACGCCTCGACGTGGACTTCGTGGAGTGCGTCGCCGAAGACGTCAACCCGCGCCGGATCCCCGAATCGCTGCGCCTGCTCCGCGAACGCGGCCTGCCGGTCCTGCCGCACGCCGTGTCGCTGTCGCTGGCCGGCGCCCAACCCGTCGACACCGACCGCGTTCGGCACCTGGCGCGCGTGGCCACCGCCCTCGACGCGCCGCTGGTGAGCGATCACGTCGCGTTCACCCGCGCAGGATCGTGGGAAGCCGGGCACATCCTGCCCACGCCGCGCACCACCGACTCGCTCGACGTGTTGGTGGAGAACGTGCGACGGGCTCAGGGGCTGCTGCCCGTTCCGCTGGCGCTGGAGCACGTGGCGGCGCTGGTGGAATGGCCCGGCGCCGAGTTCAGCGAGGCCGAGTTCCTGTCCCGCTTGGTGGATCGCACGGACTGCCGGCTGATCCTCGACGTGGCGAACCTCTACGCCAACGCCCACAACCTCGGCACCGACCCCCGGGAATTCCTGGACGCCGTGCCGCTGGACCGGATCGCCTACGTGCACGTCGGCGGCGGAACCTGGCGGGACGGCGTCTACCACGACACCCACGCCCACCCCGTCCTGCACGAGGTCCTCGACCTGCTCGCCGAGCTCCACGCGCGAACGTCCCCACCGGGAGTCCTGCTGGAGCGCGACGACCAGTTCCCCAGCGACGACGAACTCGCCGCCGAACTGACCGCGATCCGCACGGCGATCGCACGATGACCGACGCCCGAGAACACCTGGCCGCGCAGCAGGAGCAGCTGCTCGCCGCCCTCCTCGGCCAAGCCCAGGACCCACCCGGCTTCGACCACGACCAGCTCCGAGTCCAACAACGAGCCCTGCTCAACAAGCGCCGCCGAGTCGTGGAGAAACTCCGACCGGACCTGGCAGACGACCTCGGCGACGACTTCCGCCCGCTCTTCGACACCTACGCCACCGACCACCCCCGCCACCCCGACCAACGAGCCAGAGACGACGCAGCAGCCTTCGCCCGCTGGCTCAAACGCCACCACCGACGGAGCTGGTGGAAGCGTTGAACCGACGGATCAACCCTGCCTCGCGTTGACGTCGCGCAGTTCGAGAAAATGGTCGAGTGCGGGGCTCGTGTCCGGTTGGTAGGCCAGGGCGAGCTCGACGGTGGGGCGTGGCGCGGCGAGGTGCTTGAGTCGTACCCCGCGGGTGCGCAGGGAGCGTGCGCGAGGTGCGGGGACGGGTGCGATGCCGGCGTTGTCGGCGACGGCGCGGATGAGCTGTTCGTCGTCGGGTTCCTCGCGCACGACACGCGGGGTTGATCCCGGCCAGAGCTGGTTGACGATCCGGTCGTACATGCCCGGCGCGTTCTCCCGCGGCCACAAGATCACGGGTTGGTCCGCGATCTGGTCGCGGCGCACGGTGCGAACTGACGCCAGCTCGTGCTCCGCGGGGACGGCCAGCAGGAGTTCCTCGGTGCTCAGGGTGTCGCAGCGCAGGTCCGGGATCTCCAGCGGTGGGCGCACGAACGCGGCGTCCAGCGACCCGTCCCGCAGATCGGCGATGTTGCGGGCGGTCCACCCCGTCGTGAGCGCGAGTTCGATGCCGGGGTGGTGCGCGCGGAATCGGTCGACGAGGTCGGACGCCACGCCACCAGGGGCCGAGCGCGTGTAGGCGATGCGCAACCGTCCGACCTGGCCGGTGACCGCCTCGCGGATGGCCCGTTCGGCGCGATCGAGGCGATCGAGCACCTGCCGGCCTTCGGCGACCGCGACCTCACCGACCGGAGTCAGTTCCACCCCGGTGGGCAGCCGGGAGACGAGTTCTGCGCCGAGCTCGCGTTCGAGCAAGCGGATCTGCTGGCTGAGCGCGGGCTGGGCGATGTGCAGCGCCGCCGCCGCGCGCGTGAAGCTGCGGTGCTCGGCCAGGTGGACCAGGTAGCGCAGCCGACGAACCTCCATCCAGCAACCATAAGCGCTCCTTATGGGCGCATACCAATCCGATCTTGGACAACGCCCTGGCAGGCGACGTGCACTGGGCTCGTTCGTGTCGTCGTGGGAGCGAGGTAGCGGTGGAGGAGTTCGACGTCGTGGTGGTCGGTGGCGGCATCGTGGGGATGACCTGCGCCGTCGAGCTGCGCCGGCGCGGTGCCCGGGTGTGCGTGATGACGGCTGACGCACCCGCGAGGACGACGTCGTGGCTCGCGGCTGCGGTCTGGTACCCGGTCGGCATCGGCGGCAGCGAACGCGCGTTGAGCTTCGCGCAGGAGAGCTTCGACGTCTTCGCCGACCAGGCGGAACGCGGAGTGCCCGGGGTGCGGATGATCGGCACCCGCATGCTGCACCGGCGCCCGCTGCCCGCAGACCCGTGGTGGTCGACGGCCGTGCCCGGGTTCGCCACCGAGGACGCGGACGCCCCGTTCACCGGCAGCTGGCGGTTCTCCGTGCCGATGGTGGAGGTTCCGATGTACCTGCCCTGGCTGCACGAACGGGCCTCGGAACTCGGCGTCCACGTGCGCACCGAGAACGTGGCGTCGCTGGCGGACATCGCCGACCGCGCGAGGTTCGTGGTGAACGCGACCGGGCTGGCCGCCCGAAAGCTGTGCGGCGACGAGACCGTCCAACCGGTGCGCGGCCAGGTCATCCGCGCGTCCAACCCGGGCCTCGCGGTGTCCGTCCGGGACGAGCACAACCCCGGCGGCCACACCTACGTCCACCCGCGCCGCCACGACGTGATCATCGGAGGCACCTTCGAGCGCGGGAGGAACGACACCGCGCCCGACCCCGGCACGGCACGGGCCCTGTGGGCACGAGCCACCGAACTCGTCCCCGAGCTGCGCGAAGCCCGCATCCTCGAGCACCACGCCGGACTGCGCCCCGTCCGCGAAGACGGCCCGCGCGTCGAACTCGACCGACGCCTGGTCCCCGGCCGAGAGGTCGTCCACAACTACGGCCACGGCGGCGCAGGGATCACCCTCTCCTGGGGAACCGCCCGCGAAACCGCAGCGCTCATCGAACACGCCTGGGACTAGGCGAAAACGACCGCACGAGGCCGGTATCGCTGCCTCACGGAGGTCTCACCCTTCGGCCACGGCCCTCAGCACCAGCGTCCTGCGTTGCAGCAATCGCCTTGAACGACCTGGTGCTCGGCCATACGCTCCTGGTGGTGGGGACGATGTTGCGCGGGGACTTGGTGACGATGCGGCCGCCCACCGACGGCGATGTGAACGCGTTGGCGCAGATCCGCGCGAAGCCCGAGGTGTATCGGCGGTGGCGGGGCGGTGAGGACCTCACCGCGGCCGTGGCTGCGGAACTCGCTGATCCGGACGCGGCGACCTTCGTGATCGAGAAGGACGGCCGGCTGATCGGCGCGATCCAGTGGAGCGCCGAAACCGAACCGGACTACCGGCACGCCAGCATGGACATATACATCGATCCAGCCGCGCACGGACAGGGCTTGGGCACTGACGCGGTTCACACGCTCGCTCGCCACCTGATCGTCGATCACGGTTACCACCGCCTGGTGATCGATCCGGCGGCGGACAACACCGCGGCCATTCGCTGCTACAGCAAGGTCGGCTTCCGCCCGGTCGGTGTCATGCGCCAGTACGAACGCGGACCGGACGGCCACTGGCACGACGGGATGCTCATGGACCTGCTCGCCGACGAGCTGACCCGCTAGGGCTCGATCCAGTCCCAGTCGATCGAAGAGGTCGGCGATCCCACCGGGAACCGCCGACCTCTCCGCCGCTACCGCTCAGCTGAGCCGATCGTCACGGACGCGCGCGACCGGTTCTGCCGTCGCGTTCAGCGACTCCAGGCTGCGCCCGGCGGTGCGCAAGCCCAGCGCGGCGAGCACGACGGCGCCCACCAGCAGGAGCCCGCACAGGACGGCGAAAACTCCGCCGAAACCGAGGTCCGCGTACAGGTAACCGATCGCCACCGGTGCCGAGATCGCACCGACCCGGGCGGTCGCGCTGGCCAACCCCATGCCGGTGGTGCGGGTGGCGGTCGGGTAGATCTCGGACGTGTAGGCGTACATCGGCCCGGCGACACCGTTCATGAAGAACGACAGCGCGACGATGAAGCAGAAGATCGACACCTCGGTGGTCGCCGTGCCCAGACCGGCCGCGCAGCCGATGCTGCACGCCATGAACACCACGATCGTCCACTTGCGGTCGAGGCGTTCGCTGATGGCCGCCGCCACGTAGTAGCCCGGCACCTGGGCCACCGCGCTGGCCAGCGTGAAGGCGAAGCTCTTGGTGATCGTGAACCCCTTGAGCACCAGCAGCGTGGGCAACCACGTGCCGTAGCCGTAGTGCGTGGCCTGGATGGCGAACCACAGCACGCACACCACGGCGGTGCGACCTGCGAGACCGGGTCCCCACAAGGCCGCGAACTGGCGCAGGGCGTTGCGCCGCGACGTCTTGCGCTCCTCGGTCGCCTCCGAGGTCTCCGGGACGGGCGGCAGTTCGCCCTTGACCGCGATCTCCCGCTCGAAGCGCTCGACGATCTCGGTGGCTTCCGCGATCCGGCCTTGGCTGATCAGGAACCGCGGCGACTCCACCAGGTTCCGGCGCCACCAGAGCAGCAGCAGCACCGGCGCAGCGCCGATCATGCAGGCGATGCGCCACCCCGGCTCCGGCGCCGGGCTGATCACGAGGACCGCGCTCAGCCCGGCCAGGACGTAGCCGAACCCGATGAACATCATCGTGTTGCCGATGTTGCGCCCGCGGTTGCGGGCCGGGAGGAACTCCGCGATGTAGGGCACGATCATGGTGGCTTCGGCGCCCACCCCGATGCCGCTGAGCACGCGCCAGAGGAACAGTTCCCCTGGGCTGGACGCGGTCGCCGCGACGAGGGTGAACGCGACGTACACGAGCAGCGCGTACATCAGCACGCGGCGGCGGCCGATCCGGTCGGCGAGCACCCCGGCGATCAACGCGCCGATCAGGAAGCCGATGAACACCGACGCCAGCAACCAGCCGGCCATCCCGGACTCGACCTTCCACAACGCGACCACAGCAGTGGCGGCGTAGCCGAGCAGCACGGCGTCGTAGGACTCGAAGAGGTAGCCGAGCCCACCCTGCAGCATCAGCCGGCGATGCGGCTTGCCGACGGGGAGCCGGTCCAGGCGGGCGAGCAGTTCCGTACCTGTGGGCAGCGGTGCAGCAGAGGTCACCAGCGCCTCCTTCCTCGCAGTTGGAGGCATGTTGAGGCACGGACCGAAAGCATTGTCGGAAGTTGGTGAATCCGTCATCATTCCGGACCGTGGCGCAGAAATCGGTCATGCTCAGCGAATCGGACCTCGCGCTCGTGAATGCGCTTCAGATTTGGCCGCGGGCACCGTGGTCGGCGGTGGCCGCCTCGCTCGGAGTCCGCTCGGCCGATGCCGTGGCCCGGCGCTGGGAGCGGCTCGCCAGCCGCGGCGACGCCTGGACCACCGCGTACTTCAACCCCCACTCCGGCGGGGACTGCGTCGCGCTCGTGACCCTCCGGTGCCGACCAGGCACCAAGGACCACGTCGCGGCGACTCTCGCCGACGACCCCTGCTGCTTGTCCGTGGAGATCACCACCGGATCCCAGGACCTGCTGCTCACCATCGCGGCCGAGAACCTCGAATCGCTCAACGCCTACCTCAGTCGGCGCCTCGAACAAATTCCCGGGTTGACCAGGACGACGACCGCGCTGGCCACCCACTTCTACAGCGAAGCGGCGAACTGGCGGCTGCACGCGCTGGGCGCCTCGGCGCACGCGGCGCTCGACCCGGGCGTCGAACGCCAGCAACCGGGCACCTCGATCACCTTCAGCGCACTCGACCGGAGGCTGGCTCGGCTGCTGTCCGCGAACGGCCGGGCCACCTACGCCGAACTCGCCCAGGAAGCCGGTACCAGCCAAGCGACGGCGCGACGCCGGATCACCGCGATGCTGCGATCCCGCGTGCTGTCCCTGCGCTGCGAGGTGGCAGCGCAGCTGGTCGGCCTGCCGGTCACGGCCACCCTGCGCGGACGCGTCGCCGCGGTGGACGTCGACCGCGTGGCGGCCGGGCTCTCCGGACTGGCACCGGTCCGGATGTGCGCGACGGTCACCGGCGAGCACAACCTCCTCGCGACGATGTGGCTGCCGTCGATCAGCGCGGTCCCGCAGTTCGAGCAGTTGGTGGCCCGGAACTTCCCGAGCTTCGCGGTGCACGACACCCTCGTGAACCTGCGGACGGTCAAGCGCATGGGCCGACTGCTCGACGACTCCGGACGCGCCACCGGCGTCGTACCGATGCGCCCCTGGTCAGCAGCCCGAGCACGCCGAACGGCACTCAGGAAAGTCCCCGCCCCACCTCCGCCCCAAGGAGAATCCACGTTCAACTCCTGCTAGAGCGGTCGGCACCGCGCCGCCAGGTCGTGTTCGTCGCCCCATTCGTTCCGGACGAGTTCAGTGCTCGGATCGCTCGTAGGGGAGCAGCTCGCCCGCCGTCACCTCGAACGGCAGGTGGTTTCCCTCTGGTGGCAGCGGGCACGTGGCGAAATCGGTGAAGGCGCACGGGAGGTTGATCGCGCGGTTGAAGTCGAGCTCGACGGTGCCGTCGGCGGCCGGTTCGGCGGTGGCCACCGAGCGGTTCGCCGGGTAGGTCGTCACGCCGCTGGTGGCGTCGGTGAACAGGATGTTCAGGCCACTGCCGGACTTTCCGTTGAACGCGGTGAGCGCGTACTCGGTGCCGTCGTGCTCGAAGCGCACGAGGCCGGGAGCCTGGTACACGTGGTTCAAGCCCGGCGTGACGGCGCCGACCGTCGTCGGTCGCGGCTCGGCGAACGCTTCGTAAGTGCCAGTGACCACCCAGTCCGGGTCTGGCTGGTAGGTCGGCACACCTCGGAAGTCGCGCAGCGCTGGGGATTTCGGCGAATGCACCCGGATCAGGTAGCCGGAGCGGCGCGCCACCTCGACCTC
Organism: Saccharopolyspora mangrovi; assembly: GCF_035320975.1. Classification (NCBI taxonomy): domain Bacteria; kingdom Bacillati; phylum Actinomycetota; class Actinomycetes; order Pseudonocardiales; family Pseudonocardiaceae; genus Saccharopolyspora; species Saccharopolyspora mangrovi. The sequence goes on along the minus strand of NZ_JAWLNX010000030.1, from coordinate 32,675 downwards.
CACGTCACCGGCCGACACCCGGGTGCCTGGCCCGCTGTTGACCAGCTCGAAGCGCTGGACCCCGGTGAGCGGCTCGCCCTCGTAGGACAGCTCCTCGCCCTGCGGATCGACGTACGCGGCCTCGGCGTCCTGCCACCACACGCCCGGCGCCGCCGAGTACGTGGTGGGAACGGCGGTCAGCCAGTCCAGGGAAACCAGGGCCAGCCAGCCGTAGGGGTCGGCGAGGCCGCGCTCGCGATTGGCGTGCCAGTCCTGCCACTGCTCGATGAACGTACTCACGGCTCCTCCATCAAGTCGCATCCGGCCGCGACACCGTCGCCGCCGACAGGGCGAGCGACGATGCCTCCCGAGGGTCGATGCCATCGACGATACGGAGCCGCCCGCAGCACGGCGGCCCCGTCCACAGCGTGGAACCGGGCTCACTTGCTCGACGCGTCGATCAGGCCCTGGAGTGCGTCTCGCGTGCTGGTCAGCTCGGCGATGCGGCCGTCGTAGGCGTGGAGGTGGTCGACGAGCAGCGGCACTGCGCACGGTTCGAGCCGGTCGGTGTCGTGGATGCAGTCGAGGAGTTCGCGGATGGCTTCGACGGGCAGGCCCGCCCCGAGCAAGCGACGGATGGAACGGACCTGATCGATGACCGAGGGGTCGAACAGGCGTTGACCGGTCGAGGAGCGCTCCGCCGCGATGAGCCCCTGGTTCTCGTAGTACCGCAGCATCCGGGGCGTCGCGGACGTGAGCGCGGCGAGATCTCCGATGCGGAGCGGACGGCCCGCGGCTTCGAGACTTGCCTCTGCCGGCCGCGGGTCTCCACCGTGACCCGCAGCCGGGCAATCGCAACGACTGCGGTGTATCGCGAGTCCGGGTCGACGGCAAACTCGCCGGGTGGGCGGTGATGACCGATTGCGGCTACAAGTGCAACACCGCCGTGATCATGACTTACTGCAAGCGATCCGACGGCCAACCGCTGCCGGACTGGCAGGAAGAGCTCAACGCCACCAACCGCAGGATCCGTGCTCGCGTGGAACACGCACTGGCAGAGATGAAGTGCTGGAAGATCCTCGCGACTAATTCCGCGCAGCCAGCACTTTGGCCACCACCGCCTCCGGCCGCCCCATCTCCGCAGCCCTCATCGCCCAAAGACCCCACGCCCCAACCAAAAGAGCAGCTACCTGCGTGTTGTGGTCGATAGCAGGGGCCGTCGAGGGAACCTCGGGTCGGCTCGGTCCGGTGACGAGCCCAGCCACCGGTACGCAGACGGGCCAGGTGGCACTGGCCAGCGCGTCCGAAGTGGACGCGGTAGTCTCGCCGGCGGCGAAAGCGTTCGCCTCGTGGGGCACGGCGTCGCTGGCGTACGCGATCACAGGACTTGCCGAAGTGTGGTTAGTTGATCGCGATCGGCCGTGCGGTGCGAGGCGTTCACCGAGGTGGCGCACGTTCTGAAAACCGGTATCACTCCCGTTCGCGGGAGATGGTGTCTTCGTGGATGTGCTGTGCCTCTTCCCAATACTCGCCAGCGTGACGCATAGCTGACGCGAGAACCGCGGTCATGCATTCGAGGTCTCCGATCGCGCGATCAAGAGCCTCCTGGGGGCGGTCGCGCAGCGCTTCCTGGTACAGGCTGTCTCGGTCCACCTGGTCGAGCTTGTTGGTCAACTCGTCGGCCAGGTGGTGCAACGAACCCAGCACGCCGAGCAACGCCGCGCCGAACGGGGGCCAATCCAGTTGGGCGAGGTCAGTCCCTGCGCATTTTCTCGCGGCCCGGTCGAGCGCGTCCCGGGCGGCGTACATTTCTTCGAGGGGATGTTGAGCCATGGCTCCTGCCTCTGCCAAGTCGATCAGGCAAATTTGCTATCGTCAGCTGCGAGGCCGAATCGGAGCCGCCGCCAATGCGCGCCGGCTCGCACCTCAGTGAGTCCCACGAGCAGCACAACTCCCAGCGTCACGGGCCCTAAGGTGACTTCCGCATCCTACCGCGTGCACGCTGGTCGTGCAGACCATTGGCGTCGTCCGTCGCGGTCCCCCGTGTGCGGTATCGGGTCATGCCACCGGGCGCGACGTGTCGCTGCGACTTGTAGCGGGTAGCCGAGAACCTGCCAATGCGCGAGGAGGGAAAAATCATGAGCGGGACAACCACAGGCGGTTCAATGACCAAGTCACCCGCACGGATTGCCGCAACAGTCGTCGCGGGGGTCTTCTTGCTCGTCGGCATTCTTGGTTTCATCCCCGGGGTCACAACCGAATACGAGGGGATGACATTCGCCGGCCACCACTCCACCGCGATGTTGCTTGGTATTTTCCAAGTATCGATCTTGCACAACATCGTGCACCTCCTGTTCGGCATCGTCGGCCTTGCGTTGGCCCGCACTGCCGGCGGCGCGATCTCGTTTCTCGTCGGGGGAGGCGCTGTATACCTGGTGTTGTGGATCTACGGCCTCATCGTCGACATGGACAGTGCGGCCAACTTCGTCCCGTTGAATACTGCAGACAATTGGCTGCACCTCTTCCTGGGCCTCGGGATGATCGCAGTAGGCGCGCTGATTTGGCAGGCAGGCACCCGCCGCCGCTCGACCTCTGGAAGGGGCACCAGCGACTGAGGCCGTGTGGTCGTTAACTGATCTGTTCCCGCGCAGGGCGTCGCGGCGCACGGCGGTGCCTACGGCGATTGCTGGGCCTTACTCTTGGGCGCGACGTCATCGTGCGAGCTGGTCGACAGCGAAGGCGAAGAGCCGCGGATTCTTGGCGGCGGCCGGCACGATCCGCCGGGCGAGTGACGGTTGCCGCCGGGACCACAGCAGGGCCTCGGTCAGCCATCGTGACCGCCGTGACGTCCTCTCCCAGGCGCGCTCGTAGTCGGCGGGTCGATCCAGCCTGATGCAGCGCACGAGCTCTGCCGCGGTGACCAGAGACACCGCTAGTCCTTCACCGGTGAGGGCGTCCACATAGCCGGCTGCGTCTCCAACGAGCAGGACGCGGCCCGCGACGCGGCTCGATGCGTGCTGGCGGAACGGGCCAGCACCACGGACGGAGCTGATCGGTTCCGCATCCGCGATTCGTGCAGACAGGTCTGGGAAGGCGGAGAGTTGCTGGGTGAACCCGCCACGGACGGAGGAGAGGATCGCGACCCCGATGGTGTTCGGTCCGACCGGCGTCACGTACGCCTCGGACTGCGACGCCCACGTCACCTCGACCGTGTCGGTGAACGGAGCGAGGGCGTAGTGGCGGCGCAAACCCCAACGCGGAACCCGCGTCGAGCATGCCGTGTTGACCTTCGTCAGTCCGGCGAGTTCGCGGACCGTGGAATGCAGCCCATCGGCCGCGACGAGGTATCGCGCTCGCAGCCCCTCCGCGCGGATGTGATCGCTGTGCTGGGAAAAGGTGCGGATCGGGGACGTCAGCATCGGTACGCCGTGCCGTTCTACCGCGCAGCGCAGGGCGCTGTGCAGTGTTGTGCGCCGTACCCCTCTGCCGGATCCGGTGCGGAACGCAGCCCGGGCGACCGTCGAGCCCTGCCGATAGGTGATGCCCTCGATGGGGTGGCCGGGTGGGTCGACCCCAAGCGCCCCGAGTGCGCGGACGGCGCCAGGCATCAAGCCTTCTCCACAGGCTTTGTCGATCACTCCGGGGCGCTTTTCGCACACGACGACGTCCAAGCCAGCTTGTGCACATCCCAGCGCGACCGCGAGGCCGGCGGGGCCTCCACCAGCGACCACGACGTCGTGAAAATGCTTAAGCACGTGCCGACCTCAACGCTTCGCCCTCCGCACGCATCCGCACCGAGAGCAGCGACGCGTTCAACGCGGTGAAGATGACCGCTGTTAGCCACGCGCCATGGACGAGCGGCAGCGCGAATCCTTCGACGGTCACCGCGACGTAGTTCGGGTGAGGGAGAAAGCGGTAGGGGCCGTTGGTGACCAGGGGGAGACCTGGGACTATCACGATGCGGGTGTTCCACCGGTACCCGAGGACACGGATGCACCACCACCGCAGTGCCTGTGACGCGACGACCAAAGCGAGCATCGGCCAGCCCAGCAAGCCCGAAAAGACTCGGGCAGTCAGCCATACCTCGATCACGCAGCCGACCAGCAGTCCGGTGTGCAGCGCGACCATGAAGGGGTAGTGCGAGGATCCGGACTCTCGCCCGCCTTGGGACAAACTCCACGCCAAGTTGCGTTTCGCGACCGCCAACTCGGCCATGCGCTCTGATGCGACCAGGCCCACCAGGACCGTGTACAAGGCTTGGGTTACCACCGCAGGAGCACCAGTTCTGAACAGAATCCCGGGCCCATCGCCATCATCACACCCCAATCACCCGGGGACGCGGGTCTGGAAGTGAGCGTGTCAGCGAGGACGTGCAGCACCGAGGATGACGACACATTGCCGATCCGGTGCAGCGAGCGCCACGTCATCGCCAGGTCGTCCTCGTCGAGGCCCAACACCGACTGAACAGCTTCGATGACCTTCGGCCCGCCGGGGTGGCAAATCCAGCGAGCGATGTCCTCGACCCCGATCCCGTGCGGGGCCAGCAGCTGTTCGACGTCCTGTGCCAGGTGCTTGCGCACGAGATCAGGCACTTCCGCTCCCAGCACCACCTTCAGGCCCGAGTCACCGACGTCCCACCCCATGGCACGCTGGGTGTTCTCGTAGAGGTGACTCGCGGAGTCCACTACACGTGGTCCCGTCGACTCGGCCTCATGTTCGTCTCCCACGGCGATGAGTGCCGCAGCACCGTCGCCGAACAGTCCTGCCGCGACGATGTTGGCGGGGCTGCGATCCTGGCGTTGGACGGTGAGCGAGCACAGCTCGACCGACACCAGCATCGCCACCGAACCCGGCCAGCCACGCAGGAAGTCGTGCAACCGCGCGATCCCCGCTGCGCCTGCTAGACAGCCAAGTCCCACTACCGGCACTCTTTTCACGTCCGGACGCATCCCGATGCGTGCCGCGATCCGCGCGTCGAGGGAGGGGACCGCGATCCCGGTAACCGTCGTCGACAACACGAGGTCCACCTCCGCGGCGCTGAACCCAGCGGCTTCGAGAGCGCCGAGTGCGGCATCGCATCCGAGATCCACTGCTGCGGAGAGGTACGCGTCGTTCGCCGCGGTAAAGCCATCCAGCTCGTCGTACTGCTCGATGGGCAGGGCCAAGTGTCGGGTAGCGACACGTGCGCTGGTGTGAATTCGGTTCGCCACAGCCCGCGCAGTCCGGTCTGGTAGGCACAACCGGCTGAACAGCTCGGTCAGCTGCGCTTGTGGATACCGATGTGGCGGGAGCGTTCCGTGCACGGCCGAAATGGTTGTCACCGTTTCCACGGTACGACTTCCGCCTACACTCGCCAGATGACCTGTTCCGCAGCGGGACACAATGGTGCTGGACGTTCTGCACCGAACAAGCGATGCTGGCAGGAGTTGGCACGAGGTTTCATCCGCGCCTCTCATCCGGTGCCGGGGCTTGCGGTGACATCCTTGGTCATGGTTCTCGCCGCTGGTTTGGGACTCCGTCTCGGGCTGGTGGTGTTGCTCGGCGCGGCAGTGCTGACTGGTCAGTTGTCGGTCGGGTGGTCCAATGATTGGATCGACGCCGCGCGAGATCGCTCAGTCGGACGAGAGGACAAGCCAGTCGCGGCAGGAATCGTTCCGGTGGCGGGCGTCCGTCTCACCGCATCGGCGGCGCTCGTTGCCGCGATCGTGCTCTCGTCGCTACTCGGACCTCGACCCGCTGCGGCTTTGCTGATAGGACTCGCCGCGGCGTGGGCGTACAACCTCGGGCTGAAGGCGACGATCTGGTCCGGTGCGACCTACTTGCTTGCCTTTGGCGCGCTGCCCGTCGCACCATATGCGGCACTGCCTGGACAGCCCTGGCCGCCGTGGTGGGTTCCGGTCGTCAGCGCACTGCTCGGTTTCGGAGCACATGTCGCGAACGCTCTTCCCGACCTGCGTGCGGACGCGAAGACCGGGGTGCGCGGCCTCCCACAGCGGCTTGGCCCCCAGGCCGGCGTGATCGTCATGGTCGCAGCACTGGCTGCCGCATCGGTCGTCCTCGGCACCGCACCGCAAGTCCCGCCGACCGCGTTCACTGTCACGGCTTCGTCGGCCGGAATTGTGTTAGCCGTCGTGACGGCCATGATCGCGGTACGTTCCCCGCACAGCCCGACGGCGTTTCGGTTCACTGTGGTGATCGCGGTGCTCGACGTTGTCGTGTTGCTCGCGGTCACGAATTGAGTACGCTGCCCTGAACGCTCAGACGCCGAATATCAACGGAGAGAACTTCTTTCGTGCTGCGACTGGCGTGCTTGTGGCGCTGGTGCGCGCCCAGGCGGAACACGGCAGCGTCTAAATCACGTTTCCCAGTTCGACGTCGGCCCCCGGCTGAGTCCTGCACACAGCGCCTTCCAGGAAGCGTGGCCACGCTCAACCACCGGCAAGCTGCTGCGAGCATCGACGTGCCGAAGACATCATTTCGCGTCACCCACGCGAGAAACCTGGTTCTGATCGTTCCTGCAGCTCTGGTCGACTGGCGACGGCGGTCGAGTTTAGGGTTGGTTGTGCCGGGAAATGCAAGAGGAGAAGCAAATCCCTTGATCTCATTGGAGGCCACGGTGTTGACCATTCTGCGAAAGAAGGGCATCACGTCCGACCACATGTTCGCCGCGGGGACGCTCTCTATTGCTCTGAGCGTGATCAGTTGGGCCGCATCGCTCAACGCGTCGGAATCGACCGCCCGAGCGGACCGTTGGGGGATCTTCGTTGGGGAATGGGCGCCTAGCTTCTTCGCCTTGGGTGTGGCGCTTCGCGTAGATGAGAACCAGGACATGAAGGGTGGTCGATAGGGCGGGTCGGCGTGCGCCTCGATCTCTCAGCCATTTCGACGAGGTAGCCGCAATATTGTGCAGATGTTGAGGAAGTGTCAACAGTGGCATGACGGTCGCAGCGCGACCTTGCGGCACGTGACCAGAACACGCGGTATCCCTTCAACCTCCGAGCCCATTTCGTTCTCTTCCGCAAATTGCCGGGCATGCTCCGCCCGCCCGAAGTCGCGGTTCATGAACGAAAACGTGGGCACGCTAATGTCAGAGCCGAGATCGCCACCGAAGTCATTTGGAGTACCATGTAGTACCACGTGCAGAAGATGATCAACGAGATTGTTCCGGACGCGCCCCCGGACTCGACCGCAAGCTACTGGAACTCGTGCAGGCCACCGCAGAGCTCGAGCTGGCCGAGGCCGACGAACCTGTCCGATACGGCTCCGTCAGCTAGATCGCGGCCAACGTTCCCAGCTGCAGACGGGTGCCGAACGCACCTGAACCAACGAGCTGAACGAGGAGAGTAAAATGGGGTCAGTGGCTCACTACCTGGAAGTGCGAGCGCCCGCCGAGAAGTGCTATCAGTGGTGGCGCCCGCTTACCCACGTTCCGGAAATCTTTCCCGACGTGCAACGGGTGGAACCGCGAAGCGCTGAAGCCGATACGACGCATTGGGTGGTCTCCGGCCCCGCAGGCAAGGACGTCGAGTGGGATGCGCGGATCGTCGAGGACGAGCCAAGCCGCAAAATCGCGTGGAAATCAATCGAGCAGCAGACTGAGAAGTCCAACACCGTTTCCACTGCGGGGGCTGTTCGTTTCGACGACCACGGAGAGAGTACAGGAGTAGAAGTGAGCTTGCGGTACGACGCGCCAGGGGGCGGGGTGGCGGATGCGGTGGCCACGCTCTTCGCGGACCCTCAGCAGAAGGTCGAGCGGGCTCTCGAATCCTTCAAGGAACTCATGGAAAACAGCAAGCCAGGGCGTTAAGGCCTCGAGAAGTGGTACCGGTCGCGGCGGCGTAGACTTGTGCGGCCTCGGCGCCCGGTGCCGTCGAATCGTGGAGTAGATCGTCGATTGCAGCGCGGTCGCCTTCGCCGTGTTGTGGCCCGGCGCACCGGAGGCAGTCCGCCCGCGCCGCCTGGTCCGGGGACTGATCCGCAGTGCTCTCCACACACATGGAGGTGGTCCGGCCCGTGTCGGGGTCGGTGGCCTGCCGACCGTGTACTCCCCACCACGTGAAGGTGGTCCGGGTGATCCACACCAAACCCGAAGGTCCTCACTCATTCCAAGATCATCCATCTCGGTACGCCCGAGGGTTTGACGTGTTCAGGTCACATCGTCTGATTGCCCACCGACGATATCCAGCACCCTTCTACGGCTCGGTGAGTCACCCGTTCCCGGAACTGACCTGAACCGGTCGATCATCTTTCAGCTCACCGTGAACACCCCTTTCTAGACGCTGACCTGCACGCCGGTCGATCTGCCTGCGCTCAACGATTTCAAAGAGCGCTGGTTCGCCGACCCGCGTTCGCTACCACCCGAGTGACCGAACCGCCGTCCGGGTGGAGTCGTCGAAACCGTGAACTCCGCCCGGACGAAGGTCGCGAAGGACTCCATTCCTCGCGATGGGGCGCCGGACATCCCGGAGTCGGCGTTCGACGCGAGGGGTGGAGCAACGTCTTCAGCCGACGTGCGTGGTGTCGCGGACTGTGCCGACGTATTCCTCGACGAGGTCTTCGAGCGCCACCACACCGACCGGGTTCCCGTTCGCGTCGACGGCGGTGGCGAGGTGGCCCCCAGCGCGTCGCAGGATCGTCAGCGCCCGGTCCAGCTGGTCGTCCACGCTGACGGTTGGGAGACGTCGTACGCGGGCGGAGGCGATGGGCGTGGACGGGTCGTGTCCGGCCAGTTCGAGCACGTCCTTGAGATGCAGGTACCCGAGCAGATTGCCGTTGTCATCGCGGACCGGGAAACGGGAGAATCCCGTGTCGGCCACCGCGTGCTCCACGTCGCCCAGCGTGGGACTACCAGGCAGCGTGGTCAGGTCTGCTAGCGGGACGAGGACGTCGGCGACGGTCTCCTCGGCGGAGGCCAGCGTTTGGGCGAGTCGGCGGTGTTCGGACTGGTCTAGCAGTCCTTCGCGCCGGGACTCCACCAGCAGTTCGGCCAGTTCCGCGGAGGTGTAGGCGGTGTCGAGCTCGTCCTTGGGTTCCACGCGCAGCAGCCGCAGGACGGCGTTGGCCATCATGTTGAACAGTGCGATCAAGGGCCGTGCGAGTTTGACGAATCCAACCAGGGCCGGCACGAGCCACAGCGCGAGTCGTTCCGGTTCGGCGATGGCCAGGTTCTTGGGCACCATCTCGCCGACGAGGACGTGCAGCACGACCACGATCGCCAGTGCGATGGTGAAGGCCACCGCGTGCAGGACGGGCTCGGGGATGCCCAGGGCGCTGAAGGGGATTTCCAGCTGGTGCGCGACAGCGGGTTCGCCGAGGCGACCGAGTCCCAGGGAGCACAGGGTGATGCCGAGCTGGGCGCTGGCGAGCATCAGCGAGCCCTCCTGGCTTGCCCGGATCACCACTCGGGCGCGGGTTTTGCCCTGGGCCAGAAGCGCTTCGAGCCGGTCCCGGCGCGAGGAGAGCAGCGAGAACTCCGCGCCGACGAAGAAGGCGTTGAGCACGAGCAGGGCCAGACCGAGCAGCATCGCGACGCCGTCGCTCATCGGGTCTCCTCGCCTTCGTCCTCGGAGAGGGTGGTTCGCCTGGTCAGGCGGAGTTCGGCGATGCGGTGACGGTCCATGCGCGTCACCGTCAGGACCCACTCGTCCGAGGTCACCTGTTCGCTGGGTTCGGGGATGTGACCGAGTTCTGCCAGCACGTAGCCGGCGGCGGTCTCGTAGTCGCCCTCGGGAAGTACGAGACCGGTGGTCTCGGCCAGCTCATCCTTCCGCAGTAGACCCGAGATCGTCCACGTGGCGTCGGAAACGAGGCGCACCGAAGCGGTTTCACCCAGGTCGTGCTCGTCGCGGATGTCGCCGATGATTTCCTCGACGAGGTCTTCCAGCGTCACGATTCCGGCGGTGCCGCCGTATTCGTCGACGACCAGAGCGAGTTGCAGCCCGGACCCGCGCAGCCGTTCCAGGAGCGCGTCGCCGTCCAGAGAGTCCGGCACGGTCGGGACTGACTGGGCGAGGGATTCGACGCTCGTGCGTTCGCGTTCTTCCGGCGGCATGCCGAAGGCCTGCTTGACGTGCACGACGCCACGGGTGTCGTCGAGATCGCCACCGTGCACGGGAAACCGGGAGAACCCGGAGCGCCGAGCGATGTCGATCAAGTCGGCGACGATCGCCTCGGTCGACAGCGACTCCACCTGCCTTCGTGGGGTCATCAGCTCGTCGGCGGTGCGTTCACCGAAGCGCAGCGACCGGTCGAGCAGCTGAGCGGTCGCGGTGTCGAGGGTGCCGTGCTCGGCGCTGGAGCGCACGATCGAGCCGAGCTCGTCGGCAGAGCGCGCGGAGCGCAGCTCTTCCTGGGGTTCGATGCCGAAGCGGCGCACGACCCAGTTCGCGCTGTTGTTCATCGCGTCGATCAACCAGCGGAACGCTTGCGAGAATCCGGCGTGATAGCCGGACACGGCGCGTGCGGTGGGCAATGGGCGGGCGATGGCGAGGTTCTTGGGCACCATCTCCCCGAAGACCATCGACAGCGTCGTGGCCAGCAGGATCGCCAGTGTCAGCGACACGATCCCGGCCGCAGGCTCGGCCAGTCCCAGGCCGGTGAGCGCGGGGCGGATCAGTTCGCCGATCAGCGGTTCGGCGACGTAGCCGGTCACGAGCGTGGTCAGGGTGATGGCGACTTGGGCGCCGGAGAGCTGGAACGACAGCGTGCGGTGAGCTTTCTGCACGGATCGTGCGCGGCGGTCACCGACCTGGCGGACGTGCGCGTCGACGCTGCTGCGTTCCAGCGAGGTCAGGGAGAACTCCGCGGCGACCGCGAGCCCGGTGCCCAGTGTGAGCACTCCGACGAACAGCAGGCCGACGATGGCCAGCAGGATGTCCATCATCGGTCACCCCGGTGGAGGAAGATCGCGTGGTGTGAGAGACCGGAACGATGTCCCGGCTCCGCACTGTCATCCGGGGTTGAGTCCTCGGGCACTGGTGTTGCTCACTCCTCGTTGGCAAACGGAGTAACAGGACACGGACTATACCTCGAATGGCTCAGTGTCGTGGCGACCAGAACTGGTCGGGGCTGTGTCCCTGGCGTCTCCGGCAGGGCAATCGGGTGATGTTGCGGTGATCACTTTGAGTGTGTTTTTGCTCAACCATGAAATGCCATCGCGCTTGTATACAAGGGGCCAGTGTGTGGCTGCCGGCGAGAAGAAGCCCTCGTCGGCAGCGCTCGCCTCGCGGGGCGGTGGCGACGATGCCGATCAAAGTTTTGATCATCGACCAGGTTTTAAACGGCTCCGTGACGCTCATCCCCAGTAGTCGCCCGATGAGCCAGAAGCTGAAGTCGTTGACATGCGGCAGCACTCCACATCCGTCGGCCATGACCAGTACGAGCGCGACTGTCCGGAGTGGGTTGTAGCCCGCGCTGGCGCCCGCAGCGCCGAGCAGACTGAGGCGGTCGTGATGGCGACCGTGGCGCTGTCCAGCGAGACCCGCATGACCGCTGCGACGACCAATGCCGTCACGATCAGCGGCATCGTCGGCGTGCGCAGACTTTCTGCGAGGGCGTCACCAATTCAGCTGGTGAGCAGGACAGAGCTGAACATGCCGCCGACGCCCATGACTAGCCCCAAGATCACGGAAACGTGCAGCGACCATTCTGAAACGTCAGTCACGAAGTGAGCTTTCGCACGTGGAGACGGTCCGGTCATGGGCTACCGGCAGTGGCAGGTTATCGAGTCTTCTCCACGAATGAGGAGGTGGTCCGAGCCCCCCGCAAAGTCCAATCCCGCATCTCGTGAACGGCAGCGGCGGAAAGCGACGCTGGCCCGCTGGGTGAGTTTCTGCTCATTGTCCTCGGTAGCGGGAGCGACAATTTGGGAGGATTTTGGGAGGCTGGAAGTGCGTTTAACCGCATTCAACCGGATATGGTTAGTGGCAACGGTATCGCCGCGACCTGCTGATTCTCGATTTTCGCAGGTCAGGATTATGTGGCTGTCTGCCTTGACACGGTAGGGCTCTTTCAACTGCCCGCAACTGCATCGAACGGCATAGAATGGCAGATGACAGCGCTCAACCGCATCGCCGCCGGTGTTCTGCGAAGGGTGAGCACATACCGGCTTGGGTGTGAGTGCATACCGAAGTCGAGTCCCTGGGTTTGGCTCTGCGGTAGAACTAGTCTGCGCCAGCAAGGTCTTCGGCCCAATTGACGGTGGTGCCGAGCGCGCCGCTTTCGATGAGTCCGAATTAGCAAGCTGGAAGCACGGCCGACAGGAGCCACGGCGTGCGGATCGGTCGGCACAGGATTACCGGGCGATGGCGGAGGATGGTGTCGCTTCGGGAGTGATGTGCCTCGGGTTTTCCGGGGTTGGTTACTGGATGGCGAAACGTCAGCTGAAGGTCCCGGCTGATTGTGACCGGAACAGTGGGGCGAGCTCGGCGACGACCTCGTCGAGGGGCTCGGCGCTGCGTTGTGTGCGGCTGAGCAGGATGGCGCCCTCGATGGCAGCGAGGGCCAGGGTGGTCAGGCGGTGGGCACGGTCGGGATCGATGCCGTTGGCCATGAGCAGGTCGCACATCTTGTCCTGCCAGCACGTGAAGATCTCGCTGGCCACCTCTGTGGCTTCAGGTATGTCGTCCCGGGTGCCGACGGCCAGGGCTACCACCGGGCAGCCGGCCTTGTAGTCGCCGTCGGCCAGCGACTGTTTCCAGAACTCCACGAACTGTTTCAGCGCGGCGTGCGGGTCGCCCCCGGCGACCGCCAGGTCGATCAACGCGGAGATATAGGAACCCGCTTGGCGGACCGCGGTGATGATGAGTTCGTTACGGCCGCCGGGGAAATGGTGGTACACGGAACCGCGGGGAGCACCGCTGCGGGCGAGCACGGCATCGATGCTCACACCGGACGCGCCGCGTTCCCGGAGCAATTCGGCTGCGCTGTCGAGCATTCGCTGGCGGCTGTGTCCTGGCGTGCGCCCCATGCTCACCTCGATGTCGTCCGTTGGCGCCCGTGCGCGCCAATACTATGCCAGAGCACATAGTTGCTGAGGTGGCAGCAGCGGAAGCGATCGGCGTACCGCACCCTGACCACGAGGGCTCAGCCTCCGATGGCGCTCATAGATCGGGCTGGCTGGATGAATCCCGGCCTCGTCGATGCCGTGGCCAGCGGGCTTGGCCCACATGGCGTCGCGCCACACCTGTGCGAGATCGGCATAGGTGGCGCCTGCCCGCAGAGGACTTCGGAGGTCTGTCTCGGTCTGGGCGAACAGGCAACTGCGCAGTTGTCCGTCGGCGGTGAGTCGGGTCCGGTCGCAGGATTGGCAGAAGGGGCGGGTGACGGAGGCGATCACGCCCACGGTTGCCGGTCCGCCGTCGACGATCCAGCGTTTGTCGACCAGGCCACGGTGAGGTGACCGTGGGGCAGCGCCGATGCGCGTCGCACCGAGGGTGGTCCGAGATCGACGGCTGGCGAGACCTCGCGTGGCGGGCCCGCCCGCAGGTCTGTCCAGTCGTCCATCGCCACATCCCTTCCTGGGCCACACACTTGACTAGATACTATGCCATACTCCATAGTTACTCGCCAGTAGATAACTGTGGATGCGGGAGGCACCATGCCGATGATCGATGTGACGTTCCCGTCCGGGGTCGTCGAATCCGCTGCTACCGCCCGGTTGCAGGAGGAGCTCGCGACGACCCTGCTGCGCTGGGAAGGCGCTCCGGACACGGAGTTCTTCCGCGAGATCACCTGGGTGTATCTGCACGAGGTCGCTCGAGGAAGTCTTGCCGTGGGTGGGCGCCCCGGGGGTGCGCCGCGGTTCCGGGTGGAGGTGACGGTGCCGGAGGGCGCGTTGTCGCAGCGCCGCAAGGACGGGCTGGTGGCTGATGTTCACGCTGCCGTGGCGCAGGCGGCCGGGCTTGACCCTCAGGGGTCGCAGGCATTGCACGTGTGGACGCTGATCCGCGAAGTGCCCGAAGGCAACTGGGCCGCTGGCGGTCAGACCATCCGTTTCGCCGATCTCAAGAAGGCTTCGGAAACGGAACGCGGCGCGGCGTCCTGACTCCGGCCGCAGCCACCAATGGATGGAAGGCGTTATGACCACTGATACCCGCGCGACCGGACCAGCCGACGAAGCGCAATGGGGCAAGACGGCCTGCATTTTGTGTGAGTGCAACTGCGGGGTGGAGGTGAAGGTCGAGGGGCGGCAGCTGGTCAAGATCCGCGGCGACAAGGAGCATCCGGGCTCGGCGGGCTACACGTGTGAGAAGCCTCTGCGGCTGGACAAGTACCAGAACGGTCCACATAGGATCGATACCCCGCTGCGCCGCCGCCCGGACGGCACCTACGAGGAAATCGAGTGGGACACCGCGATTCGCGAGATCGCCACGAAGCTGGCGAAGGTCCGTGACGAGCACGGCGGAGACAAGATCTTCTACTACGGCGGCGGCGGGCAGGGCAACCATCTCGGCGGGGCGTACGGGCGAGCACTGCTGCACGCCGTTGGCGCGAAGTACATGTCGAACGCGCTGGCGCAGGAGAAGACCGGCGAAGCGTGGGTTGATCAGCAGCTGTACGGCAATCACACCACCGGGGACTTCGAGCAGACCGAAGTCGCCATCTTCATCGGGAAGAACCCCTGGCAGTCTCACGGAGTGGCCCGTGCTCGACCGGTGCTGCGGGAAATCGCCCGGGACCCGCACCGGGCGATGATCGTAATCGACCCGCGGAAATCTGAGACGGCGCAGATGGCGGATCTGCATCTACAGCTCAAGCCCGGCACGGATGCCTGGTGCGTGTCCGCCATCGCGGCGACCCTGGTGCAGGAAGAACTCACAGCGCGGGAATGGCTGGACCGGCACACGGTCGGCAGCGACGAGGTGCTCGCCGCACTTAGCCGAATCGATATCGCCGATCATGCCCGCCGGTGTGGTGTGCCGGAAGATCTCATCCGCGCCGCCGCCCGGCGTATCGCCGCGGCCAAGAGCGCGGCGACCTATGAGGACCTCGGGGTGCAGCAGTCCCCGAACAGCACCCTCGTGTCCTACCTGAACAAAATGCTGTGGCTGCTCACCGGGAACTTCGCGAAACCCGGTGGCGTCCATATCCACTCGTGGGTGTTTCCCATCGCCGGTCGGTGGTATCCCGTCCCTCCCCAGGACGGCACGCCCCGGGCGCTTCGGGCCCGCCGGGCCGTCGGCACCGCGTTGATGCGGTGGGGCGCGAGGCCGCTGCGACGGGCCCTGGCGGTGGCCGGGCGCAGTGAATGGTCGCGCGCCGGCGCCGACTGGGGTGCGAACGCCGCGCTGCGGGCCTTCTTCGAGCCAGTTTCCGTTCCCGCTGCCCGGCGCATGGCCGACGCCCTCGGCAGATCCAATGTGGAAGGCACGACACCGGTGTCGGGCGCCAACATCATCGGCGGGATGATCCCGTGCAACGCGATCGCGGACGAGATCCTCACCGATCATCCAGACCGGCTGCGGGCGATGTGGATCGACGCGTCGAACCCGGCCCATTCGCTGGCCGAGTCGGCTCGGTTCACCGAGGCGATGCGCTCGCTCGAGCTGTCGGTGGTGGTTGATGTCGCGTTCACCGAGACCGCGCGCCAGGCCGATTACGTGCTGCCCGCGGCCAGCCAGTTCGAGAAATACGAGGCATCGCTGTTCACACTGCATTTCCCGCACAACACCTTCCAGGTGCGCAGGCCACTGATGGACCCGGTGCCGGGAACCCGGTCGGAGCCAGAGATCTACGCCGCGATCATCGACAAGCTCGGCGTCGTCGACACCCGCTTGATCGACGATCTCACCGCGGCGGCCGGTGTAAGTCGTCACGCCTTTGCGCTCGCGTTGTTTTCTGCGGTCGAGAACCAGCCCAGACTGGCTGGTCTGGTCCCGTACCTGCTGTACAGGACGCTGGGCGCCACCCTGCCCGACGGCGAGCGATCCTTGGTCCTGATCTGGGCTCTCGCGCACCTGTGCGCGATCGCCCAACCCGACGCCGTCAGGCGTGCCGGGTTCACCGCGCGCGGATTCGCCCAGGGCGAGCAACTGTTCGAGGCTTTCCGCAGCCGCGGTGAAGGGGTGATGTTCGCCGACGACCGCTACGACGACGCGTGGGGCTACATCCAGCACGCGGACGGCAAGATCCACGCCGCCATCCCCGTCCTGCTCGACGAACTGGCCCGCATTACCGGCATCGAACCCTCGTACACCAGCGAGGAATTCCCGTTCACGCTCTCGGCCGGCGAGCGCCGCTCGTTCACCGCCAATGTGATCATCCGCAACCCTGAATGGCGGCGCCGCGACAAGAACGGAGCGCTGCGGATGTGCGAGACCGACGCACACAGTCTGGGTATCGAGACCGGTGACACGGTCCGGGTTGTCACCGCAACGGGCTCAGCCGAGACCAGCGTGGAGATCAGCGACATGATGCAACAAGGGCACCTCTCGCTGCCCAACGGCATGGGCGTGACCTACCCACGCGACGGCGACGTCGACGATGTGACCGGGGTGCCGCTGAACACGCTGACCTCCGGCGCCCGCCGAGACAAGTTCTTCGGTGCCCCGTGGCACAAGAACGTGCCCGCCCGTCTCGAAGTCCTCACGACTACCACGGCACCTGAGAAAGCCCAGGAGAGCCAATGAATTCTCATTCCAACGGTGATCTAGGTGGGCCGCAGGCGCGATGGCCGAGGGGAGTACACCACGGAGGTGGCGTCTCGTCGTGTAAGGCACGACGACGTGGCTGATCATCATGCCCGCCGACGCTGAAGGAGTCACGCCGTGACCTATGTGATCGCCGAACCCTGCGTCGACGTGCTCGACAAGGCGTGCATCGAGGAATGCCCCGTCGATTGCATCTACGAGGGCGAACGGATGCTCTACATCCACCCTGACGAATGCGTCGACTGCGGCGCCTGCGAACCGGTCTGCCCCGTCGAGGCCATCTACTTCGACGACGACGTGCCAGCCGAATGGGCTTCCTACACCCAGGCCAACGTCGACTTCTTCGCCGAACTCGGCTCGCCTGGTGGCGCGGCCAAGACCGGCAAGACCAGCAACGACCCCGAGATGATCACCCGGCTACCCGTGCGGGCGGTCGAAGGGGAGCAGCCATGACAACGGATCAGTGGCACGAGGCTGCGCGCCTCCCGTATGAGTGCAACCGCGGGATTGAGACAAGCTCGACGACCGCCGCTTCGACCGGGCCGTGGGAGCAACACCATCGGTCCGATGCACCGGTGAGAAGGCGCTGCACCTATAGGTGGTGGTGGACGCAACCCTGCTCGGGATCATCGGCTGGACACCCCAAGCAAGAGCTACCGCTACTCGGCGAGCTGCTCATGGCACTGGCCCAGCGGGGCCTGGGTGGCGGACTCCTCCGTCGCCGGTTTCTCGAAGGTCACGGGGTCGACGCCGTCACCGAATCTCGGATCGAGACCGGCGTCCGCGCGGTCCGCGCTCTCCCTCTTGACCCGCCCCGGAAGAAAGCAGGAGACCGTCGATGACCGACGCACGAACCTTCACGGACGAGACGGGCCGACACACGACCCGCCCGGCGCAGACCGAGGACCGATCGGTCCTCGCCCGTCCCTTCGAGCTGCCGAACGGCTTCGTGATCGCGAACCGGCTCGCCAAGGCCGCCCTCAGTGAAGGCCTGGGCCGCCGCGATCTCTCGCCCGGCACCCGTATCAAGAACCTCTACCGGAGGTGGGCCGATAGCGGCGTCGGACTTTCCATCACCGGCAACGTCATGGTGGACCGCAACGCGATCGGCGAGCCAGGCAACATCGTCGTCGAGGACCGACGCAGTCTCGAGGACCTGGCCGAGTGGGCCACCATCGCCAAGTCGCGCGGCTCCAAGGTGTGGGTCCAGATCAACCACCCGGGCCGGCAGACGCCACGCACGCTCACCGCGAATCCGGTGGCGCCGTCGGCCATCGCGGTCCCCGGCAGTGCGGGCATCTTCGCTCAGCCGCGTGAGCTCACCTCGCGCGAGATCGACGACCTGATCCGCCGGTTCGCGACCACCGCCGCTGTCGTCACTGAAGCAGGCTTCGACTACAGATCCACGGCGCGCACGGCTACCTGTTCAGCCAGTTCCTCTCTCCCCTCGCGAACCAGCGCACCGACGCCTGGGGCGGTACGCCGCAGAAGCGACGCCGCTTCGTCCTCGATCTCTTCCGCGCGGTCCGCGCAGCGGTCGGTACGTCGACCCCGGTGGCGATCAAGCTCAACTCGGCGGACTTCCAGCGCGGCGGGTTCGGCGAGGAGGAATCGCTCGAGGTCGTTCGCGCCCTGGCCGCCGAGGGACTCGACCTGCTCGAGATCTCCGGCGGTACCTACACCTCAGCGGCGATGCTCGGCGTCGATCCCTCTCTGAAGGAGAGCACCCGCAGGCGCGAGGCCTACTTCCTCGCGTACGCCGAGCGGGTCCGCGCCGAGCTCCCTGAGCTGCCGCTCATGCTCACCGGTGGCTTCCGGACCGTGGAGGGCATGGTCGATGCCATCGCCTCGGCCGCCGTCGATATCGTCGGCCTCGGGCGCCCCCTCGCGGTCCAGCCCGACTTCCCCGCGGACCTGTTGGCCGGACGGGCCGACGAGAGTGTCGTCAGCCCCCGCCGTAGCGGCATCCGAGTGCTCGACAACCTCACCGAGCTCACCTACTACAGCGTGCAGATGTGGCGGATGGCCGCCGGCAAGGAGCCGGCGCCGGACCGGCACGCCGCCATCAACGTGGGCCAGTACCTGCTCAACAACGGCCTCGAAAGCCTGCGGATGCCGCAGCGCAGTCTCTGATCTGAAAGGAACCCATGTACACCCTCACCGTCACGAAGACGATCAAGGCTCCGATCGGGGAGGTGTTCGAGGCCTACACCGACCACGAAGCCCTCTCCCAAGTCCCCGGTGTCCGCACCTGCCGCGTAACCCGTCCCGGCGCCACCGAGAACAACGGCCTCGGCGCCGTCCGCGAGCTCGACTGCGGCATGATCCAGCTGCGCGAGGAAATCACCAGCTTCGACCGCCCGCACCGCATGGAGTACCGGATCCGTAACAGCCGGCCCCGCGCTGACCACGAGCTCGGGCTGGTCGACTTCATCGAGACGCCGCGGGGCACCAAGATCACCTGGATCACACGCTTCGGCTTCCGGATACCGGTCATCGGCAAGCTCGTCGACCTGGGCTTCGGCATCGGATTCGGCATCGCCTTCCGCCTGGTGCTGCGCAACGTCGAGCAGCGCGTGATGGCTTCACGAGAGGGGCGTTGACGTGCCGACCCTGACCGAGCACAACGGTGTCCACGTCCTGCATCTCGGCAACGGCGAGAACGTCTTCACGCAGGACTGGCTGGCCGAGGTCGAGGATGCCCTCGACAAGGTCGTCGCATCACCGGCTCTGCTCGTCACCATCGCCGCCGGGAAGCACTTCTCCAACGGTCTGGACCTGGACTGGGTGCTCGCGAACCCGACCGACCTGCCGGCGTACACGGTGCGGGTGCAGGCGTTGTTCGCCCGGGTGATGCTGCCGGTGCCCACGGTCGCGGCGGTAAATGGGCACGCTTTCGGGGCTGGGGCGATGCTGGCGATGGCCCACGACTGGCGGATCATGCGCGTCGACCGTGGCTACTTCTGCTTCCCCGAAGTCGACATCCAGATCCCGTTCACCCGCGGCATGGCCGCGCTCATACAGGCCAAGCTGAGCCCGCGGGCGGCCCTCGATGCGATGACCACCGGATATCGGTTCACCGGCCCGGAGGCCGTCGAGGCCGGCCTCGTGGACGCGACGGCTGAGGAGGCCGAGGTCCTGGACGTCGCGATCGCCAAGGTCGCCGCCCTGGCGGGCAAACACGCCGACACCCTCGGTGACATCAAGAGCACCATGTACGCCGAGGTGGTGCGCCACCTGAGCGCGGAGACCGCCTGATGTTCGCCCGATTCTCCGAGTGCATCTCGACCGCCGACGGCGTCGAGCTGGCGGTGTACGGCAGCGGTGATCCTGCCCACCCGACGGCGGTCTTCGTCCACGGGTTCCCCGACGACCACCGGGTGTGGGTTGGTCTTACCCCACTCCTGGCTGCCGATCACCACGTCGTGACCTACGACGTGCGTGGGTCAGGCGCCTCGGCCAAGCCGCGTCGGATCGCGGACTACCGACTCGAGGTACTTGCCGCTGACCTGCAGGCGGTCATCGATCACGTCAACCGTGGTCAGGGTGTGCACCTGGTCGGCCACGACTGGGGCTCGGTCCAGGGCTGGCATCTGATCACCGACCCTGGCCATCGCGGGGTGCTGTCCTACACCTCGATCTCGGGCCCGTGCATCGACCACGTGCGCGGCTGGATCGGTCGGCGCGCACGCGCCCGTCAGTGGGGCGCCATCGCCGCGCTGTGGAAGTCCCCGCTCTACATGGGTGCGCTCCAGGTCCCGATGCTGGCGCCGCTGATGTGCCGCCTCGGCGTCGTCGATCTGATGGCCGCCGGCGCGGTTACGGCGTTCGAGCGCCCCGAGGATCTGGACCCTTGGCCAGTCGGCCCGAACGCGCGCGCGAACGGCGCCGCGGTGCGGATGTACGCCGCCAACCTGCTTCGCCGGCTCTCCCGCAGCGACCGCGGCGGCACCTCGGTGCCGGTGCAGATTCTCACGCCCACCTCGGATGTGTTCATTCCGCCGGTGAGCCAGCAGGACCCGCACCCCGACGTGCGCACGGTGCGGGTCGAGCCGGTGGTCGGCGGGCACTGGGCGCCGGCGTACAACCCCAGCGCGATCACCTCGCACCTGGAGGACTGGATCACTCAGCAACAGACGCGCCAGGCCAGGGAACCGGAGCGCTGATGAGGTCGACCAGCACCAAGCGGCGCGCCACCCACGCTCCGGGCTCATGCGAGACCGCGCTTGCTGCCCGAGGGTCTCCTTCGACCGGACCGAGCTCCCGATGCACCACTTCGCAGGCGAGGGGGTTGGCGACGCACGTTGCCAACCGCCTTCGTGGCGCCCCGTCATCGTGGACGACCGAGGAGTTCCCATTCGTCCTGATGGCCGGCGAACGCCGTTCGTTCACCGCCAACGACATCATCCGCGACCCCGGTTGGCGTCGCCGTGACGCCAGCGGGGCCCTTCGGATCAGTCTCACGGATGCCGAGCGACTCGGCGTCACAGCGGACAGGCGAGCGCGAGTCGCCACCCAGGCGGGATGTGCCGAAGTCAGCGTCGAGATCACAGACATGATGCAGTCTGGCCACGTCTCGCTGCCTAACGGGCTCGGCGTTGACTACCCCACCGAGGACGGCAGCCGCGAGCGCACCGGTGTGGCGCCCAACGACCTCACCAGCGCACGCCACCGTGACGAGTTCGCCGGGACGCCGTGGCACAAGTACGTCCCGGCGAGGATCGAAGCAGTCGGGTGACACGACCGCTGACAGTGGCGGACGCAATGCTGCGTCTCCCGACCGTCCATCCGGCCGACCTGGCAGTAGCGGAGGCGCGAGCCGCCTTCGACAGCAGCGAGAAGACTCACCTCCTACTCCTGACAAGCGGTGGGCTGCTCGTCAACACCGTCACACGAGCGGACCTAGAGGCGGAAGTCGATCCCGGGCAGCCAGCTGCAACCGCGGGCACGCTCCTCAGCCGGACAGTCGCCCCCGACGGACCTCTCGGCCACGCCCGGCATGACATGCTGCGGCGCGGCCAACGGCGCCTCGCCGTCGTGGACGACTCGATGCACCTGCTCGGACTGCTCTGCCTCAAGCTCAGCCTCACCGGCTTTTGTACCGACGAAGGCGTCGTGGCGATGCGCCGCACACGCCGTGCCATCCACTAGAGCAGACAGCAGCCCCGCTCGCGGTTGTAGAGTTCGCCGAACGTGTAGTTGCCGGTCGTGAACAGTTCGAAGCCGAGTTGGACGACGGGGCGTCAGGCGTTGTCACGCTGGTAGCGGTCGCAAAGTCGTCGCGTGCGCGTGCCTCTCGCGGGGACAAGAGCCGGGTCCGACGGCCACTGTCGTGCGTCGACGGCTTCAGTTGCGTTCATTAACCAAGTGGTCAGCGCGGTGCCCGCCGCTAAGTACCTCAACGGAGAAACCATTGCTGTGGGCATTCCAAGAGTGGGTCACCGGTCTTGGCCATCCGGGCATTGACGCTTTGGGTGTAAAGAACGCCCGCGAGCGCGAGGAGTCCCCAGTCCTCGGCGGACTGCACGTAGTAGGAGAGGTCTTCGGATATACGCCTAGGGCGAACGGCGAGCGCCAGCTCACCGAGCAGCCCGACAGACGATCGGCGGTTGTACGGCGTGATCGGTGTGCGTCCGCCGGCGTGCTCGGCTTGTCCGCGATGACGGTGCCCGTGATCAGTGTGGCGGAACGTTGTGTGGTTTCCCGAAACAGACCAGAGCACCAAGAGATCACCGGGACGGCGGTGAAACTCCGGACACCGATAGCCAGTGTGTGCGCAGCCAGGGCCGCGGCAGACCAACGGCGGGCGCCCGACCGAGTGATCATGGCTGGGTTGGGAGTAAAGAATTGGGAGGATTTTGGGAGGATGCACTTGCGCTGAACCGCGTCCAACTGTTTCGAACGGGCCACAAGTGAACCGCCCTGACCTGCGAACGCAACGTGACTGTCCCGCGGTCGACGGCGCTCATCGGGCCGCACCCCGCTTTGCGCGGCGTTCCATGGCCAGGGAAACCTCAACCCGGATCTGCAGGTCACCTGACCCGGGGAGTGGTGTGATTGCTGCTGGTGCCCCCGGCGAGGCTCGTACAGCATGCTCACGAGGAGAGAGCATCTGGTGGCCAGGTGAATTGGTCGTCGACTCGCCGACAGCACGTCAACGACCAGCTGGGACGTATCCGCTCAACGTGCTAGCCGTCTGAGACGAAAGGTCTGCGGTCGTCCGGTGCGTGCGGTCGGCGGCCGTCACGTCCAGGCGGACCGGGCCCGTTGCTCCGAAGATCGGGGAGTCGGCACCACTCCGAGCTGGCTCAGCAAGCTCGCGTTGTCGAAGAAGTCGTACTCGCGGCGGATCTTGCCGTCCTCGATCTCGACGATGCTGCACAGGTGGACGTGGATTTCGCGCCACGTCGGCGCGATCCCTTCCAGCTCGTTCTCATGGATCCCGCTGACCTCGTACACCCGAACGCACGCGGATTCGCCGCACGTGTACTCCGCCACCACCTCGAACACCATGTCGGAGAAGGCGGTCGTGTACTTGTCGGCGACGGCCACGGCAGCTTCTGCGCCGGCATGTCGCTCACCGTCGGGGCTGATGTATTCGTATTCCTGGTGGCACAGTTCTCTGAGTCCGTCGAAATCGCGTTGCAACACGCACTCGAACATGCGCCGCTGGACTTCGCTCGCCTCCGTCATGGGTGTGCCTCCTCTCCTGCTGAAGCACAACCAACAGTGCTCCAGCCCAGAAGCCTCGCGCCAGGGTCTTTCGTCAATGGGCCGGCGGGAGAACGGCGGACGCCATTCCGCAGAGGAGGACTTTGTGCCCTGTCGTGCCCCGCGCAACTCCGGCATCGTGTGATGTGCCGGGGTAATGCCCGGGGATCGACCTGAGAAGCGCAGTGGCCTGGACGACCAAGGCCGCCCTAGACCTAGCGATCAGCAGATCGCGAAACGCTCCTCAGGTCTGATCTGTGCCCGGGGCCGAGCGCCGCGAGTGGAGCCCGCACCTTCCGACCACTGGGGGAACGACGCCGACAGCGCGCGTTCCGCATGAAGTGGGCCGGTCGTACTCCGAACACCGCAGGGCAAGAACCCGAACGGATGGCAGCCCAGTAGTTCCTAGACCCCACACCCCGGGCGTCAAGCGACACTCGATGATCTTACTAGGCCAAACACCGATCCGGCTTACTCACGAAAAAAGCCCCTCCCGAACCGGAGGGGCTTCTTTGCAGCTCTGAGCGGTGGCCAGGGGCGGGGTCGAACCGCCGACCTTCCGCTTTTCAGTTCTACGATCACCGGTTCAGCGGAGACCGATCGAACGATATGTGCTGATCACAGACGTACCGCGAACTTCAGAAGGGCAGTCTGACCTCCGCTGAACGACGGTGAATGAGACCAAGACTGAGACCACGCCCGCCCAGTCGCCCAACAGACGCAGGCCAGATGCCGATCTTGGGTCAGCTCGTATAGCTGGCGTCGTGCACCTACACGCCGAGCAGCCCGAGCCGGAGGTGACATGCGCGGTGAGAGCAGGTAGCAGCCTCACCGTGCACGGCACCACTCAAGACGGAAACCCGTTCACCAGGACCTACAAGGGGAAGGCATGACCCAAGCGCCGAAGTTGCTGGACCTGGTCCAGATCGAGATCACGCCGGACTTCGATGTCGAGGCGCTCATCAACGGCATCGGTGAGGCCGACAAGCAACGCCAGCGCGAAGACGCGGGACTTTTCTGGTTCCTTCAGCACGAGCCCGGCGAGTGGACGGAATCCTCTGGGCCGGCGTGCGCGGCGAGCGCGGCGCGGTCACCTGGTGTCGGCCGGAGCAAACCAGACCGGCTACGTCCCGGCCGACGGGGTTAACACCGAACACGTCGAGTACTACTTTGCGGGCGGGTACGTATGCCCGATGGACCCCGGCGCCGAACTACCGATCAGCCGCGTCTACGACCTGGTCGGAGAGTACGTGCAGACCGGAGAGCGACCTGCCGGCGTCGAGTGGGTTGAGCTTCCCGCCTGATCAGGTAGCCCCAGCCGAGAAAGGCCGAACTCGCTCGGCCACATCCAGCGCCAGTTTGCAGGGAGTGCCCTCTATGGTCGGGCACCTGGCCGCGGTCGCTCTGTAGGTGATGTTGGGTGGCCCGTGAGCGATATCGGCCCGCCGAGCGAGGGCGCGACACCGACTGTGCAGGCAACCTTCCGTCCTGGGTAGGTCCACTCCAGGTTTGGCCCGAGTGTTGGCTTCGACGCAGCAAACGACAGGGTGGTCAGAGTCTGGATTGGGCACCCTCGTCGTCGGTGGGAGCGTCGTTTACGCAGCCGACTCGCCAGCGCTGCCGCACGCATCGTCGAGCTCGCCTATCTAAGAGCCTGTTCCTGAACTGATCTTGGTGTTCGGGGCGGTGGCAGCATGAGAAGGGACTGCTGGTAGATCGGGTGGGTTGATACATCGACAAGCCCCACGTCGCCCATACCGCGCGCAACCGCTCCGGATGGCATACCGCGAACCGGCGACCCTCGTCCACTGCGGCTGCGGACGGATCCACCTCGATGGCAGCGTCCCAAAACCGGCGGATGAATTCCATGCCGTCGGCGTAAGTCCCACACGTACGCCGCGATCAGGCCGCCCGGCCGGACCGCCCGGGCCATTTTCGGCCACCGCCGCAGTGGGTGCAGGAAGGAAGTTCCGGGGCCCGCTCGGGGGCGTGCGAGGCGAATCGTGCACGCGCATACTGACGCCGGGCGCCCCTGATTCGTTCCGGCAGCGTAGGCGGCGAATAGCCACGTGATGCGCAGGCGAGCCGGCCGGCTGCTTGAGGCGGGCTGGGACAAGACCGGGACGCTGCGTGGTTTCCGGCAGGTCGAGGCAACGCCAACCGCACCGTCATCAGGGAGAAGATCATGCATGCGCGTGTCAGCACCTACACAGGTACTTCTGAGAAAGTAGCCCAGTTGGTTGAGCAGCTCGACCAAGCCAGACCGGCTCTGAACCAGCTCGATGGCTTCCAGGGCGCTTACGTGTTGGTCGACCGCGGCTCTGGCAATGCGATGACGATCACGCTCTGGAGCAGCGAGCAAACCGCGCAGGCCAGCGCCGAGTCCGCGAAACGGCTGCGCAGCACGGCAGCCGAGGCCAGCGGCTACACGATCCAGAGCGTCGCGACCTACGAGGTCGGGCTGCAACTCGGCAAGGAGTAGTCAAACGCGTGGCCGAATGCGGAGCCGGTCCGCGTTGCGTGGCGTCGCCGTTCAAGCCGGGGCCGGTCACGCGGCCGTTCTGGCTCGTGGACGCCACTGACAGCAGCGCCTCCCGCGCAGTCCATCCGGAGCGAGGGTTGCTCAGCTTCGTGGCAGGCGGCTGGCTGGAGTAGCGACTGATCGCTTGTCCCGTCTTCGCGCCGAGGGGGATCACACTTACGGCGCCGTCCCTTGCCCATGACGCGCACAGCCTCGGTTTCGAGGTCGACGCACAAGAGCGCCCCTGACCTGCTTTGCGCCGTTCAGGGGCGGTGCAGCGGAAGCGGCGGGATCCGAACCCGCGGTGCCTCTCGGCACGCTCGCTTCCAAGCCCTGAGAACGCCTGTTCGGCAAGGTTCATCTCGCTGGGCCGGCCGTGATCCACAACCAGCAAACGCCTCACCCGAGTTTAGGAACAGGCTCTCACACGACGTCCGAATGAATTTGGCCGTTGCCGCTCTCAGCCGCCGGCACCACTTTGACCAGTGGCACGCGCCTGAATGGCCTGGGTGAGGCTCGCTCGCAGTGCCTCTTCGAGGTCCGCGACTTCCTGTGTGCGCGGTTCCGGGATAGTGATCTGGCGGTCGGCGAGCTTGGCGTCGATCAGTGCCTGCAGGGCCTCGCGTGAGTGGTCGCGGTAGCTGATGGCGTCGAACGTCGTACTCGACAGCGACATCACCAGCTGCTCGGCCATCCGCTTTTCCTGCTCGCGGGGCTGCGGAGCTTGGTCGGTGAGCCACCCGAAATCCGGTTCCCGCACCTCGTCCGGCCACAACAGTGTGACCAGGCTGATCCCTGGTCCGTAGGGTCGTAGCAGAGCCAATCGCTCGCGGGTCCGGATCGCCGCCCGACCGAGCCCGACGTGTCCAGTGTCAGCCATGGCGTCGCACAGCAGCCCGTAGGCGCCGAGCGCGACCTGGTGTGGCTGCAGGAAGTACGAGCGGTCGAACATGATCGGGTCAATCGTGCCGGTCGGTACGAACTCCGCCACCTCGATGGTGTGCGCGCTGGGCAGCGGCAACTCCGCCAGCTCGTCGTCGGTCATCACCACCATGCGGCCGTCGGGCAGCTCGTAGCCTTTGGCGATCTCCTCCCACCGAACCCGGCGGTCTTCGGCGGTGCAGACCCTTTCGTGTCGCACTCGGGCCCCATCGGCTCGGTGAACCTGGCGGAAGCTGATCGATTTCGACTCCGTTGCCGCTACCAAACCGACCGGGATCGTCACCAACCCGAAACTTATCTGGGGGCGTGCTGCATTTGTGCAGGTCAGGCGACTAACTCTCGATGAGGCACCCTTGGCACAGGTGCGTTGGTCAGTGCAGCCTCGGGGGGTGCTGAGTCGATGCTTGCCCGTAGTACCGCGGCCAGATCTTGAAACGCGGTTTCACCTGCCCAAGGAGACGACATTCCCACAGGGCGTCCAGCGAACTTGGCGTCGTTGTACTCCTGCGGCTTTTGCCGATGTTTAGGGCTCTCCTGTTCCTTCCGTGGGTGTCAGGTTCGTCCGGGGAGGTCGCCGTCTCCTGGCGATCAAGGTCAGCGTGTTCGTTGGGGATCTTCTGACGGATACGGTTCAAGCGGTCGTAGAACAGATCCGTTGCCCCCGCCCTCCTGCTCGGAAGGCGGGGGCAATGGGGTGGACCTGAGCTCAGTTGTCCGAGGCTGATGCCGAGCCTCCTGGGCTCGTGGACGAGGCCATCCTGACAGTCGTCAACGTCAGCGCGATGAGGCCCGCCATGACCGCTGCGGTGAGGAACCCGACCGTACTTGAGGTCGCTCCGATCAGCGGCCCCAGGAGCAGGGGCGAGAGGAACTGCCCGCCGAAGATGACGGTGCCGGCCAGAGAAGTAGCCTGCCCTCTCAGTGCGGGCGGAGCGCTCTCGTTGACCAGTACCGTCAGCGAGGGCAGGGAAAGGCCCTGTCCGAGTCCGAGCAGAGCCGGCCCCGCCAACAGCAGCACGGGGTGGTCAACCGTGCCGAGGACGGTGAAGGCACCCGCCCAGGCGAGCGCGGCGGTGCGAAGTAGCGCCGCATAGCTCAGGCGGGCTCGAAGTGGCGCGTAGACCAGGCCCACCAGGCTGCTGATGGCACCTGTCATGACCACCAAATACAGCGAGACCATGAGCGGTTCGCGGATTCCGAGGTCGGCTAGCCGCTGCGGCAGAAAGACCACCATGGTGTAGAGGAAAATCGAGGCGGCGGCCTGGAGTGCGTAAAAGCCCAGTACGGCAGGGCTCTGCCGCACCAGGGCAAGGACACCGCCACGGGTACGCGCGGCGCGATGCGGCGCCGTGTGGGGCAGGGCCAGTACCGCGGCCACGCCCAACGGCAGGCCAACCAGGTAGATCGCGAAGGGGGCGTGCCAGGACAGCCCGCCCAGCGTGCCGCCCAGCAAGGGCCAGACGAGACCGCCGACGCTGTTGGCTGCTGATCGCCAGCCCATCACCCGGTCCCGTCTCGGCCCTGTGAACAGCTGCAGCAGGGCGACCGTAGTGCCGGTGAACACCGCTGCGGCACCGATTCCGAACACCAGCCGACTGGCGATCAGCGCAGGGTAGGACGTAGTGAACAGGCCGGCCCCGCCGCTGATCCCGTACAGCACCAGTCCAGCGGCCAGCGGTATCCGCACCCCGCAGTGATCGATGGCTCGTCCGATCAGCGGGCTGGTGACGGCGACGGCCAGAGCATGCGCGGTGACGACCAGACCCGCCGCCGTGCCGCTGACGCCGAAGTCGCCACGGATCACCTCCACCACCGGCGAAATCACTGAGCCCGCCATCACCCCCAACGTCGAGGCCAGCAAGAGAGTGACCAGAACACCGGGGCAGCCGGACGCTTCCGTCGCGGATGTACCGGCAGCAGCGGAAGTCTCGGTGCCGACACGCGGCTCGGAATGACCGGTCATAGCGTGAAGGGAGTTCGCGGACAAGGCCGGCGATGCCGACGCTGTGGGCTTCTCTCGCACGGTGAGTGCCCTCGATTCTGTGATGCTGGCAGGTGTGCGAATGGCAGAGTGGAAGAACGGCCCGCGCGGGCCGGTTCCCGGAGAAATCGCGACACGGCTGCCACTGCGCCGGGTTTCCGGGCCGTACCTTCCACGAGTTCAGAAGCACCCGGCTCAGTCGATGAGCAGGACAACCTTGCCCCTGCCGTGGCCCGACTCGACTTCACGGTGTGCGTCGGCAGCCTGCTCCAGGGAATAGGTGGCCCTCACGTGGAAGCGTAGGGCGCCCTGCATGTAGAGCGAGACGAGGCTATCCAGCCGTTCTGCGGAACGCTGGCTGCCGATCCAGCGGGCGCCAAGCTGCTCAAAAGCTTCCGCTGAGGTGATGGTGCCGACCCGGTCGGTGTTCTTGACCAGTTCCACGGCGGCCCGCAGGCCGTCCGCGCTCGCTGCGTCAAGCGCGGCGTCCACACCGTCCGGCGCCAGCGCCCGCACTCGCTCGACGAGGCCGTCTCCATAGGTGACGGGGAGGGTGCCCAAGGTCCTGAGATAGTCATGGTTGGCTTCGCTTGCGGTACCGATGACCGTGGCCCCGCGGTGCCGAGCGATCTGCACCGCGACAGTGCCCACCCCTCCGGCCGCGCCGTTGATGAGGAAAGTGTCCCCGGCACCGACGCCCAGCACTTCCACCGCCGTGTGCGCCGCCTGCCCAGCGCCGGACAGCCCCCCGGCGATCTCCCAAGGCATGGCGGACGGCTTGGCCACCACCTGGGTGGCCGACACCACCACGTACTCGGCGTACGTCCACTGAGTACGGAAACCCAGCACCTCCGCGCCGGCTTCGATGCCCTCCACACCATCGCCGACCTGGTCCACCACACCGGCGAACTCCCCGCCCGTGACATGTGGAAACTCGATGGTGAAGCCCGGTGCACGACGCGCGGAGCGCACGGCGCAGTCGATGGGCTGAACTCCAGCAGCACGAACCCGGACCCGCACCTCCCCCGAACCCGCTTGCGGTGTTTTCATGCTCACCAGCTCCAGCACCTCTGGGCCGCCGAAGGCGTGAAATGCAGCTGCTCGCATCACTAATTACCTTTCATCGTGCTAACTCCTGCGGCAATCAAGACCGCAGGGGGTTTCCTCGACTTGCCTGCAACCTCAACTGAGTCAGTCCCCAGTGGTGAAAACGAGAGAGCGTCAGGCGACGTAGGGGCGGACCGTCCTAGCCTCGCGTAGCGCCTGGGACCACCAGGTGAGCTGGTCGAGCAGGGTCTTGGCGGCCCCATTGCAGCCCTCCGGGCTGACCGGCTGCCCCTGCCCATCGAACTGGCTCCAGGCGTTGTGGAAGCTGACGGTGTCCCGGATGGTGACGGCGTGCAGCTCGGCGAAGACCAGCCGCAGCTGCTCGACGGCCCGCAGACCGCCGGAGATCCCGCCATAGCAGACGAATCCGACCGGCTTGGCCTGCCACTCCGCGTGGTGCCAGTCGATGGCGTTCTTCAGGGCGGCCGGGAAGCTGTGGTTGTACTCGGGGGTGACCACAACGAACGCGTCGGCCGCCTCGATTCGCGGGGACAAGTCGGCCAGCGCGTGGGCGGTACCAGGAGTGGGTTTCGTCATCGCCAGAGGCAGCGTGGTCTCGTCCAGGTCCACGATGTCGACGCTCAGGTCGTGGCGCCCGGCGGCCTGGTCGGCGAACCATTTCCCGACGGTCAGGCCGAAGCGACCTTCGCGGACGCTGCCGATGATCACGACGAGCTTGATCGGATCGGTGTGATCAGGGCGGGCGTTGGCAGACATACCGGTTCCCCTTCCCAGTGGCGCAGATGGTGTTCTTGTCGGCGAGTCCGACTCGCGTGTGATCAGCCTCGATCTTCGACAAAGGTGTAAGTCAATGCAGAGTGATCGACGCCACACCAACCGGCAGTGACTAGGAAGAACGGTTCTCCGAACGGATCATGCGGCGCAGGCTAGTGCGGGCGGCGGCCAGGTCGTCTTCGAGCTCGGTGACGCGCTGCTCAAACACGCGGTTTTGCTCGCTGAGGGCGGTGTTGAACGCGGTCAAGCCAAGATCCTCATCTTGGACGACGTCCTGCAAAGCGTGGACGCCACCGTGCGCCACGCGTTCATGACCTACGTGCTTGATGCCTTCGATGACTGGCAGCTCATCGTCACCGTGCATGACCGACTATGGTGCGACCAGTTGCGAGAACTGTTCGGCGCCCACGGCCACGCGGTGCTCGGAACAGAAATCCGCGACTGGGAGTTCGACACTGGGCCGGTGTTTGACCAGCCTGGGGTAGACCGGGTAAAGAAGGATCTCGAGCTGATGATAGACGTGGGCGAGCCGCGGTCCATTGCTGCTGCAGCGGGACAACTCTTAGAGCTCACCTGCGACCGGCTCACTCTCAGCATGAGGCTGCAGGTCCCGCGGCAGGAGAAGTACACGCTAGGCGATCTCTGGCCGGTGGTGCGCACGCGGCTCGCGGAAACGGCCGCGGGAACGGCGATGAAATTGGTGGCGGGACACAAACTCCTCCGCAACCTCACTGTGCACCCCGACCCTCGGTCGTGGGACCTGACGAAAGCGGATGCACGGGCATTCGCAAAAGCCGTGCTCGACCTCGTTGACCACGTCCGGTGCGGGGCGTGCGGGTGGTTACCGAAAACGGGAACCTGCAAATGTGGCGCCGTGCAGCTGTAAACGCAAGCGCGGGATTGCTGCTACTTCTTGAGCGCGGCTGCGAGGGCGTTCCGCTGGCTGTGCCGGTCAGCAACGACGCGTGGCGTGCCCGAACTTTGTTTCAGCCCGCACATCCAGCGGTGCAGGTCGTCCGTGGTGATGTCTTCGCGCCAGATCGGTATCGGGCGAGGGGAAGACGCGCCCTGATGGTTCAATTTCTGGTTACCCTTCTGTTTATACGAACATCAAGCATCAGGATAGCGGAATCTGCAGTATAGAAACAGGTATCTCTGATGCTGCAACCATAGATGTAACGGCGGCGGGCGGGCGTCCCTCTGAATCACGGGAAGGAGAGACGGAGGAAGCCAAGAAGAAGCGTCTTTGCGATGTCGCCAGGTCGGCCACAGCAATTACGATATCCAATCTCCCTAAACGTTGATCGAATCAAAGTCTACGCACCGACATGCGGAGACCGCCGAACCCGCCAGCAAGGTGTTAACGCCACCGTGACGTTCGACCGTCCCCAGCATCCTCATGGGTTGGTGGTGTTGTCGGATGTGGTGCGTGAGGGCGCGGGCTCGTTTTGAGCCGATGCTGAGGTTCCGTCGGAGGGTGTCGGCGGAGATCGGACGCTGGTACAGGTTCCAATGTTCGACGTCGAGCCGGTATGCCTCGTTGCGTAGCGGATCACCATCCGCTACGTGGGGTGCCTCCGGGGCAGCTTCCGTGCTGGTGGCGCTGTGACCATGCGCCGTGTTTCTCGCCGTGCGCGGCGCTGGCACATCCTCAGTCTCTCCGGGCATCTCTTGTGCTGGACCGGCCTCGCCAGGGGCGACCGGATACGGCTGCGCTGATCCGGCCTCGTATGTCTCGTGAATGGTCGTGTCTGTTGCACTCGCGCGATTCCGTTTGAGCGCTTGGTTGAGCAGTTCGACCGATAGCAGGAGCGCAAGTGGTGGGCAGACGGCTACGGCGATGGAGAAGGCGTTGAGCTCGGGTGCGGAGGCAATGTTGGCGCACAGAGAAAGTCCGATTCCGAGTGTGAACGATAGCCATGCTTTCCATTGAGGTGATCTCAGTGGATTCGGTTGTGTTCGTGGTGGGTGAGAACGAGTGTGGCTTGGACGATGTCGCCGGTTTTGCGGGGGCTGGCGGTGATGTGTTGGAGCGTTCGCCAGCGGCCAG
>NZ_JAWLNX010000003.1:286293-389363 GCF_035320975.1 Saccharopolyspora mangrovi | reverse complement strand
GTTGCTGGTGACGATGTCGCGCAGCACCCCGCGCGGGATCACGGTGTAGGCCTCGGTGACCACGGCCCGGTCGGTGAGCAGATCGGTCTGCGGCGGCAGTCCACCGGCAGGCGCGAAGTACGACGGCTCGCTCAACTCCAGCTCCCCACGTTTAAACATTTTGTTGAATTCATCCCCGAGCTTAGGCACCCGGAGCCGAATCCGGAAGGCCTTCGGCAGACGCTTCCGGTGGCCGCGAAACCCCCGGACGGGTGGACCTCGCGATTACTGCCAGTGGGCTGATCTTCGAAGTTCCCGCGAACGAGCTACAGCCGCCCCTCGGACCAAGATCCCAGGTCAGCGGCCGATTCGCGAGCTAAGCTCGAATCGTGGTCTCCACTGCCAAGGCCCGCGTGCGCGAATCCGCGGGCAACCTGCCGGCCGACGTGACGAGCTTCGTCGGCCGGCGTCGTGAGATCACCCTCACCAAGCGGCTGTTCGCCGAGTCGCGCGTGGTCACCCTCACCGGCCCCGGCGGTGTCGGCAAGACCCGGCTGGCCGTGCGCGTGGCCGCCAACATGCGCCGCTCCTTCCGCGACAAGGCCTGGTTCGTCGAGCTGGAGAACCTCGACGACGGCGCGCTGGTGCTCGACGCCGTCATCGAACAGCTCGGGCTCGGCGGGCCGTCCTCGGCCGCGAGCCTGGAGACCATCGTCGACCAGCTCAAGAACCGCGAGATGCTGCTGGTCCTGGACAACTGCGAGCACGTGATCGAGGACGTCGCGCTGCTGGTCGACGCGCTGATGCGCTGGTGCCCCGGCGTGCGCGTGCTGGCCACCAGCAGGCAGTCGCTGGGCGTGGCCGGGGAGTCCAACGTCGTGGTGCCGCCGATGCAGGTGCCCGACCCCGGCCACCTGCCGCCCGCCGAGGCCTACGAGCAGTTCTCCTCGGTCCGGCTGTTCGTCGACCGCGCCAAGGCGGCGGTCCCGGAGTTCGAGGTCACCGCCGACAACGCCGAGGCGCTGATGCGGCTGTGCCACCACCTCGACGGGAACCCGCTGGCCATAGAGCTGGCGGCGGTGCGGCTGCGGTCGCTGTCGCTGCAGCAGCTGGAGGAGCGCATCGCCGAGCGCTACGACCTGCTCACCGAGGGCCGTCGCGGCGCACCGCCCCGGCAGCAGACGCTGCGCGCGCTGATCGACTGGAGCTACGAGCTCCTGGAGGAGCGCGACCGGCGGGCGTGGGCGCGGATGTCGGTGTTCTCCGGCAGCTTCGACCTCACTGCCGCCGAGCACGTCGCCGGTGACGGCAAGGGCGTCGACATCCTCACCGCAGTGCACTCGCTGGTCGACAAGTCGGTGCTGATGCGCGAGGAGGACGGCGCCGAGGTCCGCTACCGCCTGCCGCACACGCTGCGCGACTACGGCCTGGACAAGCTCGGCGAGTACGGCGAGACGAGCCGGATGCGCCACCGGCACTGCGCGTTCTTCGCCGAGCTCAGCGCGCGGTTCGCCGCCGAGTGGATCGGCCCCGACCAGCCGGGCTGGGTGCAGCGGCTGCGCCACGAGCAGGACAACCTGCGCAGCGCGCTGCGGCACGCCGCCGAGGGATCCGAGACCGGCGGGATGGCGTTGCGGCTGGTCACCGACCTCTGGCAGTACTGGGGCATCCGCGGCCTGAACGCCGAGGCGCGGCACTGGCTGGACGAAGTGCTCGACAACACCTCGCGCGACCTGCCCGAACGCGTCAAGGCGATGCGGGTCAGCGCCTGGTTCGCGCTGCTGCAGGGCGACCTGGGCAGGGCGCTGCCGACGCTGGAGCGCGCGACCGTGCTGGCCACCCAGCGCGGCGACGAGGTCGAGCGCGCCTACCTGGCGCTGCTGCACGGCCTGGTCGCGTTCTTCCAGGACGACCAGCCGCGCGGCACCGAGCTGGCCGGTGGGGCGCTGGAGCGGTTCCGCAGGAGCGGCGAGCTGGCCGGGGAGCTGTGGTCGCTGCACGCGCTGGGCCTGATCAAGGGCATCGGCGACGACCCCGACGCCGGGCTGCGGCTGCTCGCGGAGTGCATCCAGCTGTCCGCCGAGCACGGCGAGCTGTACTGGCGCTCCTACGCCCAGTGGGCGACGGCGCAGGTGCAGATGCGGCGGGACCGCGCAGATCGGGCGGAGAACTCGGTCAAGGAGGCGCTGCGGTTGCAGCGCAAGCTCGACAACCGGCTGGGCATCGCGTTCAGCCTGGACACCCTGGCGTGGATCGCGCACCGGCAGCAGCGCTTCGAGCGCGCGGCCAGGCTGCTGGGCACGTCCTCGGCGCTGTGGGACGCGGTGCGCTCGGCACCCGGGTTCTGGGCGCGGTTCGCCGGTGACCACGACGAGCACCTGATGCAGATCCGCACCGCGCTGGGGCCGGAGGCCTTCGACGAGCAGTACGAGCACGGCCGGGAAATGTCGCTGACGCACGCGGTGGACTACGCGCTGGAGCTCAAGCGGCACACCAGGCGGCCCGCCGGTGCGGAGTCCGATGACAACGTGCACCCGATGCCGCTGACCCGCCGCGAGCGGCAGATCGCCGACCTGGTCTCGGAGGGACGCACGAACAAGGACATCGCCGAGAACCTGGTGATCGCGCAGCGCACGGTCGAGGGGCACGTGCAGAACATCCTGACCAAGCTCGACTTCACGTCCCGCGCGCAGATCGCCGGGTGGGTCGCGGGACAGCGAACGGGTGACGGAGCTGACACCTCCGCGCGGTAACGTTCTTGCCTGCTATCACGTTGGGTAGCCAAATCCGTGCGTCGAACCACCCGAATAGCTCAATCTAGGTAGTCGACCCCGTATAAACCACCATGCAGTGTGACTCTCCGTTCCGGAGTCTGGTTCCTCGTGACCCCCGACGAAACGAAGAACCCCGACCAGAACACCCCCGACACCCCGCAGGACGGAGAGACCGGCCGGCACCGTTGGGAGAGGACGGTGCCCTTCGGACGCCGCTTGCGCGCGAGCTTCCTCGGCGAGACGGCCGACCGGGCCCACCGCGTCGCCCCCAAGATGCGGTCGCTGCAGGTCGGCGCCGCGGTTGCCGCGTTCGGCGTGCTCGGCGTGTTCACCGCCGCGGCAGGCGGTGAGGACGTCAAGACCGAGTCCGCTCCGGTGCACCAGGCCGCCGAGGTGGCCCCGCTCGTCGCCCCGGCCCCGCAGGTGCCCGCCCCGGCTCCCGCTCCGGCCGTTCAGCCGCAGGCCGCGCCCGCCCCCGTTGCGCAGCCCGCCCCCGCCGCCGAGCCGGCTCCGGCCGCCCAGCCCGCGCCTGCCCCGGCGCCCGCGGCGGCCCCGGTCCAGGAGGACAAGCCGAAGGACCAGATCGACGCCTGGATCAAGGAAGCGATCAAGGTCATGGAGCAGAACGGCATCTCGCGCGACCAGATCGACGAGGAAGCCATCCGGACGATCATCATGCACGAGTCCAACGGCAACCCGAGCGCCACGAACAACTGGGACTCCAACGCCGCGGCCGGCACCCCGTCGATCGGTCTGATGCAGACCATCCAGCCGACCTTCGAGTCCTTCGCGCTGCCGGGCCACCAGGACATCTACAACCCCGTCGACAACATCATCGCCGCCACCCGCTACTCGATCGACCGCTACGGTTCGATCGCCGACGTGCCAGGCGTCTCGGGCCTGCGCTCCGGTGGCAGCTACCAGGGCTACTGATCCCGCCCTCGGCGAATCCCTCGCGACCGATCCCCCGAGGTCGCGGGGGATTCGCACGTCCGGGGTCTCTCAGCGGAAACCGCGCGGGTTCAGGAGTCCAGGCCTTCGAGGGTGCCTTCGAGGGCTTCGGCGACCAGCTCGCGCATGGCCCACTCGGCGCGGACCTTGTCGCCCGCGCGGATGCACTCGGCGATCTCGCAGTGCAGGCGGACCGCGACCGGGCGCGGGTGGACCGGCATCAGCCCGTGACCGGCGCGCCAGCGCAGCAGCTCCTCGACGACCTCGTGGAGCTGGGCGAACATCTCGTTGCCGGAGGCGGTGAGGATCAGCCGGTGGAACTCGACGTCGGCGTCCATGAACGCGTCCAGATCACCAGCGCGCGAGGTGGCCACCATCCGCTCGGAGAGCGCGACCAGCCGCGCGACGTGGTCGTCCTCCGCGCGGTCCGCAGCGGCCGCGGCGGCGACGGGTTCGACGGCGGTGCGCAGCTCGGCGAGGGTCTTGAGCTCGGCGGAGCGGTCGGCGGCCAGCCGCCAGCGGATCAGCACCGGGTCGAAGCTGTTCCACTCCTCGCGCGGGCGCACCACGATGCCGACCCGCTTGCGGCCCACGACCAGCCGGATCGAGGCCAGCGTGCGGACGACCTCGCGGGCGACGCTGCGGGAGATGCCGAAGCGCTCCTCCAGCTGCTCGATGCGCAGCACGCTGCCGGGCGCGTGGGTGCCCGCGGCGATCTCCTGACCGAGGACTTCCAGCACCTTGCCGTGCAGCCCGCCGCCCATCCGCACACGCTCCTTCGCCGGTGAAAAACGCGTTCGACCAGTGCCCGAGAGTAGGCGCCCTGACCAGGTGACGGGCCTAACAGTCATACTTAATCGGTCATGATAAGCAAAAAGTCATACTTATTGCTTAGGCTGTGGCGCGCACCAGCTGCTCAACGAGGAGCCCACCAATGCTCTCCAGCCTTTCCGCCCCGCTCGTCCAGGCCGCCACGGCCTGGACCGCGCACGACACCCGCCTGCTGAGCGCCGCGGTCGCAGGCATCGCGGTGATCGTGCTGCTGATCAGCTGGGCGAAGCTCCACCCCTTCCTCTCCCTCGCGCTCGGCGCGACCACGCTCGGCGTGGTGGCCGGCATGCCCTTCGGCGACCTCGTGGACACCTTCACCGAGGGCCTCGGCAAGACCGTCGGCGACGTCGGCCTGCTCGTCGCGCTCGGTGCGATGCTCGGCAAGCTGCTCACCGACAGCGGTGGCGCCGACCAGGTCGTCGAGACGGTCATGCGCCGCACCACCAGCAAGACGCTGCCGTGGGCGATGGTGTTCATCGCCGCCCTGCTGGGCCTGCCGATGTTCTTCGAGGTCGGCGTCGTGCTGCTGGTCCCGGTCGTGGTCATGGTGGCCGCCCGGACCGAGCAGCCGATGCTGCGGATCGGCATCCCGGCGCTGGCCGGGCTGTCGATCCTGCACGGTCTCGTCCCGCCTCACCCCGGCCCGCTGGCCGCCGTCGACGCGCTGCACGTCGACCTCGGCCTGACGCTGGCGCTGGGCATCGTGGTGGCGATCCCGACCGCGATCGTGGCCGGGCCGGTGTTCGGCTCCTACATCTCCAAGCGCGTCGAGCTGCCGCCGGCGACCCACCTGCTGGGCAAGTCGCCCGAGCAGGAGGAGCAGCCGCACCGGCCGAGCTTCTTCGCCGCCGTGGCGATGCTGCTGCTGCCGGTCGTGCTCATGCTGTGCAAGTCGGTCGCCGACCTGGCGCTGACCGAGGACACGCTCGGCTACACGATCCTCGACACCATCGGCACGCCGGTCGTGGCGATGATGCTGACCGTCCTGATCGCGATCGTGGTGCTGGGCCGCGGCGCCCGGTTCTCCCGCAACCGGCTGTCCGACGTCGTCGGCGGTTCGCTGCCCGCGATCGCCGGGATCATCCTGATCGTCGGCGCCGGCGGCGGTTTCAAGCAGACGCTGGTCGACTCGGGCGTGAACGACACGATCACCGACCTGGCTTCCGGGGCGCACCTGTCGCCGCTGGTGCTGGGCTGGCTGATCGCGGTGGGCATCCGCGTCGCGACGGGTTCGGCGACGGTGGCCACGATCTCGGCCGCCGGCATGGTCGCCCCGCTGGTCATGGGACTGCCGCCCGCTCAGGGCGCGCTGGTCGCGCTGGCCATCGGCTCCGGCTCGCTGTTCCTCTCGCACGTCAACGACGCCGGATTCTGGCTGGTCAAGGAGTACTTCGGCATGTCGGTCGGCCAGACCCTCAAGACCTGGTCGGCCATGGAAACGATCCTCTCCGTCGTCTCCTTCGCCGTCATCCTCCTGATCTCCACCGTCGTCTAGGTGCCCCGGATTACTCCGGTAATCCGGTCACGGAATACGGCGGTATTCCGGGTCACCCGAAGACACCGCCGTGGTCAGGTCGCGGAAAACTCCGGTAATCGGGTCACCGATTGCCGGAGTTTTCCGCGTTCCCAGTGGTGCGTTCACACTGCGGCCCCGCAGCCGCCGGACGCGGTATATTGGCTGGTCGGGCCTTGGGGGTCCGGTTGTCTTGTCCGCGCCCGGTTTTGAAGGTGGCTCATTGTCCGAGGCCCGAGTTGATCGGGAAGACGTCCGCGCCGAGGAGATCGCGGCCGAGCAGCGCTACCTGAACGTGCTGTACGGCAAGCTCGACGACCTCCGTGCGGAGACCACCCAGCGACTCAAGGACACGCTGCGCGACAGCGGTGGACCGCCGCAGGCGCGCACCGAGCGCGACATCTCCACCCGCATGTACACCGACAAGCTGACCCAGCTCAGCTCGGTGGAGCACGGGATGTGCTTCGGTCGCCTGGACCTCGACGGCGGCGAGACCTTCCACGTCGGCCGGATCGGCCTGTTCGACGAGGACAACGAGTACGAGCCGCTGCTGCTGGACTGGCGCGCCCCGGCGGCGCGGCCGTTCTACCTGGCCACCGCCGCCGCCCGCGACGGGGTCCAGCGGCGCAGGCACCTCAAGACCAGCTGGCGCAAGGTGCTCGACTACGAGGACGAGATCCTCGACCTCGACGCCGCCGAGCAGGGCAGCGACCTGGGCCTGGCCGGTGAGGCGACGCTGCTGGCGCGGCTGGACGCCCGGCGCACCGGGCAGATGCAGGACATCGTCGCCACGATCCAGGCCGAGCAGGACCGCATCATCCGCGCGGGCATGAACGGTGTGCTGGTCGTGCAGGGCGGGCCGGGGACCGGCAAGACCGCCGTCGCGCTGCACCGGGCCGCCTACCTGCTGTACACGTTCCGCGAGCAGCTGTCCAAGCGCGGTGTGCTGGTCGTCGGGCCGAACCCGACGTTCCTGCGCTACATCGGCCAGGTGCTGCCGTCGCTGGGCGAAACCGGCGTGCTGCTGTCCACTGTGGGCGGTCTGTACCCCGGTATCACCGCCACCGGGACCGAATCCGCGCGCACCGCCGAGATCAAGGGGCGGTTGAGCATGACCGACGTGCTCACCGCCGCCGTCCGAGACCGGCAGCAGGTGCCGCGCGACCACGTCGAGGTCACGTTCGACCGCGAGCCGCTGCACCTCAAGCGCAAGGACGCCACGGCCGCGCGCACCCGCGCTCGCCGGACCCGCCGCCCGCACAACCTGGCCCGCAGGGTGTTCCAGGACGAGATGTTCCGGGCGCTGACGCTGCAGGTCGGCGAGCGGCTGGGCCTGGAGCTGCTGGACCGGCGCGACCTCGACGAGATCAACGTCGAGCTGCGCGGCGACGCCGAGGTGGCCCGCGCGCTCGACGAGCTGTGGCCGGAGATGACCCCGCAGCAGCTGCTCGACGACCTGCTGAGCTCGCCTGAGCGCCTGGCCACCGCGACCGCCAAGGTCCTCGACGACGACGAGCGCGACGCCCTGCAGCGCCCGGCGGGCACGCCGTGGACCCCGGCCGACGTGCCGCTGCTGGACGAGCTGGCCGAGCTGCTCGGCGAGGACGACGCGCAGGAGCGCGCCGACCGCGAACGCCAGGAGCGCGAGGAACTCGCCTACGCCCAGGGCGTGCTGCACATCATGGAGCAGGACGAGGAGATCGCCGACGAGGAGCGGCTGCGGGTCTCCGACGTGCTGGACGCGGAGCTGCTGGCCGAGCGGTTCCGCACCCGCAGCGACCTGACCGCGGCCGAGCGGGCCGCCGAGGACCGGACGTGGACGTTCGGCCACGTCATCGTCGACGAGGCGCAGGAGCTCTCCGAGATGGCGTGGCGCGTGCTGATGCGCCGCTGCCCGAGCCGGTCGATGACGCTGGTGGGCGACGTGGCGCAGACGGGTGCGCTGGGCGGCGCGAGCGCGTGGGACGACGTGCTCAGCCCGTACGTGCAGGACCGCTGGAAGCTGGCGGAGCTGACGGTGAACTACCGGACGCCGGCCGAGATCATGGACGTCGCCGCCGAGGTCCTGTCCGAGATGGACACCGACCTGGAGCCGCCGAACTCGGTGCGCTCCACCGGCAACCTGCCGTGGGCGCAGCAGATCCCGCGCGAGGACCTGCTCGCCGAGCTCCCCCAGGTGGTTTCGGAGGAGCTGGCGGAGGTGGCCGACGGGCGACTGGCGGTGCTGCTGCCACCGGACCTGCTCGCCGAGATCGGCTCGGAACTGGCCGAATCGCTGCCGGAGGCGGTCGTCGGCACCCGTCCCGACGACCTCGAATCCCCGGTGGTGCTGCTGACCGTGGACGAGGCCAAGGGCCTGGAGTTCGACGCGGTGCTGCTGGTCGAACCGGAGGCGGTGACCGCGGAGTCCGACCGCGGCCTCAACGACCTCTACGTGGCGCTGACCCGCGCCACCCAGCGCCTCGGCATCGTCCACTCCGGGGACCTGCCGCCCAGCCTGGCGCGGTCGTTCGAGTGAGCGTCAGCGCAGGACGGGTGCCGCGTACTGGCGCAGCGCCTGGGTGAGCTGGTCGGAGGATTCGCGGACGTCGTCCACGTCGATCAGCCGGTAGCCGGTCCAGCCGTCGTTCTGGAACACCCACTCCGGCGGCACGCCCGGGTTGAGGCCGCCGTGCGTCCACACCGCCAGGTAGGTGGCGGTGTTCCGCGCGTCCTTGGGCTTGCGCAGCTCGGTCACCGAGACGGCGGCGACGTGCT
The DNA here is from genome assembly GCF_035320975.1 of Saccharopolyspora mangrovi. Taxonomy (NCBI): domain Bacteria; kingdom Bacillati; phylum Actinomycetota; class Actinomycetes; order Pseudonocardiales; family Pseudonocardiaceae; genus Saccharopolyspora; species Saccharopolyspora mangrovi. The sequence continues at coordinate 380,558 of NZ_JAWLNX010000003.1, read as the reverse complement.
GCCAGCCCAGCGCGACCTGCACCCGCCTGGCCGGCTGGTGGATCATGATGCCGCGTTCGTCGATCCGCATCTTCAGCGGACGCAGGCTGTTGATCAGCATGACCACGCCGGCCAGCGCGCCGATCGGCGCGAGGAAGAAGAGGAAGTGGATCCGGACGCCGGAACCCCCGGTCAGCCCACCGATCAGCAGCACGGTTCCGAATACGCCGAGCGCGATCAAGATGACCCCCGCGATCGCGCCGGTCGAACTCCTGCGGAAGTCCAAGCCCCCTCCTAGTCCACTGTGGACGAACATCGGGCCGCTGCGGCCCGGGGAGGGATCCTAGGGATCAACACCGCCGCGCGCGGGCGGTGGCCACCCGGGGGGCCGGGCACCCCGCCCCCGGCGGGCCCCCCGTTGACGCGCGAAATTCGAGTCACGAACTCCCGACTCGAATTTCGCGCGAAATTCGAACTCAGACCGCCAGGGGCAGCGCGGTCGGGTGCACCGGGTTCGGGAGCTCCGAGGCGCCCATCAGGTGACTGTCCACCGCGTGGGCGACCGAGCGGCCCTCGGCGATGGCCCAGACGACCAGGGACGCGCCGCGGTGGGCGTCGCCGCAGACGAACACGCCCGGAGCCGTGGTCTCCCAGTTCGAGCCGGACCCGATGGTGCCGCGCTTGGTGAGCTCGATGCCCAGGCCGCCCAGCAGCGGCATGTGCTCGACGCCCTCGAAGCCGATCGCCAGCAGCGCCAGGTCGCAGGGCAGCTCCTCGACCGCGTCGGAGACCGGAACCACCTGGCGGCGGCCGTTCTCGTCGCGGATGACCTGCACGTGGCGCAGCCGCACCGCGCGCACGGTGCCGTCCTCGTCGCCCACGAACGACTCGATGGACACCGCGAACTTCCGCTCGCCCGCCTCCTCGTGCGCCGGGTAGGTGCGCAGGATGTACGGCCAGGTCGGCCACGGCGAGCGGTCGTCGTCGCGCTCGGTGGGCGGCTGCGGGTAGTTGTCCAGCTGCGTCACCGACAGCGCGCCCTGGCGGGTCGCGGTGCCGTAGCAGTCGGCCCCGGTGTCGCCGCCGCCGAGGATGATGACGTGCTTGCCCTCGGCCGAGATCGGCGACGGGCCGTCGCCCTCGACCTCCTTGTTGGCCGGGACGAGGTGCTCCATCGCCATGCGCACGCCGTCCAGCTCGCGACCCGGGATGGTGGTGTCGTCGCGGCCGCGCAGCGCGCCCACCGCCAGCACCACGGCGTCGTAACCGGCCCGCAGGTCCTCGACGGTCAGGTCCACGCCGACCTCGCAGCCGGTGATGAACTTCGTGCCCTCGTCGCGCATCTGCCCCAGGCGCCGGTCCAGGACGGACTTCTCCATCTTGAACTCGGGGATGCCGTAGCGCAGCAGCCCGCCGATGCGGTCGTCCCGCTCGTAGACGGTCACCTCGTGGCCCGCGCGGGTCAGCTGCTGCGCAGCGGCCAGCCCCGCCGGTCCGGAACCGACCACGGCCACGCGCTTGCCGGTGTGCTCCTCGGAGGTGCGCGGGAAGACGTAGTCGTTCTCCCAGCTCACCTCGGCGATGGTCTCCTCGACCCGCTTGATCGCCACCGCTCCCCCGGCATCCGGCGAGATCGCCAGCACGCAGCCGGTCTCGCACGGCGCCGGGCACAGCTTGCCGGTGAACTCCGGGAAGTTGTTGGTCGCGTGCAGCCGGTCGCTGGCGGCCTCCCACTGGCCGCGGCGGACCATGTTGTTCCACTCCGGGATCAGGTTGCCCAGCGGGCAGCCCGCCGATCCCGAGTGGCAGAACGGGATCCCGCAGTCCATGCAGCGCGCGGCCTGGGTGGAGACCTGCTCGTTCCGGTCCTCGGTGGACAGAGCCGCGTAGACCTCGCGCCAGTCGCCCAGCCGCTCGTCGGTGGGGCGCTTGGGGGCATCGGCCCGCGAGTACTTCAGAAAGCCCTTCGGGTCAGCCACGGGAAGCCTCCATGATCGCCTCGTTCACGTCGCGGCCCTCGATCTTGGCCATCCGCATGGCGTCCAGGACTCGCTGGAAGTCGCGCGGCATCACCTTGATGAACGCCGCCGAACGCCGCGGCCAGTCGCCCAGCAGCGACGCGGCCACCGCCGAGCCGGTCAGCTCGTGGTGGGTCTGCACGACCTCGTGCAGCCACTTCAGTTCCTTGGTGCTCAACGGCTTGAGGTCCACCATCGTGGTGTTCACCCGCACCGGGTCCAGGTCGAGCACGTAGGCGATCCCGCCGGACATGCCGGCGCCGACGTTGCGCCCGGTGCCGCCGAGCACGATCGCCCGGCCGCCGGTCATGTACTCGAAGGCGTGGTCGCCCACCCCCTCGCAGACCAGCTGCGCACCGGAGTTGCGGACGGCGAAGCGCTCGCCGACCTTGCCGCGCAGGTAGATCTCACCGCTGGTCGCGCCGTAGCCGATCACGTTGCCGGCGATGACCTGGTCCTCGGCGCGGAACGACGAGTCCGGGTGCGGCCGCACGACGATGCGCCCACCGGAGAGGCCCTTGCCGACGTAGTCGTTGGCGTCGCCGATCATGTCGAGCGTGACGCCGCTGGGCAGGAACGCGCCCAGCGACTGGCCCGCCGAACCCTCCAGCTCCACGTGGATGGTGTCGTCGGGCAGGCCGTCGCCGCCGAAGCGGCGGGACACCTCCGCGCCCAGCAGGGTGCCGACGGTGCGGTTGACGTTGCGCACCGGCAGCTGCAGCTTCACCGGGCGCGCGTCCTCCAGGGCCGCCTCGGCGAGCTGGATCAGCGTGCGGTCCAGCGCCTTGTCCAGGCCGTGGTCCTGCTCGCGCACCCGTCGGCGCACCGGCGAGTACGGGGTCCGCGGTTCGGTGAACACCGGCTCCAGGTCCAGGCCGCGGGACTTCCAGTGCTGCACGGCCTTGTCGCGCTTGAGCGCCGAGACCTGGCCGATGGCCTCGTCCAGGGTCCGGAACCCCAGCTGCGCCAGGTACTCCCGCACTTCCTGGGCGACGAACTCGAAGAAGTTCACCACGTGCTCGACCTGGCCGGTGAACCGCTTGCGCAGCTCCGGGTTCTGGGTGGCCACGCCCACCGGGCAGGTGTCGAGGTGGCAGACGCGCATCATGATGCAGCCCTCGACCACCAGCGGAGCGGTGGCGAAGCCGTACTCCTCGGCACCCAGCAGCGCTGCGACCACGACGTCGCGGCCGGTCTTGAAGCCGCCGTCGCACTGCACCGTGATCCGGTCCCGCAGGCCGTTGAGCAGCAGCGTCTGCTGCGTCTCGGCGAGCCCGACCTCCCACGGCGTGCCGGCGTGCTTGAGCGAGGTCAGCGGCGCGGCACCGGTGCCGCCGTCGTGACCGGAGATCAGCACGACGTCGGCGTGCGCCTTGGACACGCCTGCCGCGACCGTGCCGACGCCCACTTCGCTGACCAGCTTGACGTGCACGCGGGCCTGCTCGTTGGCGTTCTTCAGGTCGTGGATCAGCTGCGCCAGGTCCTCGATCGAGTAGATGTCGTGGTGCGGCGGCGGCGAGATCAGCCCGACGCCCGGCGTGGAGTGCCGGGTCTTGGCGATCCACGGGTACACCTTGTGCGCGGGCAGCTGGCCGCCCTCGCCGGGCTTGGCGCCCTGGGCCATCTTGATCTGGATGTCGCTGGCGTTGACCAGGTATTCGCTGGTCACGCCGAAGCGACCGGAGGCGACCTGCTTGACCGCCGAGCGCCGCTCGGGGTCGTAGAGCCGGTCGACGTCCTCGCCGCCCTCGCCGGAGTTGGACTTGCCGCCGATGCGGTTCATCGCGATCGCCAGCACCTCGTGGGCCTCGGCGGAGATCGCGCCGTAGCTCATCGCGCCGGTGGAGAACCGCTTCATGATCTCCGAGGTCGGCTCGACCTCGTCGATGTCGATCGGGTCGCGGCCGCTGTCGAACTCGAACAGCCCGCGCAGCGTGCCGCCCTCGGCCGACAGCCGGTCGCACTCCGCGGTGTACTCGCGGAACTTGCCGTACTGGCCGGTCTTGGTGGAGTGCTGCAGCAGGAACACCGTCTCCGGGGTGAACAAGTGCAGCTCGCCCTCGCGGCGGTAGGAGTAGTCGCCGCCGACCTCCAGCTTGCGGTGCACGCGCTCGGTCGGGTTGTCCGGGTAGGCCCGGCGGTGCCGCTGCGCGACCTCCTCGGCGAGCTCGTCGAGGCCGACGCCGCCGAGCTTGGAGTTGGTGCCCAGGAAGTAGTCCTCCACGACCTCCTGCGACAGGCCGACGGCCTCGAAGACCTGCGCGGCGGTGTAGGCGCCGACGGTGGAGATGCCCATCTTGGACATCACCTTCAGCACGCCCTTGACCAGCGCCTGCACGTAGTTGCGGATGGCGATCTTGGGCCGCACGCCGGAGATCTGGCCGGTCGAGATCATGTCCTCGATGGCCTCGAACGCCAGGTACGGGTTGACCGCCGCGGCGCCGTAGCCCAGCAGGGCGGCGACGTGGTGCACCTCGCGGGCGTCACCGGACTCCACGACCAGGGCGACGCGCAGCCGCTCCTTGGTCTGGATCAGGTACTGGTGCACGGCCGACACCAGCAGCAGCGACGGGATCGGCGCCCTCTTGTGGTCGGAGTCGCGGTCGGAGAGCACCAGGACCCGGGCGCCCGAGGCGATGGCCTCCGAGGCCTCGCGGCGGACCCGCTCGATGGCGTCGGCCAGCGCCTGACCACCACCGTCCACTTCGTACAGACCGGAGATCACCGCGGAGGAGAACCCCGGCAGGTCGCCGTCGTCGTTGATGTGGATGAGCTTGGCCAGCTCGTCGTTGTCGATCACCGGGTTGGGCAGCACGATGTGCCTGCACGACGCCGCCGACGGCGTCAGCAGGTTCTGCTCCGGCCCCATGATCCGGGACACCGAGGTGACGATCTCCTCGCGGATCGCGTCCAGCGGCGGGTTCGTGACCTGCGCGAACTGCTGCACGAAGTAGTCGTAGAGCATCCGCGAGCGCTGCGACAGCGGCGCGGGCGGGGTGTCGGAACCCATCGATCCCAGCGGCTCGCCACCGCTGGTGGCCATCGGCGCGAGCAGCAGCGCCAGCTCCTCCTCGGTGTAGCCGAACGACAGCTGGCGGCGCACCACCGACTCGTGCGTGCTCACCACGTGCTCGCGGTCGGCGAGCTCGTCGAGGTTGAGCAGACCGGCGTGCAGCCACTCGCCGTAGGCGTGCTCGGAGGCCAGCTCGGACTTGAACTCCTCGTCGTCGACGATCTGGCCGCGCTCGGTGTCGATGAGGAACATCCGGCCCGGCTGCAAGCGGCCCTTGGCCACCACCTCGGAGGGCTCGACGCCCAGGACGCCGGCCTCGCTGGCCAGCACGACGCGGCCGTCGGAGGTCTGCCACCAGCGGGCCGGGCGCAGGCCGTTGCGGTCCAGCACCGCGCCGACCAGGGTGCCGTCGGTGAAGGTGACGCACGCCGGTCCGTCCCACGGCTCCATGAGGCTCGCGTGGAACTGGTAGAACGCCTTGCGCTTGGGGTCCATCTCGGCGTGGTTCTCCCACGCCTCCGGGATCATCATCAGCACCGCGTGCGGCAGCGACCGGCCGCCCAGGTGCAGCAGCTCCAGCACCTCGTCGAACGACGCCGAGTCGGAGGCGTCGTCGGCGCAGATCGGGTACACCCGGGACAGCTCGCCCGGGATGAGGTCGGAGGCCAGCAGCGCCTCGCGCGCCCGCATCCGGTTGCGGTTGCCGCGGATCGTGTTGATCTCGCCGTTGTGCGCGACGTAGCGGAACGGGTGCGCCAGCGGCCACGACGGGAAGGTGTTGGTCGAGAACCGGCTGTGCACCAGCGCGATGGCGCTGGCCAGCCGCTCGTCGCTGAGGTCCGGGAAGAACGCGGGCAGCTGCGCGGTGGTGAGCATGCCCTTGTAGACGAACGTGCGGGCCGACAGCGACGGGAAGTACAGCTCGATCCCCTGCTGCGCGGCCTCGCGCTCGGCGCGCTTGCGCAGGCAGAACGCCAGCCGGTCCAACTCCAGGCCGGACTCGCCGCCGTTGCCCGCGACCATCAGGGTCGAGAAGTGCGGCATGCAGCCGCGCGCCGTGGTGCCCACCTCGGCGTCGTCGGGCGTGGTGGGCACGTCGCGCCAGCCCAGGACCGTCAGGTTCTCCTCGGCAGCGATCCGCGCGACCAGCGCCACGACCTGCTCGCGCTGCTCGGCGTCCGCGGGCAGGAAGCCCATGCCGGCGGCGTAGCGGCTCTCACCGTTCTCGGCCGGTTCCGGCAGGGTCACGCCGGCGGTGGCGCGCAGCAGCTCGTCGGGCAGCTGCAGCAGGATGCCCGCGCCGTCGCCGCTGGTCGGCTCGGCGCCGGCGGCACCGCGGTGCTCCAGGTTCGCCAGGGCGGTCAGAGCATCCGCGACGATTCCGTGCGAACGCCGACCACGGATGTCGGCGACCATCGCCACGCCGCAGGAATCCTGCTCCGCGGCCGGGTCGTACAGGCCCTGGGCCGCTGGGATCGCAGAGAAGACCACTGCGCAGACCTCCCTCGTCATACTCGTGCTTGGAAGTCGGCGGTCGGCCGTGACCTGACTTCTTCGACTTCTGGGCACGGGACGGCACTGGCCCGCAGCTGAAAGATCCGGTTCTGCCGTAGAAGAATTCGGGCGCGTTCGCCCGCTCGCTGTAACCGGAGCGTTTAGCAGACTTTAACAGCCAGGATACCCAGAAGCAGCAACCTGAAAGTGATGCTGACCATCTTGTTGTAACGCCTGTCGCTGGCTACGCACCCACGATTCGGCTGCTCAGCGCACCACGACGACGGTGACCCCGGCAGGAGCCATCGCGTCGCGGCCGGTGTGGTGGCTGAACACATCACACGGCCCCGAACCGGCCGGCCCGCGGCTCCCGCAGGCGAACCGCGCGTCGATGGACACGGTCCGTCATCAAATCTACTCGTTGTGTCGCCACCTGGGTACCACTAGCGTGCCGACCCGCCCTCCGGGAGCGGCCGGGGACGATCTTTGCTGATATCTTTCCAGCTCAGAGCACCCACTACGGTGGGTGCTCGTTCGCCAGCTCCGACCCGAGGGAAGACATGACCGGGTTCCGCCGTCTCGCCGCCCTGATGATGGCCGCGTTCGCCCTGTTCACGATGGTCACGGCGTGCGCGACCCGACAGCCCTCGCCGGTGCCCGTGGTGCCCGACGACCCCGCCTCGGCCTTCCCCGCGAAGGTCTCGCTGCCCGGCGGGCAGCCGGTGACGCTGCTGCAGCAGCCCAAGCGGATCGTGTCGCTGTCGCCCTCGGCCACCGAGACGCTCTTCGCGCTCGGAGCCGGCGACCAGGTCGTCGCCGTCGACCAGCACTCGACGTACCCGCCGAACGCGCCGCGCACCGAGCTGTCCGGATTCACCGCCGACGCCGCGGCCGTGGCGAGCAAGAACCCGGACCTGGTCATCGCCCCGGACAACGCCACGCAGCTCGCGGAGGGCCTCAAGGTCGTGGACGTGCCGGTGCTGCTGACCCCCTCGGCCGCCAGCCTGGAGGACGCCTACCAGCAGATCCAGGTGATCGGGCAGGCCACCGGGCACGGCAACCAGGCGGGCGCGATGGTGCAGAAGATGCGCACCGACATCGCCGACATCGTGGCCAAGACCCCCAAGCCGCCGCAGCCGATGACCTACTTCCACGAGGTCAGCCCCGACCTGTACACGGCGACCGCGCAGAGCTTCGTCGGCAACGTCTACTCGCTGTTCGGGATGGTCAACATCGCCGCCCCGGCCGGTGGACCGTTCCCGCAGCTCTCACAGGAGCACGTCGTGCAGGCCAACCCGAACCTGATCTTCGCCGCCGACACCAAGTGCTGCGGAGTCAACGCCGCCGCGATCGCCGCGCGGCCGGGCTGGAACACCATCGACGCCGTGAAGCGCAACCACGTCGTCGAGCTCGACGACGACCTCGCCGGCCGCTGGGGCCCGCGCGTGGTGGACCTGGTGCGGGCCATCAGCGACGCGGTGGGCAAGGCCCAGCAGGGTTGATCGCGCCGACCCGCCTCCGCCCGCGGCACCTCGCCGTCGGCGTGTTGGTGCTGGTGGGCAGCGTGTTGCTGTCGGTGCTGCTGGGTGCTGCCGAGCTCGGGTGGCAGCGGGTGCTGGCCGAGATCGTCGCGCAGCTGACCGGCGGCGTCTCGCCGCTGTCCGAGCGGGAAGCGGCGATCCTGTGGGACCTGCGGGTTCCTCGGACCGCGCTCGGCGTGCTGGTCGGTGCGGCGCTGGCGGTCTCCGGCGCGGCGTTCCAGGGCGTGTTCCGCAACCCGCTCGCCGACCCCTACCTGCTGGGCTCCGCCGCGGGCGCGGGCCTGGCGGTGACCGCGGTGATCACCGCAGCACCGCAGGCGGGACTGTCGATCCCGGTGCAAGTGGCGGCCTTCGCCGGGGCGCTCGGCGGCGTCGGCCTGACCTGGCTCGTCGGCCGCTCCGCGGGCCGCGACACCGCGACGCTGGTGCTGGCCGGAGTGGCCGTGGGCGCGTTCCTGACGGCCGGGCAGACGTTCCTGCAGCAGCTGCGGGTGGAGTCGCTGCAGCAGGTCTACCTGTGGATCCTGGGACGGCTGAGCACCACCGGCTGGCGCGAGGTGCTCGTCGTGCTGCCGCACCTGGTGATCTCGGCCGCGGTGCTGTGCCTGTGCGCGCGGCTGCTGGACCTGCTGGGCACCGGTGACGAGGAGGCCGCCTCGCTCGGCGTCCACCCGGGGCGGGTGCGGCTGCTGGTGCTGCTCGCCGCCTCGCTGGCCACCGCGGCAGCGGTCTCGGTGGCCGGGCTGATCGGGTTCGTCGGCCTGGTGGTGCCGCACCTGGTGCGGCTGGCGCTGGGCGGCGGGTTCCGGGTCATCGTGCCGATGTCGCTGCTGTTCGGCGGCGTGTTCCTGGTGCTGGCCGACCTGCTGGCGCGCACCCTGCTGGCACCGGCGGAGATCCCGATCGGCGTGATCACCGCGTTCACCGGCGCGCCGTTCTTCGCCGTCCTGCTGCACCGGAGGCGGGCATGAGCCGGCTGGAGGTCCGCGACCTGGCGGCCGGGTACCGGCGCCGCGCGGTGGTTTCCGGAGTTTCGGCCACTGTGGACACCGGCGGCTGGCTGGGCATCATCGGCCCCAACGGCGCGGGCAAGTCCACGCTGCTCAAGGCCATCGCCGGACTGCTCGGGCACTCCGGGCAAGTGCTGGTCGACGACCGCCCGCTGGCGTCGCTGCCGCGCCGCGAACGCGCCCGCACCGTCGCCTACGCCCCGCAGATCCCGCAGCTGCCGATGGGGCTGACGGTCACCGACTACGTCCTGCTCGGCCGCACACCCCACCTCGGCCCGCTCGGCTGGGAAGGCCGCAGCGACCTCGACGTCGTCGACGACCTGCTCACCCGCCTCGACCTCACCGGCCTCGCGGGACGCCAGCTGCACACCCTCTCCGGCGGCGAACGGCAACGAGCGGTGCTGGCCCGCGCGCTGGCCCAGCGAGCGAGCGTGCTCCTGCTCGACGAGCCCACCACCGGCCTCGACATCGGCCACGCGCAGGCGCTGCTGGACCTGGTCGACGAGCTGCGCGGCGAACTGGGCACGACGGTGGTCAGCACGCTGCACGACCTGACGCTGGCCGCCCAGTACGCGGAACGCGTGCTGCTGCTCGACGACGGCGAGGTCGCCGCCGAGGGCACCCCCGGCGAGGTGCTCACCCCGGCGGCGCTCGCCGAGCGCTACACGGCCCGGGTGACGGTCCTGCGCGCGCCCGACGGCTCCCCCGTCATCGCCCCGATCCGCTGAACCCGGCGGCTACGCGGTGGCGAAGCGGGTCAGCACCGCTTCCGGCCGGATCCCCGGCAGGTGGCGGCGGAAGACCCGGTAGTAGGCCAGTTCCTCCTCGGTCCGCACGGGTGCGTCGGTGGCGGCGAGTTCTGCCGAGCTGACCCGCGACCGCCAGTAGGGGGTGAGCAGGTCCTGCGCTCCGCTGCCGGTGCCGAACTGCGCCTTGCGCCGCCAGAGCAGGTCATCGGGCAGCCAACCGGTGAAAGCCCGGCGCAGGTGGGCCTTCTCGACCCCGTCCTCGAGCGCCTTGACCTCCTCCGGCAACGACATCGCGTGCGCGACCACCTCGGTGTCGAGGAACGGGACGCGGGCCTCCAAGCCGTACGACATGGTGACCCGATCGCAGCGCTGGAGGTTGAGCCCGTGCAGCGCACCGATGGTGCGAGCGAGCTCGTCCTGCAGATCCGCGGCGTGCTCGTGGTGGTAGTAGCGATAGCCGGCGAACAGCTCGTCCGCTCCCTCCCCGGTCAGCACCGCCTTGACGTGCTGGGCGGCGAGCTCGGCGAGGAACCAGTTGGGCACCGCGCTGCGCATCAGGCACGCGTCGAAGGACTCCACCGAGGCGACCACGTCGTCGATCGCGGCCACCGCCCGTCCGGCGTCGAAGACCGCCTCGTGGTGCTCGGTGCCGAGGTGCTCGGCCGCGGCGCGCGCGGCGAGCAGGTCCGGCGAATCCGCGGTGCCGACCGCGAAGGTCTTCAGCCTGGTCCCCGCCTCGGCGCACTCCGCAGCGGCGATCGCGGCCACGATGCTGGAGTCCAGACCACCGGAGAGGAACACCCCGACCTCGACGTCGGCCATCAGGTGCCGCCGCACGGAGTCGACCAGCACCTCCCTGGTCGACTTCTCGGCGATCTCCGGCGCCATCCCTTCCCAGCTGGGCAGCCCCGCCGGATCCGGCACCGGGTCGGCGAACCGGACCAGGCCGGCCTCCGGGGTCCAGCAGCAGCCGGGCGGGAAGGTCTCCACGGCCGGTCGCACCTCGGCCGGGAACGCCCGCAGCTCGGAGCCGAAGTACCGGACGCCGTCCGCCTCGGCCCAGTACAGCGGCTTGATGCCGAACCGGTCCCGGGCGGCGATGAACCGGCCGTCGGGCGCGGCCGCGCACAGCGCCCACATGCCGCGCAGGAGATCCAGCGCGGCGGGGCCGCGGCGGCGCAGCAGCACCAGCGCGGACTCGCTGTCCGAGGAGGTCCGGAATTCCTCCTCGCCGAGGTCCGCGCGCAGCTCGGCGTGGTTGTAGATCTCCCCGTTGCAGACCAGCGCCCACCCGTCCGGTCCGGTGAGCGGTTGCCGCCCGCCGTCGAGGTCGACGATGGACAGCCGGGTGTGCCCGAGCCACGCGTGCGAACCGACCGCGCGGTGGTCGCTGTCGTCCGGTCCCCGGTGCGCGAGCTCGGCGAGCATCCGCGCGCCCGTGGACGGGTCGGGGCGGGTCTGCGGGTGGTGAAGGGCGGCAATTCCACACATGGACTGCGACCGTAGACAGACCGGGCGCGACCGGCAACGAGAGTTGCTCCATGCGCACGCGGGATGTCAGGCTGGTCCGGTGACCACCGAGAACTTGAGCAGCGTTCAGCGCGCGCTCGACGTGCTGCGCGCCCTGGGCTCCGGACCGCTGCGGGTGCAGTCCGTCGCCGCAGCGCTGGGCAAGGAGAAGACCCAGGTCTCGCGCACGCTGAAGGCGCTGGCCGAGAGCGGCTTCGTGGAGCGCGATCCCGACAACCTGGAGTACCGGTTGGGCTGGCAGCTGTTCGCGCTGGCCGGAGCCGCCAGCGACAGCCGCCTGCTGCAGCAGGCGGCGCCGGTGCTGCGCGCGCTGGTGCGCTCGCTCGGCGAGGCCGCTTACCTGACCGTGCTCAGCGGCAGCGCGGCCGTGACGGTGCTGGCCGAACGCCCCGGCCGAACACTGCAGGCGCACGAGTGGATCGGCCGCCTCTCCCCGCTCAACTGCACCTCCAGCGGCCGCGCCCTGCTGATCGGGCGTCCCGCCGACGAGGTCGAGGCACTGCTGGCGGCCCAGCCCGACCCGATGCCCGGAACCGAACGGGCCCCGCGCACGGCCGACGAGGTGCGCGATCGACTGCGCACCGAGCGGGAAGCCGGCCGCAGCATCGCCGCCGAAGAAGCAGAACCCGGACTGGTGGCCGTCGCCGCCCCGGTCCGCGACTTCACCGGCGCCACGGTCGCCGCGCTCAACGTCTCCGGCCCGGTCTTCCGGCTCGCACCGGGCGAGCTGGCCCCCGTGGCCTCAGCCGTCATCGACGCCGCAGACCGCCTCTCCCACACCCTCGGCTCCCCCTGAGCCACCGCAAGTTCCGCTGAAATCGGAGACACGACTTCCACTGAAGTCCGGGGTGGGAAAGAGACGAGGCCGCGGCTCCGGTGGGAGTCGCGGCCTCGGCTCGGTGTTCGGGGCGGGTGTCAGGACTGGGACTTGGCGTCCTTGGCGTCCTTGGCGTCCTTGGCGTCCTTATCGGACTCCGCGGAGTCGGCTTCGTCCTCGTTCGCCTCGGTGTGTTCCCGTTCTTGGTCCTCGTCGTCCGATGACTCGGTGTCCGAGTCCTCCGACTTGCGCGGGGGCTCGTCGTCGGTGTCCTTCGACTCGGAATCGTCGGACTCCGAGCGTTCGGTCTCCGTGTCGTCGGACTCCGAGGGCTCGGTCTCGGCGTCGTCGGACTTCGGCTCCGCCGTGGACGGGAGGTCCTCCGGGTAGGGCTTGCCCGCGAGCAGGGCCGGATCCTCGCGCTTGCCCCGGACCACCAGCAGGTAGATGACCGCGCCCGCGAAGACCAGCAGCGAGGTGAAGACGTTGATGCGGATGCCCAGGATGTGGGTGGCCTCGTCGCTGCGCATCATCTCGATCCACACGCGACCGGCGGTGTAGCCGGCGACGTAGAGCGCGAACACCCGGCCGTGGCCCATCCGGAACTTGCGGTCCGCCCAGAGCACGAGCAGGAACACGCCCACGTTCCAGACCAGCTCGTACAGGAACGTCGGGTGCACCACGGTGATCGGCGTCGGATCGACCGCCACACCGGCGATCGGGTCCGCCAGCCCGGTGTCCGGGTCGATGCGGCGGTAGATCTCCAGACCCCACGGCACGGTCGTGGGACCGCCGTAGAGTTCCTGGTTGAACCAGTTGCCGAGCCGGCCGACGGCCTGCGCGAGCACCAGGCCCGGCGCGACGGTGTCGGCGAACGCGGGCAGCGGAACACCCCGCTGGCGGCAGCCGATCCAGGCGCCCACGGCACCGAGCGCGACCGCGCCCCAGATGCCGAGACCGCCCTCCCAGACCTTCAGCGCGTCCAGCGGGTTGCGGTCCGGGCCGAAGTACTTGTACCAGTCGGTGGCCACGTGGTAGAGCCGCCCGCCGATGAGGCCGAACGGCACCGCCCACACGGCGACGTCGACGACGGTGCCCTCCCGACCGCCGCGCGCGATCCAGCGGCGACTGCTGATCCACACCGCCAGCACGATGCCGGCGATGATGCACAGCGCATACGCCCGCAGCGGGATCGGTCCGATGTACCAAACCCCCTGCGGGGGACTCGGAATGTTGGCCAGGAGTGGACTCGCCGAAGCAGCATTCACGGTGCTTACGGTATCGGGCGCCCCACCGCTCGTGAGCACCCCCCGTGCAGCATCACGGCAGGGCAACGAACCCGCGACCAGTTCGCGAAGAACGTTTCGAGACTACTTCGCGAGATCACTTTGCTCAGCGGTGCGGGTAGCGGAACCTGAGCGGCGCTGTGGACTCCGCGCGCCACTCCTGATGTAGCCAATACACGGCCTCGCGGCGTGCTCGCCACAGCACCGCTCAGAAATCCCCCGCAGGGGACGTGCCAGTGCCTTAGGTGGGGTAAGGAGAAAGCGGCTTCGCCGCTTGTCTGACGCTCAGGATCCGCGCACGCCCGCTGCGAGGTCTTGGGCCAGGGCTCGGACGCCGTCGGCACCGCCCTGCTCGGCGGCGCTGACGAACGCCGAGCCGACGATCACGCCGTCGGCGAAGCGCGCCACCTCGGCCGCCTGCTCGCGGGAGCGCACGCCCAGACCGACGCCGATCGGCAGGTCGGTGTGCGCGCGGGTGCGCTCCACCAGGCCGGCCGCGGCCGAGCCGACGGAGTCGCGCGCACCGGTCACGCCCATCACCGACGTGGCGTAGACGAAACCGCTGCTGGCCTTGGCGGTCAGCGCCAGCCGCTCCTCCGTGGACGATGGCGCCACCAGGAAGATGCGGTCCAGCCCGTGCTGGTCGGTGGCGGCGATCCAGTCCTCGCCCTCGTCCGGGATGAGGTCCGGGGTGATCACGCCGAGCCCGCCCGCGGACTTGAGGTCCTTGGCGAAGGCGTCCACGCCGTAGTGGTGCACGGGGTTCCAGTAGGTCATCACCACGGCGTTGCCGCCGGCGTCGGCGATGCCGGAGACGACGTCGAAGACCTGCCGCACCCGGAAACCGGCGCGCAGCGCGGTCTCGCTGGCGGCCTGGATCGTCGGACCGTCCATCACCGGGTCGGAGAACGGCAGCCCGACCTCGACGAGGTCGCAACCGCCCTCGATCATCGCCTTGAACAGCTCCTGGCCGTCCTCGACGGTCGGGTACCCGGCCGGCAGGTAACCGATCAGCGCCGCGCGGGACTCCTCGCGGCACGCCTGAAACACCTCGCTCAGGCCCATCACGCCTCCTCGTCGTCGACGAGCCCGAAGTACTTCGCCGCGGTGTCCATGTCCTTGTCGCCCCGGCCCGAGAGGCTGACCACGATCAGCCCGTCCGGCCCCAGCTCCTGGCCGAGCTTGACCGCCCCGGCCAGGGCGTGCGCGGACTCGATCGCCGGGATGATGCCCTCGGTGCGCGAGAGCAGCTGGAAGGCCTGCATCGCCTCGTCGTCGGTCACCGACCGGTACTCCGCCCGGCCGGTGTCCTTGAGGTAGGAGTGCTCCGGGCCCACGCCCGGGTAGTCCAGCCCCGCCGAGATCGAGTAGGCCTCGATGACCTGCCCGTCCTCGTCCTGCAGCAGGTAGGAGCGGGCGCCGTGCAGCGTGCCCGGGGTGCCCTCGCCGAGGGTCACGCCGTGCTCGCCGGACTCGATGCCGTGACCGGCCGGTTCGTAGCCGACCAGGCGCACGTCGGCGTCGTCGATGAAGCCGTGGAAGATGCCGATCGCGTTCGAGCCGCCGCCGACGCAGGCCACGACCGCGTCCGGCAGCCGACCGGTCATCTCCAGGGTCTGCTCGCGGGCCTCGTCGCCGATCACCCGGTGGAAGTTGCGCACCATCATCGGGAACGGGTGCGCCCCGGCGGCGGTGCCCAGCAGGTAGTGGGTGTGGTCGACGTTGGCGACCCAGTCGCGCAGCGCCTCGTTGATGGCGTCCTTGAGCGTGGCCGAGCCGTTGGCCACCGGGATGACCTCGGCGCCCAGCAGCCGCATCCGCGCCACGTTGAGGGCCTGCCGCTCGGTGTCGACCTTGCCCATGTAGATCACGCACTCCAGGCCCAGCAGCGCGCAGGCCGTCGCGGTGGCCACGCCGTGCTGGCCCGCGCCGGTCTCGGCGATGACGCGGCGCTTGCCCATCCGCTTGACCAGCAGCGCCTGCCCCAGCACGTTGTTGATCTTGTGCGAGCCGGTGTGGTTGAGGTCCTCGCGCTTGAGCAGCACGCGGGCGCCGCCCGCGTGCTCGGCGAAGCGCTTGGCCTCGGTCAGCAACGACGGGCGACCGGCGTAGTTGCGCAGCAGGTCGTCGAGCTCGGTGAGGAACTCCGGGTCCTGCTGGGCCTTGGCGTACTCGGCGGCGAGCTCGTCCTGCGCCGCGATCAGCGCCTCCGGCATGAACCGGCCGCCGTACTCGCCGAAGTGCCCGCGCCCGTCCGGATCGTGCCCCTCGGGCACGGGTGTGCCCTGGCGGTGGGCGCGCGCGGCGTCAGCCCCGACGGTCATTGCCTTACCTCCTGTGCTTCGCACGCCGCGCCACCGAACCTCAGCGGCTCGGACGCGGACATGCCGGGTGCGACCCGGCGGTCACCAGCTGGTTGACTGCCGACTTCGGGTTGTCGCTGGTCACCAGGCCCTCGCCAACCAGCACGGCGTCGGCGCCGGAACCCGCGTAGGCCATCAGGTCGCTCGGGCCGCGAACACCGGACTCGGCGACCTTGAGGATGTCCTGCGGCAGCCCCGGAGCGATCCTGCCGAAGACGTCGCGGTCGACTTCGAGGGTATGCAGGTTGCGCGCGTTGATGCCAATGATTTTCGCGCCCGCCTCCAGCGCCCGGTCGGCCTCCTCGGCGGTGTGCACCTCGACCAGCGCGGCCATGCCCAGCGACTCCACCCGGTCCAGCAGCGCTTCCAGCACGTTCTGCTCGAGGGCGGCCACGATCAGCAGCACCATGTCCGCGCCGTGCGCGCGGGCCTCGTGCACCTGGTACGGGCTGACCACGAAGTCCTTGCGCAGGATCGGCGTCGCCGGGACCCGCTTGCGGACCGCGTCCAGGTCGGCCAGCGAACCGCCGAAGCGGCGCTGCTCGGTGAGCACGCTGATCACGCGCGCACCCGCGTCGGCGTAGTCGGCGGCGAGATCGGCCGGTTCGGCGATCACGGCCAGCTCGCCCTTGGACGGGCTGCGCCGCTTGACCTCGGCGATGACGCCCACGCCCTGCGCCTTGAGCGCCGCCAGCACGTCGTGCGGCGGCGCGGCCGCAGCCGAGAGCTGCTTGATCTCGTCGAACGGGATCGCCGACTCGCGTACCGCGAGATCCTCGCGGACGCCTTCGATGATGTCTTCCAGAACGGTCACGCGAACACCTCGCCGGCTGTGCCCCGAACACTCACCCGCAATGCCCAGACCCTGCTGAATGCGCGGTTGAACAACTTGCGCTCGATCACGACACTCCCCTTCCCGCCGTGCCGTCGCATGGCCGATGCTAAACCTCGCCGACCCGCCCCCTTACCAAGGGGTGGGCACGGAGTCCCAGCGCAACAAGGACCTTCGGCCCTGGTGCGAGGCGCGAGAACCGGCTCTCGACGACGTCGAACAGCAGTTTTGGCGACCCTGGAGATCCTTCAGCGATCGTCTTCGTCCGTGGGATCGCGCCCGGCGTCCAGTTCGTTCCACAACCGCCTGTCCGGATCCTGGGATTTCTGCTCCTTCGCGGCGCCCGGAGCCGAGTAGCGCGCGCCCATCGCCGGCATCCGGCCCGCGCGCACCACCACCAGCAGACCCGCGATCAGCAGCAGCAGCGCGCCCACGCCCATCAGAAGCGGCCCGAAGGGCGAGGTGGACAGCTCCCCGATCGGGGTGCTGCCCGGCGGGACGTCGCCCGTGGCGTGGACGAACCAGCCACCGCTGAACTGCTGGAAGGCGCGCCAGGCCAGCAGGGCCCCGGCCAGCGCGATCAGCACGCCCACCAGGCGGCGCAGCAGCCCGCCGGTGGCCAGCACCGCGGCGATGGCGGCCAGCGCCGCCAGCGCCATCGGTCCCAGTTCCGGGCGCAGCACCGCGCCGGTCGCGCCGCTGGTCGCCTCGGTGCCCATCGGCGTGCGGAAGCGCTGGCTCAGCCACGTCAGGCCCGAAGCGCCCCAGAGGGCACCGGCCCCGGCAAGCACCAGCAACAGCACCGACCAGAGCAAGCCCTTCGAGCGAGGCTCAGACTCGCTGGTCAACGCGTGCCTCCCGGTCGCCGGGCGCCGCCAGCGTTTCGGCCGTGGCCACGGCGTTGAGCACCGCGCGTGCCTTGTTCAGGCACTCCTGGTCCTCGGCCACCGGATCGGAGTCGGCCACGATGCCGCCACCGGCCTGCACGTAGGCGCGGCCGTCGCGGACCAGCGCGGTGCGGATGGCGATCGCGGTGTCGGCGTCCCCGGCGAAGTCCAGGTAGCCGACCACGCCGCCGTACTGGGCGCGACGCGTCGGCTCCAGCTCCTCGATCAGCTCCAGCGCGCGCGGTTTCGGCGCGCCCGAGAGCGTGCCCGCCGGGAAGCAGGCGGTGATCGCGTCGAACGCCGTCTTGTCGTCGGCCAGCTGCCCGGTGACGGTGGAGACGATGTGCATGACGTGGCTGTAGCGCTCGATGCGGAAGAAGTCGACCACCCGCACCGAACCCGGCTTGCAGACCCGGCCCAGGTCGTTGCGGCCCAGGTCGACCAGCATCAGGTGCTCGGCCCGCTCCTTCTCGTCGCTGAGCAGGTCCTTCTCCAGCACCGCGTCCTCGTCCTCGTCGGCGCCGCGCCAGCGGGTGCCCGCGATCGGGTGCGTGGTCGCCTGGCCGTCGTGCACGGTGACCAGCGATTCCGGGCTGGATCCGACGATGTCGAACGGGCTGCCGCCGTTCGGGTCGTCCAGCCGCAGCAGGTACATGTACGGGCTCGGGTTGGTGGTGCGCAGGACGCGGTAGATGTCCAGCGCGTCGGCCCGGGTGCCCATCTCGAAGCGCTGCGAGACCACCACCTGGAACGCCTCGCCCGCGCGGATGGCCTCCTTGGCCTTCTCCACCGCCGCGTGGTGCTCGTCGGGCTGCCGCTTGCGCTGGAAGTCCGGGACCGGCCGGGAGAACGTCGCCACCGTCGGCGCCGCCGGGGTCTGCAGCCGCTCGGTCATCTCGTCGAGCCGGCGCACCGCGTCGTCGTAGGCCGCGTCGACCCGCTCCGGGCTGTCGTCCCAGTTCACCGCGTTGGCGATGAGCGTGATCGTGCCTTCGTGGTGGTCCAGCGCCGCCAGGTCCGTGGCCAGCAGCATCACCATCTCGGGGATCTGCAGGTCGTCCTCGGTCAGGTTGGGCAGCCGCTCCAGCCTGCGCACGGCGTCGTAGCCCATGTAGCCGACCATGCCGCCGGTCAGCGGCGGCAGACCGGGCAGCGGATCGGTGTGCAGCAGCCGGACCGTCTCGCGCAGCGCCTGCAGCGGGTCGCCGCTGTCGGGCAGGCCGACCGGCGGCGTGCCCGTCCAGTGCGCTTCGTCGTCGCGGACGGTGAGGGCGGCGGCGCTGCGGGCGCCGATGAACGACCATCGCGACCAGGAACGACCGTTCTCGGCGGACTCGAACAGGAAGGTGCCGGGGCGGTTCCCGGCGAGCTTGCGGTAGACCCCGAGCGGGGTCTCGTCGTCCGCGAGCAACCGCCGCACCACCGGGATCACCCTGCGGTCCGCCGCCAGAGCTCGGAACTCCTCGCGTCCAGGGCTGATACTGCCGATCTCACCATCGCCGACCATGCCCGACATTGTGCCGCGCACCCGCCGGGCCCGGTGCGGGACCTCCGTTTTGCCTCTCCGGTGCCGGTGCGGCCAGGATGGACGGGTGAGCACGACCGAACCGAAGCGGCGCGGCCGCAGGCCCAACGGCGCCGACACCAAGGAGGCGCTGCTGACCGCCGCCCGCGAGGTGTTCGCCGAGCAGGGCTACGACGCGGCCACCGTCCGCGCCATCGCGAGCAGTGCCGGGGTGGACCCGGCGATGGTCAACCACTGGTTCGGCGGCAAGGAGGGCCTGTTCACCGCCGCGGTGCAGATCCCGATCAACCCGGCCGAGATCGTCCGCGAGGTGCTCGAAGGGCCGCGGGAGCAGATCGGTGAACGCATCATCCGGCGGTTCGTCACCGTCTGGGACGGCGTCGGCGGCGGGCAGTTCGCGGCGCTGATCCGCAGCGTCGCGGGCAACGAGCAGGCCGTGACGATGCTCCGCGAGTTCGTGCAGAACGTGCTGTTCAACCGCCTGGTCAAGGTGCTGGGGGTCGACCACCCCGAGATGCGGGTGGCGCTGTGCGGTTCGCAGCTCATCGGGCTGGGCATGGCCCGCTACGTGGTCCGCATCGACCCCCTCGCCTCGGCCGACGCCGACGCGGTCGCGGCCACCATCGGCCCCAACCTCCAGCACTACCTCACCGGAGACCTCCAGCTGCTCGCCTGAGCGCGGCCCGTTCGAACTTCGCGCGAAGTTCGAGCCCGAAAGCTCCGACTCGAATTTCGCGCGAAGTTCGAAAACCCCTGGGAAGTCAGTCCGCGGGCAGCAGGACGTCGGCGTCGAAGCAGGTGTGGTCGCCGGTGTGGCAGGCGGCGCCCTCCTGGTCGACCGAGAGCAGGACGGTGTCGCCGTCGCAGTCGAGGCGGACCTCGTGCACGTGCTGGGTGTGCCCGGAGGTCTCGCCCTTGACCCAGTAGGTGCCGCGGCTGCGGGAGAAGTAGGTGGCGCGGCGGGTGGTCAGCGTGCGGTGCAGCGCCTCGTCGTCCATCCACGCCATCATCAGCACCTCGCCGGTGCCGCGCTGCTGCGCGATGGCCGCGACGAGCCCGTCGGCGTTGCGCTTGAGCCGGCCGGCGATCTTCGGGTCGAGCTCGCTCATCGGACGGTGATCCCTTCCGCGCGCATGGCGTCCTTGACCTCGCCGATGCGCAGTTGTCCGAAGTGGAAGACGCTGGCGGCCAGCACCGCGTCCGCTCCGGCGTGCACGGCGGGCGCGAAGTGCTCGACCGCACCGGCACCGCCGCTGGCGATCAGCGGCACGTCGACGACCTCCCGCACCGCGCGGATCATCTCCAGGTCGAACCCGGCCTTGGTGCCGTCGGCGTCCATCGAGTTCAGCAGGATCTCGCCGACGCCCAGCTCCTGGCCCTTCGCGGCCCACTCGACCGCGCAGATACCGGTGCCCCGGCGTCCGCCGTGCGTGGTGACCTCGTAGCCGGACGGCGTGGGCTGCCCGCCCTCGGGCACCCGGCGGGCGTCGACCGACAGCACGACGCACTGCGCGCCGAACCGCTTCGAGGCCTCGTTGAGCAGCTCCGGACGCGCGATCGCAGCGGTGTTCAGGCTGACCTTGTCGGCCCCGGCCCGCAGCAGCCGGTTGATGTCCTCGGTGCTGCGCACGCCGCCGCCGACCGTCAGAGGGATGAACACCTGCTCGGCGGTCCGCCGGACCACGTCGAAGGTCGTCTCGCGGTCCGACGAGGACGCCGTGACGTCCAGGAAGGTCAGCTCGTCGGCGCCCTCGGTGTCGTAGGCCGAAGCCAGCTCCACCGGGTCACCCGCATCCCGGAGGTCGGTGAAGTTGACTCCCTTGACGACCCGTCCCTGGTCCACGTCCAGGCACGGGATCACACGCACAGCGACACCCATGCGCACCAGGGTAGAGCCAGGCTCAGCGCACGGCGGCGAGGGCTTCTTCCAAGGTGAAGTTCTGCGCGTAGAGGGCCTTGCCGACGATGGAGCCCTCGAGGCCGGCCGGGGCCAGCTGCGACAGGGCGACCAGGTCGTCGACGCTGGACACACCGCCGGAGGCGATCACCGGGGCGTCGGTGCGATCGCAGACCGCGCGCAGCAGCTCGGTGTTCGGGCCCTGCAGCGTGCCGTCCTTGCTGACGTCGGTGACGACGTAGCGGCGGCAGCCGGCGGCGTCGAGGCGGGCCAGCACCTCCCACAGGTCGCCGCCGTCCTTGGTCCAGCCGCGCGCGGCCAGTCGGTGGCCCTGATCGGTGATGCGCACGTCCAGGCCGACGGCCACCCGGTCGCCGTACTCGGCGACGACGCGGTCGGCCCACTCCGGGTTCTCCAGCGCGGCGGTGCCGAGGTTGACCCGCGCGCAGCCGGTGGCCAGCGCGGCCTCCAGGGAGGCGTCGTCGCGGATGCCGCCGGAGAGCTCGACCTGCACGTCCAGCTTCGCGGTCACCTCGGCCAGCAGCTCGCGGTTGCTGCCGCGGCCGAAGGCGGCGTCGAGGTCGACCAGGTGGACCCACTCCGCACCCGCGCGCTGCCACGTCAGCGCGGCCTCCAGCGGATCACCGTAGGAGGTCTCGGTACCGGCGGCGCCCTGCACGAGGCGGACGGCCTGGCCATCGGCAACATCAACAGCGGGAAGCAAAGTGAAGCTCACGCCCACAACCCTAATGACGCCGCGCCGACTCCGGGCACCCGGCCACCCCGGAGCAGCCGGATTCGAATTTCGCGCGAAGTTCGACCGCCGAAGTTGCGACTCGAATTTCGCGCGAAATTGGAATCCGCGCGTCCACGCAGGTCAGCGGCGGGACTTCTCGCTGCGGAGGATGGCCAGCAGCGGAACGCCCAGCACCAGCAGGCTCAGCGCAATCACTCCGAGCAGCGGCACCCCGGCCTGGATCAGGTACGGGCCGCCGACGGTGAAGGCGATGCCGACCGCGAGCACCAGCGCGATGATGCGGACCGCGTTCGGGCCGAACAGGCCGTGCCGCCGGGTCACAGCGTGTCCAGCCAGTTGCGCAGCAGCCGGGCACCGGCATCGCCGGACTTCTCCGGGTGGAACTGGGTGGCCATCAGCGCCCCGTTCTCCACGGCCGCGACGAACGGCTCGCCGTGCTCGGCCCAGGTCACCTGGGGCGGGGTGATCGAGTCGGAGCTCTCCAGCTCCCACTTGCGCACCGCGAAGGAGTGCACGAAGTAGAACCGCGTGTCGGCGTCCAGCCCGGCGAACAGCACGCTGTCCATCGGCGCCTGCACGGTGTTCCAGCCCATGTGCGGCAGCACGTCGGCCTGCAGCCGCTCGACCGTGCCGGGCCACTGGCCGCAGCCGTCGGCCTGCACGCCGTGCTCGACGCCCTGGCCGAACAGCACCTGCATGCCCACGCAGATGCCCAGCACCGGGCGGTCACCGGAGAGCCGCTGGTCGATGATCTTGTCGCCGCCGACCTCCAGCAGGCCATCCATGCAGGCGGCGAACGCGCCGACGCCGGGAACCACCAAGCCCTGCGCCTCGACGGCGGCACGATGGTCGGCGGTCACCTCGACGTCGGCGCCCGCGCGCTGCAGCGCGCGTTCGGCGGAGCGGAGGTTGCCTGATCCGTAGTCCAAGATGACGACTCGTGCCACGGGTTCAGGCTACCGGCCTCACGCCACGCGTTCGCCCGCCCCGTGCAGGAAGTGCTCCACCTCGCCCGCGATGCCGGTCGGCCCGAGCCCGTGGGCGGCCTCGTGCTCGTCGGCGGTGCCGTAGGCGCGCAGCTCGCGGTCCCGCCGCACGCCCAGCGACAGCACCCGGTGCGGGACGTCGGCCAGCGCGTCGGCGACCTCGTGCGTCGAGGTGCCGCGCAGGTACGGCTCGACCAGCACCACGTCCGATGTGGCCGCGCGCACGGCGGCGCGCAGGCCTTCGGCATCGAACGGCCGGATCGTGGCCGTGTAGAGGACGGTGACGTCCATCGCCGCGGTGGCCGCGAGCACCGGCGCCAGCATCGGCCCCACGGCGAGCACAACTCCCTCGCGGCCGTGCCGCACCTGCTGCCAGCCGGGCCCGGTCGCCAGCGGCTCGGCGTTGACGCGGTCGGAGAGCCGCAGGTAGACGGGCTCGTCGTGGCTGAACTCGCGGCCGAGCAGCGCGTCGACCTCCGCCGGGTGGCCGGGCACGTGCACGGTCCAGCCGGGCAGCGTGTCGATCAGCGCGACGTCGCCGGGAGCCATGTGCGTGCGCCCCGCCGCGGGGTAGTCGTAGGAGGCGCCGGTGCTGACGGCGATCGCCCCGACGCCCTGGTGGCCGAGGTCGAGCTTGAGCTGCTCGAAGGGCCGTTCCACCACGAACGGCGTGATCGAGTGCAGCACGGGCCGCATCCCGGCCAGCGCCAGTCCCCCGGCGACGCCGACCATCGCCTGCTCCCGGATGCCGACGTTGAACACGCGGTCGGCGTGCCGGTCGAGGGCGTCGGTGAAGCGGTCGGATGAGATCTCGGCCAGCACCAGGGCCACCCTGGGGTCGGCGTCCATCGCCTCGGTGGTGGTGCGCACGAACTGGTCGCGCATGCTCATCGGTTCCCTCCTCGGGGGTCGACCTCGGCGACGACCGCGAGCGGGCGGTCGGTCGTGGTGGTGGTCAGGGCCTGGTGCAGCGCGGTGTGGTCGCGGCCGTCGACGACGCGGGTGGCCCAGCCCTCGCGGGCGAAGCGGTCGGCGATGCCGCCCGGCCACCCGGTGCTGGAGGAGCGGTTGTCGATCACCACGGCGGTCAGCCGCCCCAGCCCCCAACGGCCGGCGACCTGGATGGCCTCGTGGTTGCTGCCCTCGTCGAGTTCGGCGTCGCCGACGAGCACGACCACGCGTGGCCCGTTGAGCCCTCGGGCGCGCAAGCCGAGGGTGACGCCGAGCGCGAGCGGGAGGCCGTGGCCGAGCGAGCCGCTGCCGATCTCCACGCCGGGTGCCAGCACCCGGTCGGGGTGGAAGCCGAGCCGGGAGTCGAACTCGCCGAAGCGGTCCAGCTCGTCCGGGTCGAGGAAGCCCTTGGCCGCCAGGACCGCGTAGTAGGCCATCGGCCCGTGGCCCTTGGACAGCAGGAAGCGGTCGCGCTGCGGGTCGTCGACGCGGTCGGGCCCGACCGACAGGACCTGGTCGTAGAGCACCCACAGCACGTCGAGGGTGGAGGTGGCGGCGGAGTCGTGCTTCTCGTCGCCGGTCATTCGGGTCATCAGCGGATGCAGGTCCGCGTACTGGTAGTCCGTCTCGATCGCCATGCGGTCCAGGGTGGAACTTCGAGTTAAGTCGAAGTCAAGGCTCCACCATCCTGGAGGTTTCCATTAGCCTGGCGGGCGTGACGAAACTTCCCGCGCTGCTGACCATCGGAGAGGTCGCGCACCGCAGCGGCGTCGCCCAGACCGCGCTGCGGTTCTACGAGGACCGCGGCCTGATCACCTCCACCCGCACCACCGGCAACCAGCGCCGCTACCAGCGGGCCGTGCTGCGCCGGCTGGCGTTCATCCGCGCCGCGCAACGCGTCGGGCTCAGCCTGGAGCAGATCTCCGACGCGCTGTCCACGCTCCCCGACGACCACGCGCCCACCAAGACCGACTGGTCACGGCTGTCCCGCCGCTGGCGCGACGAGCTCGACGCCCGCATCGACGGCCTGCAGCGCCTGCGCGACAACCTCACCGGATGCATCGGCTGCGGCTGCCTCTCGCTGCGCACCTGCATCCTCAACAACCCCGACGACCGCCAAGCCGAGAACGGCCCCGGCGCACCCCTCCTCCGCCCCCGGACCGACCACTCGGCCTGACGGATTACCGCCGTATTCCGGTACCCGATTACGGCGGTAATCCGTCCCCCGATTACGGCGGTAATCGGATCTCCCCACGGATGGGACGGCTCGCGCGTGGGGTTCGCCGGATTACCGCCGTAATCCGGCGGCGGATTACGGCGGTAATCCGGGTGGGGTCAGGACTCTCCGGTCCAGGTGTAGGTCATCTCGGGGCGGCCGACCGTGCCGTAGGTGGGGAGGCGTTCGACCACGCCCGTGCCGGAGAGGTATTCGAGGTAGCGGCGGGCCGTGACGCGGGAGACGCCCGCCGCCTCGCCCACGGCGCCCGCCGAGCCGCCGGAGGGCATGGCGCGGAGGGCGGTGACGACCGCGGCGAGCGTTTCCCCGCCCATGCCCTTGGGCAACGCCGCGCGATCCACTCCCCGGAGGGTCGAGAAGGCCCGGTCGATCTCGGCCTGGCCCTGGACCTCGCGGTCCTGGCCGAGGGTGGCGCGGAAGCGGGCGTAGTGCTCCAGCTTCTCGCGCATCGCGGCGAAGGTGAACGGCTTGAGCAGGTACTGCACCACGCCGCTGGAGACCGCCGCGCGCACCACCTTCAGGTCCCGGGCCGAGGTCACCGCGATGACGTCGATGGGCAGCCCGGCGGTGCGCAGCGCGCGGGCGACCTGCAGGCCGTCCATGTCCGGCAGCCGCAGGTCCAGCAGCACCAGATCGACCGAGGTGTGCTCCACGAACCGCAGCGCGGCCTGACCGGTGCGGACGCGCCCGGCCACGGTGAAGCCCTCGACCCGGCTGACGTAGGCCTCGTGCGCCTCGCCCGCCACCGGGTCGTCCTCGACCACCAGCACCGAGATCACCGCGACGCCCCCGGCAACCGGACGGTGAACACCGCGCCCCCGTCACCGCCGACGTCGATCGTGCCGCCGTGCCGCCGCACGCTCTGCCCGACCAGCGCCAACCCGAGGCCGCGGTCCCCGGACTTCGTCGACCAGCCGCGCTCGAACAGCTCGCCGGTGTCGGCGGGCACGCCGGGCCCGTTGTCGGCCACCCGGATCAGCAATCCGTCCGATGTGGACCGGATGGTGACCTCGACGCGCGGGTTCGGCCGGTCGGCGACGGCCTCCACGGCGTTGTCGATCAGGTTGCCGAGGATCGTCACCAGGTCCCGGGATTCGAGGTGCTCCAGCGCGGCGTCGTCGACCTCGGTGTCCTCGCTGAGCACGACCTCGACGCCCCGCTCCCCCGCCTCGGCGCTCTTGCCGAGCAGCAGCGCCGCCAGCACCGGCTCACCGACGGCGCCGACGACCTGGTCGGTGAGCCGCTGCGCGAGGTCGAGCTCGGAGGTGGCGAACCCGATGGCCTCCTCGGTGCGGCCGAGCTCGATTAGCGAGACGACGGTGTGCAGCCGGTTCGCCGACTCGTGGGCCTGCGAGCGCAGCGACTCGGCGAAGCCGCGCATCGAGTCGAGCTCGCCGCTGAGCGCTTGCAGCTCGGTGTGGTCCCGCAGCGTGACGACGCTGCCCAGGTCCCGCCCGCCGCTGCGCACCGGGGAGGCGTTGACCAGCAGCACCCGGTCGTCGGTGAGGTGCACCTCGTCGCGGACGGTGCGGCGGCCGAGAGCGTCCATAAGGGACGGCGGCAGGTCCAACCGGGACACCTGCTCGCCTTCGACCTCGGCGGGACCCAGCGAAAGCAGCACAGCGGCACCATCGTTGCACAAGGTGACCCGCCCGTCCGGTCCCACCAGCAGCAGGCCTTCGCGCACCGCGTGCAGGATCGCGTCGTGGTACTCGTACATCCGCGACAGCTCCGCCGGTCGCATGCCGTGGGTGTGCCGCCGGATCCGCGCGTTCACCAGGTACGTTAACGCCCCGCCGAGCAGCAGCGCCCCGCCCGCGACGAGCACCAGCACGGTCATCTGCCTGCGGAGCTCGTCGGTGAGCACCCGCACGGTGATGCCGTCGGCCACGAGCCCCACGAGCTGGGGGCCGCGGTGCACCGGGACGACCGCGCGCACCGACGGGCCCAGCGTCCCGGTGTAGGTCTCGACGAGGGTCCGGGTGGGGTCGATGTTGCCGCGGAACGGCTTGCCGATGCGCGACGGGTCGGGGTGGGTGTGCCGGATGCCCTGCGGCGACATGATCGTGATGAAGTCGACCCCGGTCTCGGCCCTGACCCGCTCGGCCATCGGCTGCAGGGTCGCGCTCGGATCCGGACCGGCGAGGGCGTCGGCCACTGCCGGCTGCGCGGCCAGCGTGCGGGCGACCGCCACGACCTCGTCGCGCGCGGCGGCTTCCGTGCGGCGGTCAGCGTCGTACCAGGCCAGGGCGGCTCCGGCGAGCACGACGACGGCCACGACGATGATCTGCAGCACGAACAGCTGTCGCGCGAGGCTCCACCGCGGGCGGAACTGGTTGCGGTACCTGGACATCACTTACTCATGTCGACGACGTGAACAGAATGAACGAAAGCGAGACGGGGTCGATGCAAAGCTCGCATAGTCTCCGTCCAGATCGTCCCGTGACCTGGGACACGCACGGTGAATCGTATGTGACCAGGAGACACCGGCCCCGCAAGGAGTTCAACAGTGGCTAGCAATGATGCTGCGCCGACGAAACGTCGGGACAGAACGCACTACCTGTACATCGCGGTGATCGTCGCCGTGGTGGCGGGCATCGCCGTCGGATTCGTGGCCCCCGACGTCGGCAAGGCGCTCAAACCGCTGGGCACCGGCTTCGTGAGCCTGATCAAGATGATGATCTCGCCGATCATCTTCTGCACGATCGTGCTCGGTGTCGGCAGCGTCCGCAAGGCCGCCAAGGTCGGCCGGGTGGGCGGTCTGGCGCTCGCCTACTTCGTGATCATGTCCGTGGTGGCGCTGGTCATCGGCCTGGTCGTCGGCAACGTGCTGCACCCGGGCGAGGGGCTGCAGATCACCCAGGAGCTGCGCGGCTCGGGTGCTGAGCAGGCCGGCGAGGAGTCGCAGACCACCACCGAGTTCCTGCTCGGGATCATCCCGAAGACGCTGGTCTCCGCGCTGACCGAGGGCGAGGTGCTGCAGACGCTGCTGGTGGCGCTGCTGGCCGGTTTCGCGCTGCAGGGCATGGGCGAGAAGGGCCAGCCGATCCTGCGCGGCATCGAGCACGTCCAGCGCCTGGTGTTCAAGATCCTGGCGATGGTCATGTGGGTCGCCCCGATCGGCGCGTTCGGCGCGATCGCGGCCGTGGTCGGCGCCACCGGCGTGGACGCCCTCAAGGGCCTCGCGGTGATCATGCTCGGCTTCTACACGACGTGCGCGGTGTTCATCTTCGTCGTGCTGGGCGCGGTGCTGTGGCTGTTCGCGCGGGTCAACATCTTCTCCCTGCTGCGCTACCTGGGCCGCGAGTTCCTGCTGATCCTGTCGACGTCGTCGTCGGAGGCCGCGCTGCCGCGGCTGATCGCCAAGATGGAGCACCTGGGCGTGAGCAAGCCGGTCGTGGGCATCACGGTGCCCACCGGCTACTCGTTCAACCTCGACGGCACGATGATCTACCTGACGATGTCGTCGCTGTTCATCGCCACCGCCCTGGGCGACCCGCTGTCGCTCGGCGAGCAGGTCGGTCTGCTGCTGTTCATGATGATCGCGTCGAAGGGCGCGGCGGGCGTCAGCGGCGCCGGTCTGGCCACCCTGGCCGGCGGTCTGCAGTCGCACCGGCCGGAGCTGCTCGACGGCGTCGGCCTGATCGTGGGCATCGACCGGTTCATGTCCGAGGCCCGCGCCCTGACGAACTTCGCGGGCAACGCCGTCGCCACGGTGCTCATCGGGTCCTGGACCAAGGAGCTCGACCGCGCGCAGATGCAGCAGGTGTTCACCGGCAGCGCGCCGTTCAACGAGCAGACCTTCGTCGACGACGGAGGCGTCACCGAGGAGAGGACCGCCGAGAAGGTCTGACCCCGCTGACGTGCGAACCGCCCCTCGTCCCCTCCGAGGGGCGGTTTCGCGTTTCTCGGGACTACTCGACGACGTCGGGTTCGGCCTTGCCGAGGATCCTGCGGTGGAAGGTCGCGTCCCCGGAAGCGGTGACCTCGAGGTCGTAGTGGCCGTGCGGGGCGGGCCAGAACAGCGGCACGGCTCCCCCGGCCGCGAGCTGGACGCGCTTCTCGTGCTCGGCGTGGGCGAGGGCGCGCAGGTCGAGCACGGCTTCGTGCGGACCGTTGTTGCGGAGTTCGAGCGCGAGGCCGCGCGCGGTGTGGCGGGCCTGGACGTCGACCGCGGCGGCGCTGCCGAGCAGCGAGCCGCGGAGCTCCATCCGGAGGTCGCCCGGGCCTTCGACGGTGACGTGGTAGTGCCCGGTGACCGGGATCGGCACGAACTTCTCACCGAGCACGTCGACGTGGCACGGTTCGGCGGCTTCGCCGTGGCGGTCGTGGATCGCGAAGCGCGCGAAGTCGGGGCCGACGTAGCCCAGGCGCACCGCGACCGCCTCACCGTCCACGACACCACCGACCTGCGGCTGGGACGTCGCGGCCACGCCGAGCCGCTCGGTCACCGGGACGTCGGAACGGGAAGAAGCGCGCACACGCCCGATCGTCACCCCGTCAAGACACCGGGAGGCGGACTTCCGATGTCCACGAGGTGAACCAGACCTCTCAGCGAGGCGACATGACCCTCCGCCGCAACCCGACTACCTGCGGTGATGCCTCGGAGGATTCCAATTTCGCGCGAAGTTCGAGCCGGAACTCCGGGCGTCGAACTTCGCGCGAAATTCGAAGAGAGCCCCGCGCGGGTGACGCTCGTGCGGGGGTGCTCGTTACAGGGCGCCCTTGGTGGAGGGGACGACTCCGGCGAAGCGGGGGTCGGGTTCCACGGCCGCGCGCAGGGCGCGGGCGATGGCCTTGTACTGGGCCTCGGCGATGTGGTGCGGGTCGCGGCCGTGGATCACCCGGGTGTGCAGGTTGATCTGCGAGTGGAAGGCCAGCGACTCGAACACGTGCCGGTTGAGCACGAACGGGTAGTTCCCGCCGATGGTGAAGGTGTTGTACTCCTCCGGCTCACCGGTCATCACGCAGTAGGAGCGCCCGGAGACGTCCACGGCGGCGTGCGCCAGGGTCTCGTCCATCGGGATCCAGGCGTCGCCGAAGCGGCGGATGCCCTTCTTGTCGCCCAGCGCCTGGCGCAGCGCCTGGCCGAGCACGATCGCGGTGTCCTCGACCGTGTGGTGGGCGTCGATGTGGATGTCGCCGCTGGACTTGACCTCGAGGTCGAACGCGGCGTGCGTGCCCAGGGCGGTGAGCATGTGGTCGTAGAACGGGACCGTGGTGTCGACGTCGACCTGGCCGGTGCCGTCGAGGTCGAGCTCGACCAGCACCGACGACTCCTTGGTGGTGCGCTCGACGCGGCCGACCCGCGTACCGGGCTGGAAAGTGCTCACCGTTCGATCTCCTCGATGACTTCCTTGCTCGCCGCCAGGAACGCGTCGTTCTCGGCGGGCGTGCCGATGGTGACCCGCAAGTGACCGGGGATGCCGACGTCGCGGATCAGCACGTCGGAGTCCAGGTAGCGCTGCCAGGCGCGGTGCGCGTCGGCGAAGCGCCCGAACAGCACGAAGTTGGCGTCGCTGGGCGCCGGGGTGAACCCCAGCTCGGTCAGCGCGGCCACGACGCGCTCGCGCTCGTCGATCAGCGCGCGCACCGAACCCAGCGTCGCCTCGGCGTGCCGGAGCGCGGCGCGGGCGGCGGCCTGGGTGATCGCCGAGAGGTGGTATGGCAGCCTGACCAGCAGCAACGCCTCGATCATCGCCGGTGCTGCGGCGAGGTAGCCGAGCCGTCCGCCGGCGAAGGCGAAGGCCTTGCTCATGGTGCGGCTGACGATGACCTTCGTTGGGTACCGCTCGATCAGCTCAACCGCGCTGGGCTGCGCGGAGAACTCGGCGTAGGCCTCGTCCACCACGACCACGCCCGGCGCGGCCTCCAGGACCGCCAGCAGGTCCGCCGGCGCGATCGACTGGCCGGTCGGGTTGTTCGGGCTGGTCACGAACACCACGTCGGGCTGCTTCTCGGCGACCAGGCGGGCCGCTTCGGCGCCGTCGAGGCTGAAGTCCGCCCGACGCGGCGCAGGCAGCCAGTCGGTGCGGGTGCCCGCCGACAGGATCGGGTGCATCGAGTACGAGGGCTCGAAGCCCAGCGCGGTGCGCCCGGGCCCGCCGAAGGCCTGCAGGATCTGCTGGAGCACCTCGTTGGAACCGTTGGCGGCCCAGACGTTCTCGGTCGCCAACGACACCCCGGTCGCCTCGGTCAGGTAGGCGGCGAGGTCGGCGCGCAGCGCCGTGGCGTCGCGGTCCGGGTACCGGTGCAGGTCAGCGGCAGCTTCTTGGACCGCCGCGGTCACGTCGGCGACGAGTTCCGGCGGCGGCGGGTAGGGGTTCTCGTTGGTGTTCAGCCGGACCGAGACGTCCAGCTGCGGGGCCCCGTAGGGGCTGCGGCCGCGCAGGTCCTCCCGCAGCGGCAGGTCGGCCAGCGTCGTGTCGGCGCCGAGCACGTCACTCATGGGTGTCCTTCGCAGGGGGATTCAGAAGCGGGCGGTCACGGCCTGGCCGTGCGCGGGCAGGTCCTCGGCGTCGGCGAGGGCGACGACCTGGTCCGCGACGTCGCGCAGCGCCTGCTCGCTGTAGGAGATGACGTGGATGCCGCGCAGGAAGCTCTGCACGCTCAGGCCCGAGGAGTGCCGGGCGCAACCACCGGTGGGCAGCACGTGGTTCGAGCCGGCGCAGTAGTCGCCGAGCGAGACCGGCGCGTACGGGCCGACGAAGATCGCGCCCGCGTTGCGGATCCGCGCGGCGACCGCCTCGGCGTCGGCGGTCTGGATCTCCAGGTGCTCGGCGGCGTAGGCGTCGACCACGCGCACCCCGTCGTCGATGCCGGAGACCAGGATGCAGCCGGACTGCCGCCCGGTCAGGGCGGTGCGGATGCGCTCGACGTGCTTGGTCTGGGCGACCTGGCGCTCCAGCTCCGCGTCGACGGCGTCGGCCAGCTCCGGCGAGGTCGTGACCAGCACGCTCGCGGCGAGCGTGTCGTGCTCGGCCTGGCTGATCAGGTCTGCGGCGACGTGCACCGGGTCGGCGGTGCCGTCGGCCAGCACCGCGATCTCGGTGGGTCCGGCCTCGGAGTCGATGCCGATGAGGCTGCGCAGGTGGCGCTTGGCGGCGGTGACGTAGACGTTGCCGGGACCGGTGACCATGTCGGCGGGCAGCAGCTCGGCGCCGTCGGTGTCGTGACCGCCGTAGGCCAGCAGCGCCACGGCCTGCGCACCGCCGACCGCCCAGACCTCCTCGACGCCGAGCAGCTGCGCGGCGGCCAGGATCGTCGGGTGCGGCAGGCCGCCGAACTCGGCCTGCGGCGGGCTGCACACGACCAGCGACTCGACACCGGCGGTCTGCGCCGGGACGACGTTCATGACCACGCTCGACGGGTAGACGGCGAGCCCGCCCGGCGCGTAGAGGCCGACGCGGGCGACCGGCACCCAGCGCTCGGTGACCGTGCCGCCGGGCACGACCTGGGTGGTGCTGTCGGTGCGCCGCTGGTCGGCGTGCACGCGGCGGGCGCGCGCGATGGACTCCTCCAGCGCGGAGCGCACGGTGCGGTCGAGCTCGTCGAGGGCGCGGCTGAGCTCCTCGGCGGGCACCCGCACCCGCTCGGGCCGGACGCCGTCGAACTTCTCGGTGTGGTCGAGCACGGCCTCGACGCCCCGGTCGCGGATGTCCTCGATCACCGGCCGGACCCGATGCAGCACGTGCTCGACGTCCATCTCGGCGCGCGGCAGCGTCGCGCGCAGCTCGACGGTGGACGGAACACGACCGCGCAGGTCGGAGCGGGTGAGCATGGGCAACCTTTCCGGGCGGGGAACTACACCGACCAGGGTAATCGCCGCCCACCCCCGGTGTCCGCGAACCCGGCCCCGGGTCACACCGACACTCCGGCCGCGTGTCGGCACCCGCTGTGAAATGG
Organism: Saccharopolyspora mangrovi; assembly: GCF_035320975.1. Lineage (NCBI taxonomy): Bacteria > Bacillati > Actinomycetota > Actinomycetes > Pseudonocardiales > Pseudonocardiaceae > Saccharopolyspora > Saccharopolyspora mangrovi. The sequence continues at coordinate 347,781 of NZ_JAWLNX010000003.1, read as the reverse complement.
GAAAACGTTCATGTGACGGCTATAGTTCGCCATCCGGTTGCCATTGGTCTCCACCTCTTGGAATCTTCGTTGGTCACCTCCAGTGATCGATCGGAGATCCGATGTTCAGTTCACGGCGCAAGGCAGCACTGGTGGCCGCGGCCGCCGGGCTCGTCCTTCTGGCACCGGTTCAGGCGGGCCTGGCCGCAGAACCGACCGGTGCGTCCGCTCAGGACAGGGCCGTCTACACGGTCCCCAACACCGACAGCGCATCCCGCACGGAGATCAACCGCAGCGGCGCGGAGGTCCTCGGGGTCACCAAGGACCGCGTCGCCACCGTGGAGGCGACGGGGGCGGAGGCCGAGCAGCTGCGCGCTCGCGGCTTCCAGCTCACCGAGCAGACCAAGGTCGCCGATTCGCTGAAGCGCCGCAACGGCGTCGAGCCGAAGGTGCCGGGCGACTTCCCGCCCGGCGACGAGGCGTACCACAACTACGACGAGATGGTCGCCGAGCTCGACAAGACCGTGGCCGACCACCCGGACATCGCGGCGAAGGTCAGCGCGGGCAAGTCGTTCGAGAACCGCGACATCCCGGTGCTCAAGATCAGCGACAACGTGGCCACCGACGAGGACGAGCCCGAGGTCCTGTTCGACTGCAACCAGCACGCCCGTGAGCACCTGACCACGGAGATGTGCCTGCACATCGCGCAGCGGTTCACCGACAACTACGCGGACCCGGCGGTGAAGGACTCGGTCGACAACCGGGAGATCTGGATCATCCCGTCGGTCAACCCGGACGGTTCGACCTTCGACGTGGCCTCGGGCGAGTACCAGGGCTGGCGCAAGAACCGCCAGGACCAGGGCACCGATACCAACCGCAACTGGGGCCACAAGTGGGGCTGCTGCGGCGGTTCCAGCGATGACCCGGCCGACGAGACCTACCGGGGCACCGCGGCGTGGTCCGCGCCGGAGACGGCGGCGATGCGCGACTTCATCGACTCGCGCGTGGTGGGCGGCACCCAGCAGATCAAGGCGGCGGTCGACTTCCACACCTACTCCGAGCTCGTGCTCTGGCCCTTCGGCCACACCCCGGACGACGTGACCGAGGGCATGACCCAGCAGGAGCACGACCGGTTCGCCAAGGTCGGCACCGAGATGGCGCAGACCAACGGCTACACGCCGCAGCAGTCCAGCGACCTGTACGTCACCGACGGCGACAGCCTCGACTGGATGTGGGGCCAGCACAAGATCCTGGCGTTCACCTTCGAGATGTACCCGGCCAACGGCGGTGGTCTCGACGGCTTCTACCCGCCTGGCGACGTGATCGAGCGGGAGACCGCTCGCAACGACGCCGCAGTGGACGTCCTGCTGCGCGAGGCGGGCGCCTGACCCGTCCAGGAGGGGGATCGGGAGGGCCCGGGGTGTGCGCACCCCGGGCCCTTTCTCCCGCGATAATGGGCGCATGACCACCGCGACGACGATCCGTCCGCCCGCACTGGTGCGCCGTGGCTCGTGGATCTACTGCCCGCTGCTCGGCGCGACGGCGGGGTTCCTGCTGCGGGTGGCCGCGGCGTGGGTCGCGGGGCTGCCGTGGGCGCCGTTCCAGGGCGTGTTCGAGCTGGCGGCCTCGGGCGCGGACCCGTGGGGGATGCTGGTGGCCATCGCGCTGGGCGCGCTGATCGGCCTGGGTTTCGCGGGCCTGCTCGCCCAGGAGCGGCTGACGGTGGTGGTCGGCCCGGAGCAGGTGGTGCTGGCGACCGGCCGCAACGCGCACGAGATCCCCGCCGCGGGGGTCGACGCGGCGTTCACCGAGCGCGGCCACCTGGTGCTGCTGGACGGCACCGGCGCCGAGCTGGCGCGCCGGAAGTCGGGCCTGGACCGCTCGGCGCTGCGCGACGCGTTCCGCGAGCACGGCTACCGCTGGCGCGACGCGGACCCCTACGCGGGGCACTACAAGCTGTGGACCGAGGACGCGCCGGAGCTGTCGCTGCGGGCCAACGCCCTGATGGCCGATCGCGATCGAGCCTTGCGCAGGCGCGACCACAAGGAGGCCGCGCTGCTGCGAACTCAACTGGCGGAGCGGGGAATCGTCCTCCGAGACGGCCACCGCAAGCAGTACTGGCGAAAAACCGACAGCTGACGCACCAAACCCAACCCACCGTCAGGCAACCGGCGAAGCCGGTTTCTCTTTGCCCCACCTAAGACGCTGGCACCGCCGCGGGTTCTGAGCGGCTTCGTGGCGAGCACGCCGCGACGCCGTGTATTGGACATACATCAGGAGCGGCGCGCGGAGTCCACGGAGCCGCTCAGGTTCCGCTACCCGCACCGCCAAGCAAGCCGAGTAGGCAAAAAATCAAGAAAGCATCAGGACGATGGTGCCCACTACGATTCCTGCTACTACGACCGCAGCGGCCACCATCATGAGGAGGCGCATCTGGGGGCGGTCACCGGCGGCTTCGTTGTGCACTCGCTCGCGCCACTGGATGAAGGTGGTGCCTTCTTGCTCGCTCACGTCTGCTCCTGAGAGTCGTTCGTACTTCCTAGAGCGGCTCCCCGAGCACCGCGTTGCGCCACGATCTCATATCAACTCGGATACGTGAACCACACGGTGGGCCCAGCGAGTCAGCAGCGCCTCGTCGTGGCTGATGGCCAACACGCCGGTGTTGTTTTCCCGGGTTTGCCGGTCGACGACCCGCACGAGAGCGGCCGTGGTGGAAGCGTCGAGCATGGCCGTCATCTCGTCGCACACCAGGTAGCGGGGCCGCGGGGCGAGCGCGCGGGCCAGGCACGCGCGTTGCAGCTGACCGTCGCTGACCTCGTGCGGCCGGCGGGTGAGGAGTTCGCCGGTGAGGCCCACTTCGTCGGTGATCTCGGCGATGTCGGCGGGTTCTCCGTTGGCCAGCAGGGGTTCGGCGATGATTTCGCGGAGCGTGAAGCGCGGGTCGACGGCGGGTCGCGGGTGCTGGAAGACGATTCCGATGGCCCTTCGCGTTTCCGGGGGCGTGCGGTGCCGAAAACCCGTGATGTCACCGCCATCGAGCGACACCCGTCCGGACCAGGGACGGTGCAGCAGCGCCAGCACGCGTCCCAGCGTGGACTTGCCCGAGCCGCTGGGCCCGGCCAGGCCGAGCACTTCACCTGCGGCGATGTCGATGCTCGCGCCGTCGACGACCGGTCGCCCGCGGCGGTAGCCGACGACGAGGTCGGTGGCGCTCAGCACGGCGCGTGGGCGGCGATCCACCGATCGCCTCGGGCGAGCAGTTCCGGATCTCCCGTGCAGGGCGCGAATCCCGGCTGGTCCGGACGGCGTTGGCAGTACACGCAGCCCCACTCCTGTTCGACGCGGTCGAGTTCGGTCAACGACGGCGGGTGGCCGGGGATCGGCTCGAACCCGCTTTCCGGCAGCGCTGCCAGCAGCCCTGCGGTGTAGGGGTGCCAGGGCTCGTTCAGCACCTGCTCGGCCGGCCCGGCTTCGACGATGCGGCTGGCGTACATCACGGCCACGTCGGTGGCGACGCGGCGGGCGGCGGCCAGGTCGTGGGTGATGAGCAGGACCGCGCGGTCGTCGGTGGCGGCCTCGGCGAGCAGGTCGACGGTGCGGTGCACCAGCGGCCGGTCCAGGCCGGTGGTCGGCTCGTCGGCGAGGACGATCCGCGGGTCGCCCGCCAGCGCCAGCGCGAGCGCGACGCGCTGCGCCATGCCGCCGGAGAGCTCGTGCGGGTAGCGGTCCAGGTCGGCGGGGTCGAGGCCGACGCGCTCGGCGAGCTCGTCGGCGTCGCTGGGGCCGCGCAGCGCGTCGACGGTCTCGACGAGCTGGGCGCGGGCGGTGCGCACCGGGGTGAGGTGGGTGCTCGCCGACTGCGGGACGAGTCCGATGCGTCGGCCGCGAATCCGCCCGGCCAGCAGCGGTTCCGGGGCCGACAGCAGGTCGGTTCCGTCGTCGAGCAGCGCCTGGCCGCGGGTTTCGGCGTTGCCGGGCAGCAGTCCCAGCAGCGCGGAGGCCAGAACCGACTTGCCGCAACCGGATTCGCCGACCAGCGCCAGCACCCGGCCGGGCCGCAACCGCAGGGTCGCGTCGCTGACGGCCCGCACCAGCACACCGCGCGGCAGTCGGAAGCGGACCGAGAGGCGTTGCAGCGTCAGCAGATCGGTCACCTCGGGGGCTCGGGTGTGGGTCACAGCGACAGCTCCGATCGTCGTCGCGGCACGATCCGGTCCCGCCAGGTCGCGGCCAGTCCCGACACCGCCAGCGTGGTGATCACCAGCAGCGCCGACGGGAACAGCACGATCCACCAGGCTCCCAGCAGCACGGCGTCGCGGCCGTCGCCGAGGATGTTGCCGATGCTGGCCAGGTGCGGTGGCAGGCCGAGGCCGAGGAAGCTCAGCGCGGTCTCGTGCCACACCGCGTGCGGCACCAGCAGCACCGCCGACAGCGCGGCCTGCGGCACGATCGCGGGCAGCAGGTGCCTGCGCAGGATCCGGGTCCGCGAGGAGCCGCCGGCGATCGCGGCGTCGATGTGGGGCCGCTGGCGCAGCGACAGGACCTCCGAGCGCACGATGCGCGCGACCGTCGTCCAGTGCGTCAGGGCGATCGAGCAGATCACCGCCACCAGGCTCCCCCGGTACAGCGCGACGATGACCACGCCCAGCAGCAGGTGCGGCACCGAGTTGACGGTGTCGACCAGGCGCATCAGCAGCCGGTCGGTCCAGCCGCCGAGCCCGCCGGCCACGACGCCGACCAGCGAACCGAGCACTGTGGACACCAGCGCGCTGAACGCGGCCACCAGCAGCGACACCCGCAGTCCCGACATGGACTGCACGAACAGGTCGCGGCCGTTGGAGTCGGTGCCGAAGGGGTGCGCGAGGCCGGGCGCGAGGCGGATCTCCTCGTAGCTCACGCCCTGCCCGCCCAGCAGCACCGGCACGAGCACCGCGCCGAGCACCAGCAGTGCGAGCGCGATGACGGACGCGCGCAGGCGGGTGTGCGGGCGGGCGCGGGAGACACCGGCGCGGCCCGCGGGTTTCCAGGTCTGCTCAGCCATCTGCGGCCACCCTCGGGTCGAGCAGGACCGCGGCGACGTCGGCCAGCAGCGAGCCCAGCAGCACGGCGGCGGTGGCCACCAGGGTCACCATCGCCAGCAGCGGGTAGTCCACGGCGGTCGCGGCGGTGACCACCGCACCGGCCAGGCCGGGCCAGGAGAAGACCTCCTCGACCAGCACCGTCCCGGTGACCAGTTCCGGGATGCGGGCGCCGATCAGGGTCACGAACGGCAGCAGCGCGGTCGGCAGGGCGTGCCGCAGCACCACGACGCGCTCGGCGAGTCCGCGCGCCCGGGCACCGGTGACGTGGTCCTCGGACAGCGAGCCGAGCATCGACTGCCGGACGTGCAGCACCAGCCACGGGGTCTGGGAGACGCCCAGCACCAGGGCGGGCAGCGCGAGGTGCTCGGCGACCTGCCCGAAGGAGGTCTGCTGCCCGGCATCGGTCAGACCCGCCACCGGCAGCCAGCCCAGGCCCAGCGAGAACACCGCGATCGACAGCAGCGCCAGCACGAACGGCGGGACGCCTTCCAGGGCGTGCCCGACGGCGGTGACCAGTCGGTCCACCGCACCGCCCTGCCGCCAGGCCGCGATCGTGCCGCCGACCAGCGCGAAGAGCACCGCGAGGGCGAGTCCGGTGGTGGCGAGCAGCGCGGTCCACGGCAGCCGCTCGGCGACGACCTGGGCGACGGGCTGGCGCATCGACCGCGACACCCCGAGGTCCCCGGTGAGCAGCCCGCTGAACCACTGCCAGAACTGCTCCAGCACGGGCCGGTCGAGGCCGAGCTCGGCGCGCACCCGGGCCACGTCGGTGGCCGAGGCGGTGAACAGCCGCACCCCGAAGTACTGGTCGACCGGGTCGAACGGCGAGGCGGCGGCCAGCAGGAACACGCCGAGCGCGACGATCACCAGCACCGGGACGGCGAAGGCCAGGCGCCGCAGCACCAGGCGCGTGATCGCCCGGGTCATGCGCGCGGTTTCCAGGTCTCGACGTTCCACCACGGTCCCCAGGTGGTGCCGTGGGTGTGCGGCTCGATCGGCGGCTGGTAGCCGGTGAAGGAACCGTCGCGCAGCACGTAGCTGTGGTCGATGAACGCCAGGTACACCAGGCCCGGGTCGGCGACGTAGGCGCGCTGCGCCTGCCGGTAGAGCTCGGCGCGCTTGGCCGGGTCGAGCTCGCGGCGGGCTGCGTCCAGCGCGGTGTCGACCTCGGCGTTGCGGTACTGACCTGGGTTGTTGTAGGTGCCGGTGCCGATCGCCGAGGAGCTCAGGCTGGAGTAGACCTGCGGGTCCGGGTCCATCGGGTTGCCGCCGCCGAGCACGATGCCGTCGGTGCCCAGTCGGCCGGGGACCGCGGAGCGGTCCACCCCGGCGAGCTCCACCTCGATGCCGACCTCGCGGGCGTCGGAGGCGAAACCCGTTGCCAGGTCGCGGCGGAGGCTGTCGTCGGCGAAGTACATGACGGTGAACTTCGCGCGGGTGCCGTTGCGCTCGCGGATGCCGTCGGAGCCGACTCGCCACCCGGCGTCGTCGAGGATCCGGCCCGCCTGCTGAGGGTCGTGGGCGAAGGTCGCGGCGGGCTCGTGGTTGGCGCCCATCGACGGCGGAACCGGTGCGTAGGCGGGTTTTCCGCGCCCGCCGAGCAGCGCCTTGATCATGCCCTCCCGGTCCACGGCGAAGTTCAGCGCGGTGCGGACCGCGCGGTCACCGGCGACGGGATGGGTGTTGGGCAGCGCGATGCTGCGGTAGTCCGCGGTCTCGTGGTGCACGACGCGGAAACCGTCGCGCGCGGCGCCTTCGGCGAGCACCGGCGGGAGCACGGTGCCGTCGAACTCGCCGGCCGCTAACCGCTGGGCGCGGGTGTTGTCGTCCTTGGCGAACACGACGGTGATGTCGTGGACCGAGGGTGCGCCGCCCCAGTAGTCGGGATTGGCGGTCCAGGTCATCTGGTCGCCCTGGCGCCACTCCACCAACTTGTACGGGCCGGTGCCGACGGGGCGGGTGTTGAGCGGCGAGTTCTCCTGCGACGACGGGGTTTTCAGCGCCTCGTTCGGCAGGATGCCCAGCACGAGCTTGGACGGCCAGGCGGAGTAGGGGAACTTCAGGTCGAAGCGAACGGTGTGCGGGTCGACGGCCTGAACTCCGGCGAGCACGTCGTAGTCGGAGGAGATCGTGGAGGCGTAGGCCGGGTCGGTCGCCGCGCGGTAGGTGGCCACCACGTCCTCGGCGTCGAAGGGCGTGCCGTCGTGGAACTTCACGCCGTCGCGCAGCTTCACGGTCCAGCTGGTGGCGTCGGCGTTGGACTGCGGCGGCTGCACCGCCAGCGCGGGCCGCAGCTGCGCCCGCCCGTCGAAGGCGAGCAGCCCGTCGTAGAACTTCGCCGCCCCTTCCGCTCCGTACCCGAGCAGCGGGTTCAAGCTCTCCGGCTCGTACCCGTCGGCCAGCAGCATCGCCCCGGGTTCCCCTGGCTGCGAAGGCGCAGCGCACCCCGCCGCCACAACCCCCGCGACGAGCGATAACCCCACGACCAGACTCCGACGTTTCAGCACTCATGCACCATAAGGGCTATTGCAACTCATACTCAATAACTTGAGATCTTCCTCCCCCTCCACTCCCAACACGCCCGTCCGCGGCGGTGCACGATTACCGCGGTGTTCAGAACCCGGAAGACTCCGGTAATCGGGGGCCGGAACACAGGAGTGATCCGGCCCCCGAGCCGGGACGTCGCGGACGTGGCGGTCGCCGGTGAGCGTCAGGCCACGGGTTCCGGCATCGGGTTGACCGCGTAGGAGCAGGTGATGGTGTCGCCGGTGCGGGGGTCGGCGAGGTCGACCCGCCAGGTGGTGGCGAACTGGTCGACGCCGGGGGTCATCGGGATGGTGCCGGAGATGAGGACCGTGCCGGGTTCGGCCAGGCCCCGCTCGCGGAGCTCGTCGAGCCAGTAGTGCGGGGTGAGCAGGTCGGCGAGGGTGCCGTCCTGGATCTTCTCCCCACCTGCCCAGGCGGTGAGGGTGAGCTCGTCGAGGTGGTCCTCGACGTCGGCGAGCCGCCACGCCTCGCGGCCGAGGACGTCCGGGCCGGCCTGCTTGCTCCAGGCCACGCCGTGGACCTCCAGCTCCCGGTCGGTGTGGTCGCAGGCGGCGGTGAGCAGCACGTCGTCGTCGGTGATCACCAGCGCCCACTCGGCCTCGCCGGAGGTGCGTCCGTGCTGGACCGGGACCGCGTCGGTCTGCATCGCCAGGTACGGCGCGACCGGGTAGAGGCAGGGCGTGCGGGTCGGAGCGGGCACGCCGAGCTCGGCGAGTTCCGCGACGTGGGCGGCCACGTCGTCCTGGCTGCGACCGGCGTAACCGGCGTTGAGCAGCGTCTTCACCCGAACCTCGACGGCCTGGCCGCCGACGTCGAAACGCAGTGGAAACAAAACACCCTCCCCATCAGGCATACGTCTTGTATACAGTTCGTATCACACTTTGCCGGCCCACCTGGAAATCGAGGGAGCCCATGACGAACGCGTCCGCGACCGCCGCGAGACCGGCGCGCAAAGACCTGATCAAGGCATTCGTGGCGAGCCTGAGCGGAACCTCCCTGGAGTGGTACGACTTCGCCGCCTACTCGGTCGCCTCGGCGCTGGTCTTCGGCCAGCTGTTCTTCCCCAGCCACGACCCGCTGTCGGGCACGCTGCTGGCGTTCTCCACCTACGCCGTCGGCTACGTCTCCCGCCCGCTCGGCGGGTTCGTCTTCGGCCGCCTCGGCGACGTGCTCGGCCGCAAGCAGGTCCTGGTGATCACGCTGCTGATCACCGGCATCGCCACCGTCCTCATCGGACTGCTGCCCACCCACGACCAGGTCGGCGCGCTCGGCGCGGTGCTGCTCGTGGTGCTGCGATTCGCCCAGGGCGTGGGCATCGGCGGCGAGTGGGGCGGCGCCGTGCTGCTGTCCAGCGAGTACGGCAGCGATGAACATCGCGGGTTCTGGGCCTCCGCCGCCCAGATCGGACCGCCGGCCGGCAACCTGCTGGCCAACGGCGTCCTCGCCGGGCTCGCCGCCGGCCTGACCTCCGAGCAGTTCATGTCCTGGGGCTGGCGGGTCGCGTTCCTGCTGTCGGCCGTGCTGGTGATCTTCGGCCTGTGGATCCGCGTCAAGCTGGAGGAGACCCCGGTCTTCCAGGAGCTCCAGCAGAAGGGCGAGCAGGCCGGCGCCCCGGTGCGCGCAGTCATCACGCAGGAGCCGCGCGCGCTGATCTCCGGGATCCTCTCCCGCGTCGGCCCGGACGTGCTCTACGCGCTGTTCACGGTCTTCGTGCTCACCTACGCCACGCAGCAGCTGGACATGCCCAAGAGCTGGGCGGTCACCGGCGTGATGCTCGGTTCCTCGCTGCAGCTGTTCCTGATGCCGCTGGCCGGTGCGCTGTCGGACCGCTTCGGGCGCCGGACGATCTACGCGATCGGCGCCGTCGGCGGGTTGGTGTGGCCGTTCGCGTTCTTCCCGCTGGTCAGCGGCGGTTCCGCCGGACTGCTGATCGTCGGTGTGATCGTCGGGCTGGTCTGGCACGCGCTGATGTACGGGCCGCAGGCGGCGTTCATCGCCGAGCAGTTCAGCCCGGCGCTGCGCGCCACCGGGTCGTCACTGGCCTACACCCTCGCCGGGATCATCGGCGGAGCGCTGGCGCCGCTGCTGTTCACCTCGCTGTACGCCTACTTCGACAGCTGGGTCGCTCCCGCCTGCTACCTGGCGGCGACCTGCGTGGTGACGCTGATCGGACTCGGGCTCAGCCGGACTGCAGCACCAGCCGGGTCGCGCTGAGGTGTTCGGTGATCGCCGCGGTCGCGGCCTCCGGGTCGCCCGCGGCGAGCGCCGAGCAGATCGCCTCGTGCTCGGCCAGCACGGACTTGCGCCGCCCGTCGGAGCGGAACAGCGCCTCCACGCCCGCCCGGATCTGGCGGGCGCGCAGCCCGTCGTAGGTCTTCGACAGCATCTCGTTGCCGACGGCCGCGACCAGCGCGGAGTGGAACCGGTGGTCGTGGGCGATGAACTCGCGCGCCTGGTCGTCACCGAGTTGCCGCTGCTCGTCGAGCTGCCAGCGCATCTCCTCCAGCGGCACCGCGTCGAGCTCGACGGCCCGGCGGGCGGCGTAGCACTCGATCATCGCGCGGATCTCGAACAGCTCGCGGATCTCCCGGCCGCCGACCGGCGCGATGTAGGCACCCCGCTTGGGCACCAGCTGGACCAGTTCCTCGGCCGCGAGCAGCAGCAGGGCTTCGCGGATGGGCGTGCGCGACACGCCGATCTCGTCGGCGAGGGCCTGTTCGTTGACGAACTGCCCCTGCATGCTGGGGTCGCTCAGGACGGTGTCCTTGAGGTGGGCGTAAGCGAGTTCACGTCCGGACGGCAACTTGACCCCTTGCTTGCATATCGTCGGTATACAAACATCATATCGGTTCACATCAGGTATCCACTCATTTTGCGCGGCGGTGCGGGTAGGGGAACCTGATCGGCTCCGTGGACTCCGCGCGCCACTCCTGATGTATGCCGCTTACCCAAGGGGTGGACATCGGCGTCGCGGCGTGCTCGCCACGAAGCCGCTCAGAACCCCCGGCGGTGCCAGCTGCTCAGGCGCTCACCGAAAAGAGAAAGTGGCTCCGCCACTTCCGAACAGACGTCGGCGAAGGATGGTTGTGGTTATGCGGATCGCGTTGTGCCAGATCGTGTCGGGGCCGGATCCGGAGGCGAACCTGGAGCTGGTCGCCGACGGCATCCGCCGGGCCGCCGAAGAAGGCGCCGACCTGGCGGTGTTCCCGGAGGCCACGATGGCCTGCTTCGGCGTGAAGCTCGGACCGCTGGCCGAGCCGCTCGACGGGCCGTGGGCCACCGAGGTCCGCCGCCTCGCCCAGGAAGCCGGAATCGCCGTGGTCGTGGGCATGTTCACCCCCGCCGACGACGGCCGCGTCACCAACACGCTGCTGATCACCGGCCGCGGCCTGGACGCCTCCTACGACAAGATCCACCTGTTCGACGCCTTCGGCTTCGCCGAGTCCCGCACCGTCGCCCCCGGCACCGACCCGGTCGTGGTCACCCTCGACGGCGTCGGCATCGGCTTCACCACCTGCTACGACGTCCGGTTCGCCGGGCTGTTCCAGAAGCTCGCCGACGAGGGCGCCTCGGTGATCGTCACGCCCGCGTCGTGGGGTTCCGGCGAGGGCAAGGTCGAGCAGTGGGAGCTGCTGGTGCGCGCCCGCGCGCTCGACTCGACCTCGTGGATCGTGGCCTGCGGCCAGGGCGACCCGCGTAGCATCGGCCGCGAACCCTCGGGGAAGGCGCCCACGGGCGTCGGCCACAGCCTGGTGGCCACCCCGCTCGGCCACGTCCACGCCCAGCTCGGCGCCGACCCCGCGGTCAAGGTCGTCGACATCGACCCCGCAGCGGTCGAAGGAGCCCGTCAAGCCGTCCCGGTGCTCACCAACCGCCGCTTCTGAACCACCCGCAACGCCAGCGCGGTCGCCACGACCAGGACGAACGTCGTGATGATGCTGCCCTCGACGCCGAAGCCGCCGCCGGTGATCAGATCGGCGGACCCCGGTTCGGGGTCGAGGCTCAGCAAGGTGGCCTGGATGTCCATCCCGGACACCTGGATCCCGGCCACGTTGCCCTGGCACCAGTTCCACACGACGTGGAACGCGCACACGCCCCACAGCGAGCCCTCGGCCACCGCCCACAGGCCCAGCACCAGTCCGACCAGCAGGACGTTGATCAGGGGCAGCACGCCGACGTCGAAGTTGGACCCGTGCAGGAGCGCGAACACCACCGCCTGGAAGAGGATCGCCGCGGTCAGCCCCCACTTCCGGTAGGCGGCCTGCAGCAGGAACCCGCGGCTGACGACCTCCTCGGTGCAGGCCTGGGCGGTGAAGCCCACCAAGGCCAGCAACACCGCGCCCACCTGCGCGAACCGCACCGGTCCGACCAGGTACTGCCCGCCCGCGAGGTTCACCACCACGGGCACCGCCAGCAGCAGCACCGCCACCCCGGCGCCCAGCGCGAGGTGCGCCCCGATCCGAGAAGCGGGGAAGAACCCCAGGCTCGCCAGCGGACGCCGCTCCTTGACCAGCACCCAGACGGCCAGCACACCGCTGGCCCCGAGGAAGCTCAGCAGCAGCACCAGCTGGGTCCCGAGCCCCATCGGCCCTTCCACCAACGCCAGCGCCGACATCCCGAACACCGGCAGCAGCGCCAACGTCACGACCGCGGGACCCACCAGCAGGCACACCACGGCCACCAGCAGCGCCAGCACCGGACCGGTGGGCCGCCGCGCCACCCGAGCGCCGTCCAACAGAGCAGAAGCCACCACGCACACCTCCCGTTCCACCTGATCATGCCGGACCGGGAGCGCCGCCCGCCGACCCGCCACGAGGCCTCCGGACCAGGACTTTTCGAATTTCGCGCGAAGTTCGAAGCCGAACTTCAAGCCTCGAACTTCGCGCGAAATTCGGATCCCTCCACGCGGTCGGGCGAGTCGTGCCTGGTCGGGGACGGTGCGGTGGTGGTTTCGGGTCACATGTCCAGGCCGAGGTCCAGGGACGGGGAGGAGTGGGTCAGGGCCCCGACCGCGAGGTAGTGGACTCCGGTGTCGGCGTAGGCCCGGGCCACGTCGAGGGTGAGGCCGCCGGAGGACTCGAGTTCGGTGCCCGGGGAGGTCGCCCGGGTCCGCCGCACGGCTTCCGCGCAGTCCTCGGGGGTGAAGTTGTCGAGCAGGACCAGCGAGACGTTCTCGGCGAGGACCTCGTCGAGCTCGTCGAGGTCGCCCACCTCCACCTCCATCGGGAGGTCCGGGAACCGGGCGCGGCAGGCCCGGACGGCCGCGGACGGGGAGCCCGCGGCGACGACGTGGTTGTCCTTGATCAGGATCGCGTCGCCCAAGCCCATCCGGTGGTTGACGCCGCCACCGCAGCGGACCGCGTACTTCTGCAGGTCGCGCAGGCCCGGCAGGGTCTTGCGGCTGTCCCGGATCCGGCAGCCCGTGCCCTGCACGGCGTCGACCCACCAGGACGTCGCGGTCGCGATGCCCGAGAGGTGCGTCAGCAGGTTCAGGGCGGTGCGCTCCGCGGTGAGCAGTCCTGGGACCGGGGCCTTCACGCGCAGCGCGCAGTCGCCGGGAGCGAGCCGGTCGCCGTCGGCGCGCTCGTCGAGCACCTGGTAGGCGTCGGCGCCCAGCACCTCGTCGAGCACCAGCCGCACCAGCGGGATTCCCGCCAGCACACCGGCTTTGCGCGTGTTGAAGCCCGCTTCGGCGACCGCGTCCCGGTCGACCGTGGCCTCGGTGGTGGCGTCGGGGCCGTGGCGCAGGTCCTCGGCCAGCGCCGTGCGGACGATCTCGCGGGCGCCGTCGAAGTCGAAAGTCATGCCGCTGTCCTCGCAATTCCGGTCTCGGCGTGGATCAACCACCCCGAGGCGTCCAGCCGGAGCACGGTGCTGCGCCGCCAGCGCAGGTCGTCGGTGTCCGGGAAGTCGGTGCGGCGGTGGCAGCCGCGGGATTCCTCGCGGAGCCGGGCCGCGGCCAGCAGGGCCTGGGCGGTCAGCGTCAGCGACGCGTCCTCGACCGCCTGCCGGGACCGCAGCGGGCGGACCACGGAGCTGCGGTCCAGCACCGCGCACGCCTCGGCCATGCCGTCCTCGCTGCGGCCGATGCCCGCGTGCCGGCTCATGGTGCGCTGCAGCAGGTCTCGCTCGACGACCGCGAACGCGGGCGGCTCGACCTCGCCCACCGACGTGCGCGACAGCAGGCCGCAACCGAGGTCCCTGGCCACCGCCGAGGCGGCCCGGCCGCCCACGACCAGGCCTTCCAGCAGGCTGTTGGAGGCCAGCCGGTTCGCGCCGTGCAGGCCCGTGCAGGCCACCTCCCCGGCGACGTACAGTCCGGTCACCGCCGTTCGCCCATCCACATCGGACACCACGCCGCCGCACGAGTAGTGCGCCGCGCTGGCCACCGGGATCGGCTCGGTCAGCGGGTCGATCCCCGCCTCCCGGCACGAGGCGTGCACGGTCGGGAACCGCTCGGCGAACCCGGAGATCCCGGTGGCGTCCAGGAAGACGTGCTCGGCACCGGTCTCGGCGGCACGCCGCGTGATCGCCGCCGACACCACGTCGCGCGGGGCCAGGTCGCCCAGCGGGTGGACCCCGTCCATCACCCGCTCGCCGCGCACGTCGAGCAGCACCGCACCCTCGCCGCGCACCGCCTCGGTCACCAGCGGACGGCGTCCGCGCGCCTCACCGGCGGCGTAGAGCACGGTCGGGTGGAACTGCACGAACTCCAGGTCCGCCACCCCGGCACCGGCCCGCAGCGCCAGCGCGACACCGTCCGCAGTGGACACCTCGGGGTTGGTCGTGGCGGCGTAGAGCTGCCCCAGGCCGCCGGTGGTCAGCAGGACGGCGGGCGCGTGCAGCACACCGGGGCGGCTCTGCGAATCCATCGCCAGCGCCCCGGCGATCGCACCGCCCTCACCGCGCAGCAGCTCGACCACGCAGTGCTCCTCCAGCACAGGGATCCCGCCGCCGCGCACGGCCGCCACCAGCGCCCGCTGCACCTCGGCGCCGGTGGCGTCGCCACCCGCGTGGATCACGCGGAACGCCTGGTGCCCGCCCTCGCGGGTGCGCGCCAGCTCGCCACCAGCGGCGTCGAACTCCGCCCCGGCCGCCCGCAACCGGCCGATGGCCTCGGCCCCGTCGGCGAGGATCTCGCGCACCGCCTCCGGCGCGCACAGGCCGACCCCGGCGGTCAGCGTGTCCTCGACGTGCTTGTGCAGGCTGTCGCCCGGATCGAGCTCGTCGGCCCGGACCACGGCGATGCCGCCCTGCGCCCAGCCGGTGTTGCCCGCCGACACCAAGTCCTTGCTCACCACCAGCACCCGCAGCCCGGCCTCGCGGGCGCGCAGCGCAGCGGTCAGCCCGGCCACACCGGTGCCGACCACGAGCAGATCAGCACCGGCTTCCCAGGTCACTCGCCACCGCCCGGCTTGCCGATGGCGATCATCCGCTCCACCGAGGCCCGCGCGCGATCGGCGACGTCGGTGGGCACGTGCACCTCGTCGGCGCCCTCGCGCAGGCAGCGCAGCAGAGCGGCCGGGGTGATCATCTTCATGTACCGGCAGGAGGCGCGCTCGTTGACCGCGCGGAAGTCGATCTCCGGTGCGGCCTGCCGAAGCTGGTGCAGCATCCCCACCTCGGTGGCCACCAGCACCGAGGTCGCGCCGGTCTCCTTGGCGGCGGTGAGCATGTCGCCGGTCGAGAGGATCTTCACCCGTTCCGGCTCCACCGTCCCCTCGCCCGCGAGGTAGAGCGCGGAGGTCGCGCAGCCGCACTCGGGGTGGATGAACAGGTCCGCCTCCGGCGACGCCGCGGCGCGCTCGGCCAGCTCGGGCCCGTTGATGCCGGCGTGCACGTGGCACTCACCGGCCCAGATGTGCAGGTTCTCCCGGCCCGTCTCGCGCCTGACGTGCGCGCCCAGGAACTGGTCCGGGCAGAACAGCACCTCGCGGTCGTCCGGGATCGAGCGGACCACGTCCACCGCGTTGGAGGAGGTGCAGCAGATGTCGGTCTCGGCCTTCACGTCCGCGGTGGTGTTGACGTAGGAGACCACGACCGCGCCCGGGTGCTCGGCCTTCCAGGCGCGCAGCTGCTCGGCGGTGATCGAGTCGGCCAGCGAGCAGCCCGCCCGCTCGTCGGGGATGAGCACCGTCTTCTCCGAGCCGAGGATCTTCGCGGTCTCGGCCATGAAGTGCACGCCGCAGAAGACGATCGTGCTCGCGTCGCTGTTGGCAGCGATGCGGCTCAGCGCCAGCGAGTCACCGGTGTGGTGGGCGACGTCCTGGATCTCGGGCAGCTGGTAGTTGTGCGCCAGCAGCACGGCGTCGCGCTCCTCGGCCAGCCGCCGGACCTCCTCGGCCCAGGCGGCGTCGGCTTCGACACCGGTGAAGCCGGCATCGGTCCGCTGCCACGTCGCAGTCGCCATCTCGTCCTCCTCGCCGGGGTGCTCCGGGACGCGCCGGAGACCCCGCATTCCACCCCGGATCAACGGCCCCGAGGTTTTCGCCTTAGAATCGAAAACGTGCCACATCGTAACACCGAGACCACGGCCGATGGCAGAGACGCAGGCCACGAAGTGCTCGCGGGAGTCCTGCAGATCCGCGACGAGCGGCTGCAGGTGATGCTCTGGCAGCGCGCGAAGGAGCCTGCGCTGCACCGCTGGTCGCTCCCCCGGGGCTGGCTGGCCCACGACGAGGACGTGGAGGAATCGATCCGGCGGCAGCTGGCCGAGAAGGTCGACGTGCACAAGCTCTCCCACGTCGAGCAGCTCTCGGTGTTCAGCGCGCCCGGCCGGGTGCCGGACCGGCGGGTGATCGCCACCGCGTTCCTGTGCCTGGTGCCCGCCGACGTCGACCCCGAGGTGCCCGCCGACACCCGCTGGTTCCCGGTCGACGACCTGCCCGCGACGGCCTTCGACCACGAGGAGATCGTGCTGGCCGCGCGAGACCGGCTGCGCGCCAAGCTCTCCTACACCAACATCGGCTTCGCGCTGGCCCCCGCCGAGTTCACCGTCTCCGAGCTGCGCGGCATCTACTCGGCGGCGCTCGGCTACCAGGTGGCGGCGACGAACCTGCAGCGCGTGCTGTCCCGCCGAGGCGTGCTGGAGGCCACCGGCCGCACGCTGCCGGCCGGCCGCTCCGGCGGCAGGCCACCCGCCCTGTTCCGCTTCACCTCACGAGACCTGCAGGTCACCGACCCCTTCGCGGTGTTCCGGCCGCCGTCCTGAGGCAGAACGAGTCCTGAATCAATTTCTTCAGTAGTTTGGGGGCGTGTTGGACACGTTGCCTTTGTTCCCGCTGGGGTCCGTGCTGCTGCCCGGCGGGCAGCTGCCGTTGCACATCTTCGAGCCGCGCTACCGCGAGCTCGTGCAGGACCTGCTGAACGAGGACGTGCCCGACCGCCGGTTCGGCGTGGTCACCATCCGGCAGGGCTGGGAGGTCGGCGAGGACAACGTCGACTCGATGTACGACGTCGGCTGCACGGCGGTGCTCGACCAGGCCCGCCAGCTGCCCGGCGGCCGCTACGACGTCACCGCCTTCGGCGAACGGCGCTTCCGGCTGCTGCAGATCGACCGCGAATCCGCGCCCTACCTGCTGGCACGGGTGCAGTGGCTGCCCGACACCGCCCCGGAACCCGACACGCCCGGCCGTCGCGAACGGCTGACCGCCGCCGCCCGCGACGCCCACCAGCGCTACCACGCCTCGGGCATGCGCAACGACCCCCGCGAGGTTCCCGGCGAGGACGCCGAGTCGGCCGATCTGTCGTACCTGCTGGCCGACGACTGCGTGCTCACCGCGGAAGACCGCCAGGACCTGCTGGAGGAGACCGACCCGCTGATCCGGCTGCGCAACGTGCGCAAGCTGCTGCTCCGGGAAGCCGAGTTCCTCCGCGAGCTGCGCGCCGTCCCCGCACCGCTCGCCGAGTTCGCCCAGCAACCGAGCCTGAACTAGCAGGGGGCGGTAGGGGGTCTCGGCGATCTAGGATCGGCGCATGTCCACACCTGGTGGCCCGTGGGACCCCCGGCAGCAGTACCGGGGTTTCGGTGCGTTCCAGCAGCCCGAGCCCCCTCGCCGGAAGAGGCGCGGGTGGCTGATCACCGCGATCGTGCTCGGCGCGGTCGTGCTGATCGGCGCGATGGCGGCGATCGTCGTGATCGAGCTGCGGGACCGCCGAGCGGCGCCCGCCCCACCCGCTCCGCTCGCGACCACGCCCGAGATCGAGCCCGTCGTGCTCGGCTGGCAGGCGGTCGCGGTGCCGAAGCGGCAGGCAGCCTACGACGTGCCGCCGGACTGGGAGGTCGACCCGAACCCGGAGGACGTGCACGCCGTCGGCCCACCGGCCGACGCGGTCACCCTGACCGGGGTGGCGCACCAGCAGCTGGGTTTCTGCCCGGGGGACGACAACAGCTTCCGCGCGATGGCCGGCGCCAGCGCCCGGCTCGGACCCGACAACGCCGCGGTCGCCGACGAGACCCTCAGGACGTTCATCGGCCACGCCTTCACCCGCGACGGCGTCCCACCGGTCGTCGAGCAGTCCCCGCCCGAACAGCTCCAGCTCACCGGCGGTGTCCCGGCCACGCGCGTCAACGCGCGGGTGACCCTGCCCGCCCCGGCGGGCTGCGACGCCCGTTCCGTCGCGGTCGCCGTCGTGGCCACCAACAGCGACGGCACGAGCTCGGTCGTCTTCGTCACCGCCGCCGACCAGGACGTCCCCGGCGCGGTCAGCGCCGCGGTCCTCGACCGGCTCAGCGCCTCGCTGCGTCCCCGGTGAGCGCCTACTTCAGGCGTCGCCCCAGGTCGTCGAAGCCGTTCCACGACGTGGCGATGCCGTAGCCGAGGGACAGGGCCAGCGGCATGGCCACCAGCACCCACTTCGTGGTGACCTCCGGGGCGATCGTGATCAGGTCGCCGAGCTGCGGGTTCGGCGGCATCGGGTAGAGCCCGGACGCGAACGAACCGCCCATCTGGATGCCCAGCCAGGACGCCACCAGCGAACCCAGCGCGCCGCCGATCAGCATGACCGGGCCGCGCCTGCCGCGGATCCGCCACAGCACCGCGGCGGTGAGCAGGCCCGCGGCGAACGTCAGCAGCGTGAAGATCGCGATGCCGTCGAACTCGTGGTAGCTCTCCACCAGCAGCGGGGTCACCGAACCGCCCTGGCCCAGCACGCTCTCCTGCGGCGGCGCCAACCGGGACCACAACCACCCCACCGGCAACCCCAGCAACGAGACGAGCGAGATCGCGCTGATCGCGGGCAGCAGGTCGGCCTTGACCACGACCTTCGGCTTGGGCGGTGCCAGGAGCGGGAGCAGCGCCGCCTCCTCGGGCTCGATCCGCTCCGGGAGGGCACGCGTCGTACCCGAATCGTCCACTGGGCTGTCGGACACCCGCCGACCTCCTCCTCGCGTTCGCCGCCACCAGTCCGGCTTGCGAAATTTTCCGGCCACCATAGCGTTTCCTCGCACCCGTCCCAGTCACCCGATGGGCAGGCGCGGGGCGCACATCAACTATTCTGCGCGAGCCCTCATGTCGGCTACGCCGAAGGACGAGTGAAGTGGTGGGAATCCTGCCGTCTCCCCAGTTGACCGGACCGAGCCCGATCGACGAGCCGCGGCAGGCCTCGGTCGTCCGGCTCCCGTTGCGCAACACCGTAGCCGAACTGCTGGGCGGCTCCGCCGTCGCCGTGGCGGTGAGCATGGTGCTGCAGTTCGCCGCCGCGCGCCTGAGCATCAGCGAACCCAGCTACGCACCCGAGGCGCTGACGATGCTCAGCAGCAGCCTGGTGCTGGCGGCCGTGTTCGTGCTGCTGGCCTTCGGGTACCGCGCGACGCGCATCGGCCGCTGGGGCAAGGTCGTGGCCACGTGGGTGGCGCTGAGCGCCTTCAGCACGTTGTCGCTGGCCATCCCGCTGCAGTCGACGCGCTTCTACTACGGCGGATCCTCCACCGACAACGGCTTCCGCATGCAGTTGATGACGCGCATGGCCTCCACGCTGGGCCTCGCGGACATGAACTACGCCGACACCGCGCCCTACTACCCCAGCGGCTGGTTCTGGCTCGGCGGCCGGTTCGCCAACCTCCTGGGCTGGGAGGGCTGGGCGGCCTACAAGCTCTACGCGCTGTGCTGGGTGGCGGTGACCACGGTCGTGGCGTTCACGCTGTGGAGCGTGGTGCTGCGCCGCCGGCTCGCCGTGCTCGTCGCCGTCGTGACCGCGCTGTCGGGCATGCTGCACGGCATCGTGGAGCCCTACGCCTGGCCGTCGGCGGCGTGGCTGCTGCCGGTGGCCGTGCTGGCCTGGCGCGCGCTGCGGCTGGCCGACGGCCCGCCGCGCTGGACGCTGATCTGCATCGGCGGCTTCGTCGGCTTCGCGGCGATCACCTACACGCTGCACTTCGGCTTCGCGGTCGCGGTGATCGTGCTGATGGCGCTGATCACCGGCGTCGAACGGGTCCGGCGGGGCGACGCGGCCGGCGCGGTGTTCAAGCAGCTGTTCCTGCGGCTGCTCCCGATCGGCCTGGTCAGCCTGGTCATCGCGCTGCTGGTGTGGTTGCCCTACCTGATCTCCACGAAGTTCCTGCTGGACAACCCGCGCAGCGCAGCGCAGCACTACCTGCCCGAGGACGGCGCGTTCCTGCCGGTGCCGATGGCCGAGGCGTCCGCGTTCGGCGCGCTGTGCCTGGTGGGCTTCGTGTGGTTGCTGCTGCGCTTCCGCCACAGCGAGATCGCCGCCTCGATGCTGGTGGTCGTGCTGGCGATCTACGGCTGGTTCGCCCTGTCGACGCTCGCGCTGCTGGCCAAGACCACGCTGCTGGCCTTCCGGCTCAACGTCGTGCTGGACCTGGTCCTGCCGGTCGCCGGCGTGCTCGGGCTGCTGGAGCTCATCGGCTACCTGCGGAAGAAGATCGACCCGCGGTACGGCGTGCAGATCACCCTCGTCGCCTGCGCGCTGGGCCTGGTCGGCGCGGTGGACGTCAGCCAGGAGGCGATCAACGACAAGCTGCTGGGCTACACCGAGCAGGCCTACACCGACTACTACCCGACGGGCGACAACGCCAAGGGCCAGAAGGATCCGCAGCAGCCGGGTTCGTGGTTCGACGACGAGATCCGCGCGGTCGCGGCCCTCACCGGTCGCGAGCCCGACCAGAACGTGCTGCTGAGCACCGACTACAAGCTGATGTCGTTCCAGCCGTACTGGGGTTTCCAGCAGGAGACCCCGCACTACGCCAACCCGCTGGCCGACTACGGCGACCGGGCGGCCGAGGTGGAGCGCTGGACGGAGGCCAAGAGCAGCGACGAACTGCTGACGATGCTCCGGAGCTCGAAGTTCGCCAGCCCCAACGTGTTCGTCCTCCACAACCCGCAGAGCCGGTACTCCACCGTGGAGGCTCCGCCGGAGCACGAGGGCGATCTCGCGTTGCAGCTCAAGGGCGACGCGTTCCCGCAGAACCCGAACGTCCGCGACTACTACGTCCACTTCGACCGCGCGGTCTTCGACTCGCCGGCCTTCGTCAAGCGCGACGTCGGCCCGTACACGATCATCGCGCTGCGCTGATCCGGCGACCGGGCGGGCCGCTCACCGGGTGACCACCACGCCGTCGAGCGCGCCGGTCGTCAGGTCGTCGAGAGGCGCCTCGCGGTGGGTTCGCCTCGTCCTCACGAAAGAGGCGCGGGGCGGACCGGCAGGTCTCGCAGCCCGTGGATGAGGCTGGAGTTGCGCCGCGCGAGGTTCTCCGGGGCCGTGCCCAGCTCCAGGTCCGGGAAGTGCGCGAGCAGGCCGCGCAGCGCGATCTGCGCTTCCATCCGCGCCAGCGGAGCGCCGAGGCAGAAGTGGATGCCGTGCCCGAAGGCCAGGTGCCCGTGGGGGTCGCGGGTGACGTCGAAGGAATCGCCTTCCGGGAAGCGCTCCGGGTCGCGGTTGGCGGCGGCGAGCCCCGCCCACACGAATTCGCCTGCGGGGATGACGGTTTCGCCGATCGTGATCGGCTCGGTGGTGAAGCGGAACGTCGTGTGCATGAGCGGCCCGTCGAACCGCAGCATCTCCTCGACCGCACCGTCCACGAGGTCCGGGTTCGCCCGCAGCGCGGCGAACTGCTCCGGGTTGCGCAGCAGCGCCAGCACCCCGTTGCCGATCAGGTTGACCGTGGTCTCGTGCCCGGCCACCAGCAGCAGGAACACCATCGAGATCAGCTCGGCCTCGCTGAGCCGGTCCTCGTCCTCCGACACCTCGATCAACGCCGTGAGCAGATCATCGCCCGGCCGCTGCCGCTTGGCGGCGAGGAGCTCGGTCAGGTACTGCGCCATGTCCCCGGCGGCCTGCGCGGAGGCTTCGGCGTCGATGTCGTCGAGCAGCTTGTTGGTCCAGTCCCGGAAGTCGTCGCGGCGGCTCTCGTCCACGCCGAGCAGTTCGCAGATCACCCGGATCGGCAGCGGGAAGGCGAACGCGTCCAGGAAGTCCACTTCGGACTCACCGGCCATCGCGGTCAGCAGCTCCTCGCTGATCTGCTCGATCCGCGGGCGGAGCTCCTCGATCCGGCGGGCGGTGAAGGCCTTGACCACCAGCTTGCGCAGCCGGGTGTGGTCCGGCGGATCCATGTTGAGCATGTGCATGTCGAACCCGGCGCCCGCGAACCTGCCGTCCTCGGCCTCCGGCCGCTCGGCGTCGGGCGCGAACCGGTCCATGACCAGCCGGAAGATGGTCTGCGCGTCCTTGCCCAGCCGGGGATCGGCCAGCAGCGCGCGGGCATCGGAGTAGCGGGTCACCACCCACACCGGCAGACCGCTGTCGTTGACCAGCCGGTGCACCGGTCCTGCCTCACGCAGCTCCGCGTAGCGGGCGTGCAGGTCTTGCACGAACCCGGAGTCGAACGGGACCGGGTCGGTGTGCGCGGTCATGGAAACCCCCATCCACGAGACGTCGTTCCAGTAAACCGCGCCCACACCGACCCGCGCCGGGCAAACCGGGGAACTACTGCAATCGGACCGGCAGCCGCTGCAGCCCGTGGATGAGGGTGGAGAAGCGCCACTCGACGTCGTCGAGGTCGCCGCCCGCTCGCAGGCCGGGGAAGCGCTCGGCGAGCTGGCGCAGCGCGATCTGGGCCTCCATGCGGGCCAGCTGCGCGCCCAGGCAGAAGTGGATGCCGTGCCCGAACGACAGGTGCCCGTGGCTGTCCCGGCTGATGTCGAACTTCTCCGGTTCCGGGAACTTCTGCGGGTCGTGGTTGGCCGAGGCCAGGCCCACCCACACGATCTCGCCGGCCGGGATCTCCACGTCGCCGATGGTCACGGCCTCGGTGGTGTGCCGGAACGTCCCGTGCATCACCGGGCCGTCGAAGCGCAGCGCTTCCTCCACCGCACCGGTCACGAGCCCGGGGTCGGCGACGAGCGCAGCCCACTGCTCCGGGTTGCGCAGCAGCGCCAGCACCCCGTTGCCGATCAGGTTGACCGTGGTCTCGTGCCCGGCCACCAGCAGCAGGAACACCATCGAGATCAGCTCGGTCTCGCTGAGCCGGTCCTCGTCCTCCGACACCTCGATCAACGCCGTGAGCAGATCATCGCCCGGCCGCTGCCGCTTGGCGGCGAGGAGCTCGACGAGGTAGGCCGCCATCTCGGTGCCCGCCTTCGCCCTCGACTCGTCGTCGGAGGCGTCGAGCAGCGTGTTGGTCCAGTGCCGGAAGTCGTCGCGCCTGCTCTCGTCGACGCCCAGCAGCTCGGAGATCACCTGGATCGGCAGCGGGAACGCGAGGGCGTCGAGCAGGTCGACCTCACCGGCGGCGTCGACGCGGTCGAGCAGCGCTGCGGTGATCTCCTCCATGCGCGGGCGCAGCGCCTCGATGCGGCGCGCGGTGAAGGCCTTGACCACCAGCTTCCGCAACCGGGTGTGGTCCGGCGGGTCCAGGTTGAGCATCTGCTCGCTGAGGTCGTCGGTGTTGAAGGGACGCCCCGAGCCGCCCGTCTTGGACACGATGACCTCGCGGCTGCGGCGGAAGTCCTTGGCCAGGCGCGGATCGGTCAGCGCGGCCTTGGCGTCGTCGTAGCGCGTGATCGTCCACACCGGCAGCCCGTGCGGGGTGATCATGCGCTGAACCGGTGTGGCGGAACGGATCTGGCCGTACTTGTCGTAGAGGTTCGAGACGAATTCGCTGTCGAAGGCGACCGGTTCGGTGCGCGCCTCAGTGGTGGGCATGGAGCTTCCTCCGGGTAGGCGGGTAGGAGACCCTCCAAGCCAGTGAACACCGTTCACAACGGCTTGTCACACCGGACTGAGGGCACTCTCAACCACAAACTCGACGAATCACGCCAGTTCGAAGCACCCCGCCCCGAGCAAGCCCTTGAGCTCGCCCTGCAGCCCGTTCTCCGTCGAGACGAAGAAGTCGCTGGACAGCGCCAGCCGCGTGGTGCCGCGCGAGCCCTGCAGCTGCAGGTGCACCGGGGTCGTCCCGGCGTGCGCCTGCAGCGTCCGCTTGAGCTCGTTGACCAGCGACTGGTCCACCTTGCCCACCGGAACCTTGATCACGAACGCCGAATCCGCACCCGATTCGCCCTCGGCGGCCGAGATGTCGACCGGGACCGCGTCGGAGGCGAACACGCTGATGGTGCCCTCGCGCTCGTTGATCCGGCCCTTGACCGCCAGCGCGGTGTCCTCCACCAGGCAGTCGGCGAACATCTCGTAGGACTTGGGGAAGAACAGCACCTCCACGCTGGCGTCGAGGTCCTCCAGCGTCACGATCGCCCACGGGTGACCGTTCTTGTTGATGCGCCGCTGGATCCCCGAGATCATCCCGGCGATCTTGATCTGGTCCTTGCCGCTGCCGGTCTCCCGCTCGCCGCCGACGAGCTCGGCGATCCCGGTGTCCTGGTACGGCGCCAGCAGCCGCTGCGCGCCGTCGAGCGGGTGCGCCGAGACGTACAGGCCCAGCATCTCCCGCTCGTAGGCCAGCAGCTGCTTGCGCGGCCACTCCTCGTCGGTGAACTTCAGGTGCGCCAGCGGTGACGCCTCGGCCGCGGCGTCGGAGTCGTCGGCTCCGAAGAGGTCGAACTGGCCCATCGCCTGCTGCCGCTTGAGCCCGATCACTGCGTCCACCGCGGCCTCGTGGTGCTGCGACAGCGACATCCGGGTGTGCTGCAGCGAGTCGAAGGCGCCCGCCTTGATCAGCGATTCGATGACCCGCTTGTTGCAGGCCAGGATCTCCGACTTGTCCAGGAAGTCGGAGAACGAGGTGTAGCGGCCCTGCTGCTCGCGGGTCTTGACGATCGAGGCCACCACGTTCGAACCGACGTTGCGGATCGCGCTCATGCCGAAGCGGATGTCCCCGCCGACCGCGGCGAAGGTGTCCTTGGAGTCGTTGACGTCCGGCGACAGCACGCGCACCCCCATCCGGCGGCACTCGGCCAGGTAGACGGCCATCTTGTCCTTGTTGTCGCCGTTGGAGGTCAGCAGCGCGGCCATGTACTCGGCCGGGTGGTTGGCCTTGAGGTACGCCGTCCAGTACGCCACGAGGGCGTACCCGGCCGCGTGCGACTTGTTGAACGCGTAGCCGGCGAAGGGCAGGACCGTCGCCCACAGCTTGTCGATGGCCTCGTCGGAGAAGCCCTGGTCCCGCATCCCGGCCTGGAAGCCCTCGAACTCCTGGTCCAGGACCTCCTTCTTCTTCTTGCCCATCGCCCGGCGCAGGATGTCGGCTCGACCGAGGCTGTAACCGGCGACCTTCTGCGCGATCGCCATGATCTGCTCCTGGTAGACGATCAGGCCGTAGGTCTCGGCCAGGATGTCCTTCAGCGGCTCGTCGAGCTCGGGGTGGATCGGCTCGACCGGCTTCTTGCCGTTCTTGCGGTCCGCGTAGTCCAGGTGCGCGTTGACCTCCATCGGGCCCGGCCGGTACAGCGCGTTCGCCGCCACCACGTCGCCGAACTCGGTGGGCTGCATGCGCTTGAGCAGTTCGCGCATGCCGCCGCCTTCGAGCTGGAACACGCCCAGGCTCTCGCCGCGCGCCAGCAGCTGGTAGGTCTTGGCGTCGTCCAGCCCGAGCTTGGACAGGTCGATCTCCAGGCCGTGGTTGTCCTTCACCATCTCCAGCGCGTCGCCGAGGATCGTGAGGTTGGACAGGCCCAGGAAGTCCATCTTGAGCAGGCCGATGGCCTCGCACGACGGGTAGTCCCAGCCGGTGATGATCGACCCGTCGTCGCGCGCCCACAGCGGCACCGTGCCCATCAGCGGCTGCGAGGAGAGGATCACCGCGCAGGCGTGCACACCGGCGTTGCGGATCAGGCCTTCCAGACCCCGCGCGGTGGCGAAGATCTGCGACACCGACGGGTCGGTCTCGATCAGCGAGCGGACCTCGGCGGCCTCGGCGTAGCGCTCGTGCTGCGGGTCGACGATGCCCGACAGCGGGATGTCCTTGGCCGCGATCGGCGGCGGCAGCGCCTTGGAGATCCGGTCGGCGATCGCGAAGCCCGGCTGACCGTGGTGGACGCGGGCGGCGTCCTTGATCGCCGCCTTGGTCTTGATCTTGCCGAAGGTGATGACCTGGGCGACCTTGTCCCGGCCGTACTTGTTGATCGCGTACTGCAGCACCTCGTCGCGCCGGCGGTCGTCGAAGTCGAGGTCGATGTCCGGTGGGGAGTCGCGCTCCGGGTTCAGGAACCGCTCGAAGATCAGGCCGTGCTCCAGCGGGTCCAGGTTGGTGATGTGCAAGATGTAGGCCAGCAGCGAACCCGCGGCCGACCCGCGGCCCGGTCCGACGTGGATGCCCTGCGACTTCGCCCACCGGGTCAGGTCGCCGACCACCAGGAAGTACGCGCAGTAGCCCTTGGTGTCGAGCACGTCGAGCTCGGTCTTGACCCGCTCCAGGCACTCCTGGCTCGGGCCGTCCGGGTAGCGGGTCGGCAGGTACTGCTCGACCTCGGCCTCCAGCAGCTCCCGCTCGGACTTGCCGCTGCCGTCGGTCACGCGCGGCATCCGGTCCTGGAAGGACCAGACGTCCTCGTAGGACTCCACCATCTCGGCCACCAGCAGCGTGTTGTCCGCCGCGCCCGGGACCTCGGAGTCCCAGTACGCGCGCATCTCCTCGGCGGACTTGAGGTAGTAGCCGTCACCGTCGAACTTGAACCGGCTGTCGTCGGACAGCGTCTTGCCCGACTGCACGCACAGCAGCGCGCCGTGCGAATCGGCCTGGTCGACCGTCACGTAGTGGCTGTCGTTGGTGGCCACCGGCGGGATGCCCAGCTTCTCGGAGATCTCCAGCAGGCCCTCGCGCACGGACCGCTCGATCGGCAGCCCGTGGTCCATCAGCTCCAGGAAGAAGTTCTCCTCGCCGAAGATCTCCTGGTACTCCGCCGCCGCCTGCAGCGCCTTGTCGAACTGCCGCAGCCGCAACCGCGTCTGCACCTCGCCGGACGGGCACCCGGTCGTCGCGATGATGCCTTCCGCGTGCTCGCTGATCAGCTCCTTGTCCATGCGCGGCTTGCGGTACATGCCCTCGAAGCTCGCGCGACTGGACAACGTGAACAGGTTCCGCAGACCGGTGGCGTTGCGGGCGAACATCGTCATGTGCGTGTAGGCACCGGCACCGGAGACGTCACCGCCCTCGCCGAACTCGTCGGTGCCCCGCTGCTTGGCCTCGCCCCAGAACACCGGCTTCTTGTGGAACCGGCTCTCCGGCGCCAGGTACGCCTCGATGCCGATGATCGGTTTGATGCCGGTCTTGCGGGCCTGCTGGTAGAACTCGTCCGCGCCGAACATGTTTCCGTGGTCGGTCATGGCGACCGCGGGCATCTCGAGCCGCTTCGCCTCGGCGAACAGCGCACCGACCTTCGCCGCACCGTCGAGCATGGAGTACTCGGTGTGCACGTGGAGGTGGACGAAGGGGTCGACGGACACGAGAAGCACTCCTTCGCGGCGGGATTCGAGAGCTGCAGCCTAACTCCGGCCACCGACTGGACAGGCGTTTCCCCGCGCCGCCGTCCGGGGTCGCCCACGCCCGGCGTGTCGGAGGTCATGCGCAGGTCGCGTCGGTGTCGGGAACTCGTGCCTCGCACGCACGCGCCCGCTCGACCGGGTAGCGTGGCACGACGTGACTGGCCCTGATCCCGTGGACGTGCGACTGCTGAGCGTCGTCGCAGAGATGGGCCGGGCGGCGGTCCCGGACATCGCCGGCCGGCTCGGCATGGACGTGCGCGAGGTCGGCGCGCGACTCGCCGCCCTGTCCACCACCGGACTGCCGCTGATCGTCGGCGTGGAATGCGATCAGCAGGGCATCCGCAACGCCGTTGCCGCAGCTCAGCAGTGGGCCGCGCAGAACGCCGCCAGCGGTCCCCAGCAGGCGGCCCAGTACAGCGGGCCGCACCCGATGTCCGGTCCCCACCAGGTTTCCGGCCCCCACCCGGTCTCCGGTCCGCACCCCGTTTCCGGGCCCTATCAGGTCTCCGGGCCGCACCCGGTCTCCGGGCCGTACCCGACGCCCCACCCGCAGCAGCCGGTCGCCCCGCAGCCGCCGATGAGCACCTGGGGTCCGCCCGGCTCGGCAGCGTGGGCACGCGGCGACCAGCCCGCACCCGTTCCGGCGCAGGCCCCGGCCACGACCGGCAAGGTCGGCACCAAGCTCGACGTGCACGGCGTGTCGGGCGAGCGGATCAGCATCCAGCTCATCGAGGTCGTCGACCCGGCGGATTTCCTGTACACCGCCGCCGGTTACGAGCTCAAGCCCGGTGAGCGCTCCGTCGTGGTGCACACCGAGCTGACCAACCACGGCCAGGTGCCGTTCCCGTCGCTGCCCGACATGTACCTCGAGCTGATCGCCAAGGACGGCTCACCGGTGACCAAGGCGCCGGTGTCGATGTCGTCCCGCCCACCGCACCGGATGGGCGTGCAACCAGGCGAAACCGCCGGCGGCCACACCGTTTACGTGCTCCCGGAATCCACCGAGCTCACCGCCGTGCGCTGGACGCCGCAGCCCGGCGATCAGCAGCGCACGCTGCTCTGGGACATCACCGAGCTCTAGGAATCTGTTGAAGCATGCGGCGGAGCCGCATTCTCTTTCACCGCCCTGGCAGCTGGCACCGCGGTGCCCTCCCCTGCGGGGGATTTCTGAGCGGCTTCGTGGCGAGCACGCCGTGACGCCGCGTATTGGACCAAGGAGCGGCGCGCGGAGTCCACGGAGCCGCTCAGGTTCCGCCACCCGCACCGCCACGCAAGACGACCACCAACAAGCTCAGTCGCGGCGGAAGAAGTCCAGGGGGCCTCGGCGTGGCTTCTCCGGGCGCTGCTTGCTGCGGTACTGCAGCGTCGGCCAGTCGCCGGCGTCGTCGCGGGGGCGCTCGGGCTCGGGTTCGCCGATGACCGAGGGCGTTGCCGGGCCCACGTCCTGAGCGCTGATCACGTCACCGAGGCTGTTGAGCCCCTCCGGCGGTGTGTCCAGGTCGGCCTGCGGGTCGATGACCGGCAGGCCGCGTGGCGGAGTCGGTGTGTCCGATCCTTGAAATTCCTGAGCCATCGGACCCCCTTCGTCGCGCGCCGAACCGATCACCACGGTACCCGCTCTAGCCGTCCTGATCGCGCAATTCGTCCAGCGCGCGCTGCAAGTCGTCCGGGTACTCGCTCTCGAACGACACCCAGCCGCCCGAGGGGTGCTCGAAGGACAGGCTCCGCGCGTGCAGCCACTGCCTGGTCATGGCCAGTCGCCGCGCCAGCACCGGGTCGGCGCCGTAGGTGAGGTCGCCGACGCAGGGGTGCTTGATCGCCGAGAAGTGCACCCGGATCTGGTGCGTGCGGCCGGTTTCCAGCTTGACGTCGATCAACGACGCGGCGCGGAAGGCCTCCACCGTCTCGTAGTGGGTGATGCTCGGCTTGCCGCCGGTGACCACCGCGAACTTGTAGTCGTGCCGCGGGTGACGGTCGATCGGGGCGTCGATGGTGCCCCGGCTCGGATCGGGCAGGCCCTGCACGACGGCGTGGTAGCGCTTCTCCACGGTGCGCTCCTTGAAGGCGCGCTTGAGCACCGTGTAGGCGTGCTCGCTCTTGGCCACCACCATCACGCCGGTGGTGCCCGCGTCGAGGCGGTGCACCACGCCCTGGCGCTCGGCGGCACCCGAGGTGGCGATCGACACGCCCGCCGCGGCCAGGCCGCCGACCACGGTCGGGCCCTCCCAGCCGGGGCTGGGGTGCACGGCCACGCCGATCGGCTTGTCGACCACGACGATGTCGTCGTCCTGGTGCAGGATCTTGAGGCCCTCGACCGGCACCGCCACGACCTGCAGCGGCTGCTCGGCGGCCGGGAGGGTGATCTCCAGCCAGGAGCCGGCGATCAGGCGGTCCGACTTGCCCGCGGGGCTGCCGTCGACCAGCACGTCGCCCGCCTCGGCGAGCCCGGCGACGGCGTTGCGGGACAGGCCGAGCAGCTTGGACAGGCCGGCGTCGATCCGCATGCCGTCCAAGCCCTCGGGCACCGGGAGGGTTCGGAGTTCGCTCACGACTTGTCGGCCTTCTTCTGCTTGCGGTGGATCGTCCCGTCGAAGTCGCGGCCCAGCAGCGACAGCAGCACCACGAGAGCGCCGCCGCAGGTGATGCAGCTGTCGGCGACGTTGAACACCGGGAACACGTGGCCGCCGGGCGCCAGGAAGGACAGGAAGTCCACCACGTGGCCCTGCAGCGGCCCGGGCGCGCGGAACAGCCGGTCGCCGAGGTTGCCGCAGGCGCCGCCGAGCACCAAGCCGAGGCCGACGGCCCAGCCGGGCGAGCGCAGCTTCGGCGCCAGCCACACGATCACGCCGACCACGGCGATGGCCAGCAGCGCCAGCAGCCAGGTCATGCCGGTGGCCATCGAGAACGCGGCACCGGGGTTGCGCAGCACGTCGAGGTAGAACAGGCCGCCGAGCACCCTCACCGGCGGGTTGCCCTCGAGGTTGGCGACCACGGCGATCTTGGTGACCACGTCCAGGGCCAGCCCCACCGCGGCCACCCCGAACAGCAGCGCCAGCAGCTTCCCCGACCCGCCCTTCGGGGCGTCGGAGGCCGGGTTCGTCTCGGCGGGCTCCGGCGCGGAGGCCGCCTGCTCAGGAGGGGGTTGCTCGGTGCTCACCCCGTCATTGTCCCCGACCCGGACGACCACCGGCGCACCAGGACCTCCGCCCCGGGCCTGTCCTATTTCCGCCGAAATTCCCACCCCCCAACTCCCCCCTCGAACTTCGCGCGAAATTCGAACGGTCAGGGCAGGAACGGCGGGAGGGGGCGCTGGTCGTCGGCGGGCTCCCAGCGGCCGCCCACCTGCCGGTAGCTCGTCGCGGGGCCCTCGCTGACCAGGGACTTCAGGGCCGCGACGAGGCGGTCGACGTGTTCGGTCGTGGTGCCGAGGCCGATGCTGACGCGCAGCGCGCGCTCGGCGTCCGAACCCGCCTTGGCCAGCAGGTTCTTGGTGCCGAGGTGGGCGCAGAACAGGCCGTCGCGGACGCCGATGGCGTGCTCGGCCGACAGCGCGGCGGCGATCAGGCCCGGGTCCTGGACGTCGATGGTGAAGCTGACGACCCCGACCCGGTCGTGCTCCGGTCCGAACAGGCTCAGCTCGCGCAGCCCGGGGACCTCCGCCAAGCCCGCGCGCAGGCGGCCCAGCAGCGACGACTCGTGCTCGACCACGCCCTCCCAGCGGGTGGTGAAGGTGCGGCAGGCGGTGGCCAGCGCGTGCACGCCGACGGTGTTGGGCGAGCCGGCCTCGTGCCGCTCGGGACCGGTGGTCCAGCTGACCGCGCGCTCGTTGACCACGCGCGTCGCACCGCCACCGGCGAGGTGCGGGTCCGCGGCGTTGAGCCAGTCGGCGCGGCCGATCAGCGCCCCGGCGCCGAAGGGCGCGTAGAGCTTGTGGCCGGACAGCGCGGCGTAGTCGACGTCGAGCTCGGCGAGCCGGATCGGCCGGTGCGGGGCGAGCTGCGCGGCGTCCAGCACGGTGCGGGCTCCCCGGCGGCGGGCGACGCGGGCGAGCTCGGCCACCGGCCACAGCTCGCCGGTGACGTTGCAGGCGCCGGTGAGCACGACCAGCCTGGGCCCCTCCGGGCATTCGGCCAGCGCCGCGTCCAGGGCGGCGACGGCGTCGGCCGGGCTCTGCGGAGCGGAGATGCGGCGGACGTTGCGCCAGGGCAGCAGCGCGGCGTGGTGCGCGGTGTCGAACACCACCACCGAGGCCCCTCGCGGCACGGCCGAGGCCAGCAGGTTCAGGGCGTCGGTGGTGTTGCGGGTGAACACGACCTCGTCGCCCTGGCGGGCTCCGGTGAAGTCCAGCAGCACCTGCCGCGCGCCCTCGTAGACGCGGGTGCAGACCTGCGAGGCGAACCCGGCTCCCCGGTGCACGCTGGCGTAGTACGGCAGCAGCTCGTCCACCGCGTCGCGCACGGCCGACAGGCAGGGCGCGCTGGCCGCGTGATCGAGGTTGGCGTAGCTCGCCACACCTCCGGTGACCAGCGGAACGCGCAGTCCGGCTCCGACGACGCCGGGCACGGCGACCGACTGGCTCGGAACATCGATGACGGCTGAAGACATCGCGACCCTCCCGGGGCCTCGAGGGCCCTCGGCGGGCCCGCGCTTGCCGGGCCGCGCTGCGCGACCGGCCAGGTCCTCACCCGGGGCACCCCACCGCGGTAGGAGGGTTGCCGGCCAGCAAGCCGGGGCTTGACGCTGGCGCTCATGACCTTCGGGGCGAAAAGTTAGCGCCCGGGTCCACCCCGCGACAACACCGTCCC
Source organism: Saccharopolyspora mangrovi (assembly GCF_035320975.1). Lineage (NCBI taxonomy): Bacteria > Bacillati > Actinomycetota > Actinomycetes > Pseudonocardiales > Pseudonocardiaceae > Saccharopolyspora > Saccharopolyspora mangrovi. The sequence goes on along the minus strand of NZ_JAWLNX010000003.1, from coordinate 315,470 downwards.
ACTCCGTGGGCACCGCGACGACGTCCGCCAGCAGCCCCTGGCGACGACGAGGCCCCGAGAGCGAACTCCCGGGGCCTCGTCGCGCAGAAGCGGGGTCAGACGCGGGACACCGCGACCTTGACCTCCACGCCGTCGCCGACCGCGCCGGCCGCGACGTCGCCCGCGTCGCCCGGTACGACCGAGTCCGCGAGCGTTTCGCCCGCGATGAACTCGCGGTGCGCCTCGACCGCCTCGCCGACCTCGGCCGGCGCCTCGACGACGACCTCGATCCGGTCCGAGACCTCGAAACCGGCGTCCTTGCGGGCGTTCTGGATCACCCGGACCACGTCGCGGGCCAGGCCCTCGGCGGCCAGCTCCGGCGTGACCTCGGTGTCCAGCACGACCAGCCCGTCGCCACCCGGCAGCGCCGCAGCCGCGCCGGAGTCGGTCGAGACCAGCCGCTCGGTGAACTCGCCGTCCTGCAGCTCGACGCCCGCGGCGACCACAGTGGACCCGCTGCGGTGCCAATCACCGGACTTGACGGCCTTGATCACCTTCTGCACGTCCTTGCCCAGCCGCGGACCGGCCGCGCGGGCGTTGACCGCGATCTCGAAGCGACCGTGCGCGGCGACGTCGGAGCTCAGCTCCAGGCCCTTGACGTTGACCTCGTCGGTGATCAGGTCCGCGAACGGGCGCAGCGACTCGGCCTCCGGCGTGGCCACCACCAGCCCGGCCAGCGGCAGCCGGACCCGCAGCTTGTTGGACTTGCGCAGCGCCAGCGCCGAGGAGCAGACCTGGCGCACCTGGTCCATCGCCGACACCAGCGCGGCGTCCGCCGGCAGCTCGTCGACCAGCGGCCAGTCGGCCAGGTGCACCGAACGGCCACCGGTGAGCCCGCGCCACACCGCCTCGGCGGTCAGCGGCAGCAGCGGCGCCACGACCCGGCAGGTCACCTCCAGCACGGTGTGCAGGGTGTCGATCGCGTCCTTGTCGCCCGCCCAGAACCGGTCCCGGGAACGGCGCACGTACCAGTTCGTCAGCACCTCCAGGAACTCCCGCACGTTCGCGGTCGCCGTGGCCAGGTCCAGCGAGTCCATCGCCGACTGCACGTCGCCGACCAGCTCGTGGGTCTTGGCCAGCACGTAGCGGTCCAGCACGTGCTTGCTGTCGGTGCGGAACTCACCGCTGACGCCCTCGGCGTTGGCGTAGAGCGCCAGGAAGTACCAGGAGTTCCACAGCGGCAGCACCGCCTGGCGCACCGCGTCCCGGATGCCGCGCTCGGTGACGACCAGATCGCCGCCGCGCAGGATCGGGCTCGACATCAGGAACCAGCGCATCGCGTCGGAACCGTCGCGGTCGAAGACCTCGTTGACGTCCGGGTAGTTCTTCTTGGACTTCGACATCTTCAGACCGTCGTGGCCCAGCACGATGCCGTGCGCCACCACGTTGCTGAACGCGGGCCGGTCGAACAGCGCCGTGGCCAGCACGTGCAGCGTGTAGAACCAGCCGCGGGTCTGCCCGTGGTACTCCACGATGAAGTCGCCCGGGAAGTGGTGCTCGAACCACTCGGCGTTCTCCATCGGGTAGTGGACCTGCGCGAACGGCATCGAGCCCGACTCGAACCAGCAGTCCAGCACCTCCGGCACCCGGCGCATGGTGGACTGCCCGGTCGGGTCGTCCGGGTTGGGCCGGGTCAGCTCGTCGATCTCCGGGCGGTGCAGGTTCGTCGGCCGCACCCCGAAGTCGCGTTCGAGCTCGTCCAGCGAGCCGTAGACGTCGGTGCGCGGGTACTCGGGGTTGTCCGAGCACCACACCGGGATCGGCGAGCCCCAGTACCGGTTGCGCGAGATGTTCCAGTCGCGGGCGTTCTCCAGCCACTTGCCGAACTGGCCGTCGCGGATGTGCGAGGGAACCCAGTTGATCTGCTTGTTGAGCTCGACCATCCGGTCCTTGAACTGGCTCACGGCCACGAACCAGGACGACACCGCGCGCTGGATCAGCGCGTTGTCGCAGCGCCAGCAGTGCGGGTACTGGTGGTCGTAGGTCTCGTGGCGCAGCAGCAGGCCGCGCTCCTTGAGGTCCCGGATGATGTTCTTGTTCGCGTCGAAGACCTGCTGGCCCTCGTACGGCGGCACCTCGGCGGTGAACCTGCCGTGCGCGTCGACCGGCACGACCGGAACGATGTCGGCGGCGTCGGTCACCAGCTTGTCGTCCTCACCGAAAGCCGGTGCGATGTGCACGATCCCGGTGCCGTCGTCGGTGGTGACGTAGTCGGCGGCCAGCACCTGGTGGGCGTTGTCGCGGCCGACGAAGAAGTCGAACGGCGGCTGGTAGCAGGTGCCCAGCAGGTCGGAGCCCTTGTAGCGGGCCACGACCCGGTCGGCGACGTCCTCGCCGAGCTCGCGGGCGTAGGCCGGCAGGCGCGCCTCGGCGAGCAGGTAGCGCTCGGTGCTCTGCGCGGGCGCGACCAGCGCGTAGTCGACGTCGGGGTGCACGGCTGCGGCCAGGTTGGACGGCAGCGTCCACGGGGTCGTCGTCCACACCAGCGCCAGCGCGCCGTCGAGCTCCTGCCCCGGCGCGGTCAGCCGCAGGCCGACCGTCACGGCCGGGTCCTGGCGCGGCCGGTAGCCGTCGTCCATGCGGGTCTCGGTGTTCGACAGCGGCGTCTCGCAGCGCCAGCAGTACCAGAGCACCCGGTAGCCCTCGTAGACCAGCCCCTTGTCCCACAGGGTCTTGAACGCCCACATGACGCTTTCCATGTAGTCCAGGTCGAGCGTCTTGTAGTCGTTCTCGAAGTCCACCCAGCGCGCCTGGCGGGTGACGTAGTCCTCCCACTCGGCGGTGTAGCGCAGCACGGAGGATTTGCACGCCTCGTTGAACGCGGCGATGCCCATGCTGTCGATCTCGGCCTTCGAGGTGATGCCGAGCTGCTTCTCGGCCTCGACCTCGGCGGGCAGGCCGTGGGTGTCCCAGCCGAACCGGCGCTCGACGCGCTTGCCGCGCATCGTCTGGTAGCGCGGGACCGCGTCCTTGACGTAGCCGGTGAGCAGGTGGCCGTAGTGCGGCAGGCCGTTGGCGAACGGCGGACCGTCGTAGAAGACGTACTCGTTCGAGCCGTTGTGGCCGGCCTCGCGCGCGTCGATGGAGGCGCGGAAGGTCTTGTCGTCGGCCCAGAAGTCCAGCACCTGGCGTTCGATCGCCGGGAACGCGGGCTGGGCCGCCACGCCGCGCTCGTCGGACGCGCCAAAGGAAACCTTGGGGTATGCCATCGCGGAGCTGCTCCTCGCAATGTGTCGTTGCCGCCCTGGAGGACGGGGACGACTCCCGGACGCACCGGGCACCGCGGTACCACCCCGCTTGCCGACGGCGAGAACGCCGACGGCCACTCGATTGCCGGCTGTCACGGGCCGGACCCGTCCGGTTCTACTGAGGCACCCGGGGGCACCCGTTCTTCCGGAGGCTCCCCGGTGATGGCCGGATCAACGCCTGGTCCTTACAGAGTACCGGGATCTCGCCAGTGGTTTTCACCGGCTCCGGCGCGACTCGGCCGCGATCGTCGCGTTGGGCGCGCACCGGGCGCACGGCGTGAAGCCGAGCTCCCGCGCCTCGCCGAGCGTCAGCGGCAGCGTCTCCGCGTCGCCGAGCCAATCGCAGGTCCGCACGTGGTAGCGCGGACGTTCGTCGATCACCACGACCTCGGCGCCCTGGTCGGCCGCCTCGGCCGCGTTGCTGCGCTCCTCACCCGGCTCCGCGCCCTGCGGCCGGGCCGGGGTGGTCTTGTTCTTGCTGCGACGGGCCCTGATCCGGTCGAAGACCAGCAGCGCGGCCCCGAGGACGCTCGCCAGGACCGAGATCCACGCGAAGCCGGAACCTCCGCCGAGGACGGATGCCACCAATGTCGCGGCGGCCACCAGGACCAGCAGCAGTACGACCAGCAGCACTCGCATTCCGTTCTCTCGCCGATCCCCTCTCGGCAGATACCGGCGGTGACGGGCCATGACCCATCACCGCCGGTATGCCAAGTCTTGAACGGGGAATCAGCCCGCTTCGGCCGCCCTGGCCCCGAAGCTGTAGCTGGTGGCCTGCTGACCCGAGGAACGGCTTCCACCGCTGCTGCTGCTCTCCGCTGGCGCGGCAGAGCCCCGGTCCTGCAGTTCTCGCAGCTGAGACTCCAGGTACGTCTGCAGTCGAGTGCGGTACTCGCGCTCGAACGTGCGGAGAGTCTCGATCTTCTTCTCGAGGGCGTTCTTCTCGTTGGTGATGTTGCCCATCACCTCGGCGTGCTTGCGCTGCGCGTCGCGCTCCAGGCTGGCGGCCTTGTCGCGCGCCTGCCGCTCAAGCGTTTCCGCCCGGGTGCGGGCGTCGTTGAGCATCGTCTCGGCACGGGTCCGAGATTCGTTGACCATGCTGTCGGACTTCGAACGAGCCTCCGACAGCAGCTGCTCGGACTTCGTCCGGGCCTCCGACAACATGCCGTCGGCCTCTGCCTTGGCCTCGCCGGTCAGGCGGTCGGCCATCTCCTGCGCCAGACCCAGCACCTTGGCGGCCTGCACGTGGTGATCACCGCCCGGGGACGTCTGCTCGGCAGCGGTCGGCGCCGGGACCGGGGTGAGCCGGCGCGGTTCCTCCGCTGGGGCGGCCTGGGTCGAGGCAGCAGCGGACGCAGCCTGGCTACGGGCGTCGTCCAAGTCGACCTGAGCGGACTGCAGCTGGGTTTCCAGCTGCTCCACCTGGCCACGCAGGTCGTTGTTCTCCTCAACCAGCCGGGCAAGCTCGGCTTCAACCAGGTCGAGGAATGCATCCACCTCGTCCTCGTTGTAGCCCCGCTTGCCGATCGGAGGTTTGCTGAACGCGACGTTATGCACGTCGGCGGGGGTCAGGCCCACAAGATCACCTCACGCACTCCTTCGGCTGCGGGTCGGTCGGGTTCCCCGTCACCCGGCCGGTTGCACCAGTCGCATCAGTATGAACACGACCAGCAGCAGCACCATAATCGATAGGTCCAGTCCGACGCCGCCGATCCGGACCGTCGGAATCACCCGACGCACCAACTTTACGGGTGGGTCGGTCACTGTGTAGATGCTCTCCAACGCGATTGCAACCCCCCCAACGGGCCGCCAATCGCGGGCGAACACTCTAACGAGTTCCACCACGATACGCGCCGTGAGCAGGAGCCAGAAGAAGAACAGAACGTAGAACAGGACGATCTGCACCGGGTTCACGCCTCAACTGTGCCACCACTCACCCGTAGTTGAAAAAGGCCCCCTCTGCTAGCCGCCTCTTGTCCTCGGCCGCCACGTCCACGTTGGGCGGTGAGAGCAAGAACACGCGGTTGGTGACCTTCTCGATCGAACCCCGCATCGCGAACGCCAGACCTGCGGCGAAGTCGACCAGGCGCTTGGCGTCGGCCTCCTCCATCTCGGTCAGGTTCATGATCACCGGCGTGCCGTCCCGGTACTGCTCGCCGATGGTCCGCGCCTCGCTGTAGCTGCGCGGATGCAGAGTTGTGATCTTGCTCAAGTTGAACTGAGTACCGGTGTCGGTCACCGCCCGCAGACGCGAAACGCCGTCACTTCGCGGCTGATCGTTGGGCAGAGTGCTGCGTGACGCCGTTTCCGACGCCCACTGCCGCCGGGGTCGCGGCGGCTCCCGGAACTCCTCGGCGTAGGACTCGGTCTCCGCGTCGGCCTGGAAGCCGCCGCGGGTGCCCGAGGACCTGCGCCGGGGCGCACCCCGGTCGTCGTCGTAAGCGGCCCGGTCCCCGTAGGTCGGACGGGAGTCGTACGCAGGACGATCATCGTCGTACCGGTCGTGGTAGGCGATCTCGTCCTCGTACTCGTCCACCTCGTCGGCCGGGACCATGCCGAAGTAGGCCTTCAACTTGTGCAGAGCGCTCATCGGCATGCCCTTCCTCTGCGGCTCCCTGACACCGAGCACGAGGCGGCCGGCCTTCGACCCCCTTTTGACGGCTACGGCGAGGTTAACCGCCGCCCACCGAGCAGCGCGGTTCCGACACGCACCCTGGTCGAGCCGTGGGCAACAGCACTCTCCAGGTCGCCGGACATCCCCGCTGACACATCAACAGCTTCGGGGTGATCGACTCGCAAGCGCTCGGAGATCAACGAAAGTGTGTTGAAAGCCACAGCAGCATCGCCACCCAGTGGAGCGACAGCCATCACTCCCCGCAACCGAAGTTCGCTCGTTCCGGCGATCATTTCGGCGAGCCGGGGAACGTCCTCCGGTCTACAGCCACCCCTACCGGTGCTGCCGTCCAGGCTGACCTGCACCAACACGTCCAGCGGGCGCTCCCGGTCGCCCGATTCGAGGGCGTTGGCGGTTGCGCGGGCAAGCGCCTCGGCGAGCCGTTCGCTGTCGACCGACTCGACCACGTCGGCCCAGCGGGCCACCGCTCGCGCCTTGTTCCGCTGCAACTGGCCGACCATGTGCCAGCGCGGCGAGGCCTGCGGGCGCAGCTCGGCGAACTCCGCGACCTTGCCGCGCGCCTCCTGCTCCCGGTTCTCGGCGAACGCGGACAACCCGAGATCGGAGAGAAGTGCCACATCGGATGCGGGGAAGGTCTTGGTCACAGCCAGCAGCTCGACCTCCTCCGGAGATCGACCGGCGGCGCGGCACGCCTCGGCCAACCGCTCCCGCACCTCCGCCAGCGACTCGGCCAGCTCCGCACGACGTTGCTCGGGCGTCACTCGTCCTCCATCCAGATCACCGACGCGAAGCGGCCCGTCTTGCCGTTGTCGCGGCGGTGGCTGAACAGCTCCGGGGTCTCCATCGTGCAGCGCGGGTCGACGCCGACCTTGGCGATGCCAACCTGCGCCAGCTGCTCGTACAGCCCGGCGCGCAGGTCGAGGCCGGTGGTGCCCTTGCGGGTCTTGCAGGCGCTGCCCGGCAGGTGCTTCTCGACATCGGCCTGCATCTCCGGCGGCACCTCGTAGCACGCACCGCAGGCGGCGGGCCCGATCAACGCCTCCACCCGGTCCAGCCGGGCCCCGGCCTCGCGCATCGCCTTCAGGGCCTCCACCAGCACCCCGATCCGCGCGCCCACGCGCCCGGCGTGCACCGCGGAGATCACCCCGGCCTCGGGGTCGCCCAGCAGTACCGGGACGCAGTCGGCGGTCAGCGCGATCAGCGCGAGCCCCGGCTGAGCCGTCACCAGCGCATCGGAGGCCTCCACCGCCGCGGGTTGCGGGCCGTCCACGACGGTCGCGGTGCGGCCGTGGATCTGCTCCATCCACACCAGGTGGTCCTCGGGCAGGCCGATGCCCTCGGCCAGCTTGCGGGTGTTGGCCGCGAGCGCCTCCGGCGCATCACCGACCTTGCCGCCGAGGTTGAAGGAGTCGAACGGCGCCTTGGAGCTGCCGCCCTCCCGCGTGGTCGTCACGCGCCGAATCCGCACTTGCCCAGCCTCCCGAAAAGAAAAATCGACACCGGAAACCCGCGGTCTCCGGTGTCGATTCTCGCCTACGCGTCAGCGCCGCATGAACGGCGGAATGTCGACGTCGTCGTCGGTGTCGTCGCCCACCGGGACGGCCCGGTTCGGCAGCCCGCCCGGACGGGCCGCACCGGTTCCGCTGGAGTGCGTCGGGTAACCGCTGGTGCGGCCCGGAACCGACACGCCCGGCTGACCGGTCGACGAGCCGTCGCTGCCGTAGGACCGCTGCTGCGGCTGGCTCGGCTGCGAGCTCTGCGGCTGGCTGGACTGCTGGTAGCCGGTCTGCTGCGGCGCCGGGGCCTGCTGCTGCGGGGCCGCCGGCTGCTGCTCGACCTGCGGCGGGGTCGAAGGCTGCGCGGGTGCGGGCTCCGAGTGCTGGACCGGCTGAGCCGGAGCCGGCGCGGGCTGCGCCGGAGCGGGGGTGCTCGGCGCGGCCGGGGCCTGCTGCTGCGTCTCGGTGCCGGTCGTGGCCGCGGGCTTGTCGGCCTTCGGCGCGGGCGCCTCGCCCTCCTCGCTGCGACCGCCGACCCGGGTCGGCTCCAGCTTCTTGTGCGTCGGCGTGCCGGAGTCGAACCCGGCCGCGATCACCGTGACCCGGACCTCGTCGCCGAGCGAGTCGTCGATGACCGTACCGAAGATGATGTTGGCCTCGGGGTGCGCGGACTCCTGGACCAGCGACGCCGACTCGTTGATCTCGAACAGGCCGAGATCCGAACCGCCCGCTATGGCCAGCAGAACGCCGTGGGCGCCCTCCATCGAGGCCTCCAGCAGCGGCGAGTTGATCGCCTTCTGCGCGGCTTCGACCGCTCTGCCATCACCCCTCGCCGAACCGATGCCCATCAGCGCGCTGCCCGCGCCGGACATGACGCTCTTGACGTCGGCGAAGTCGAGGTTGATCAGACCCGGCGTGGTGATCAGGTCGGTGATGCCCTGGACACCGGACAGCAGCACCTCGTCGGCCGAGCGGAACGCGTCCATCAGGCTCACGCCGATGTCGCCGAGCTGCAGCAGCCGGTCGTTCGGGATGACGATCAGGGTGTCGCAGCAGTCGCGCAGCTCCTTGATGCCCTGCTCGGCCTGGGACGCGCGGCGCTTGCCCTCGAAGGAGAACGGCCGGGTCACCACGCCGATGGTCAGCGCACCGAGCTTGCGCGCGATGTTGGCGACCACCGGGGCGCCACCGGTTCCGGTGCCGCCACCCTCACCGGCGGTCACGAAGACCATGTCGGCGCCCTTGAGGACCTCTTCGATCTCCTCCGCGTGGTCCTCGGCGGCCTTGTGGCCGACCTCCGGTGCGGCACCGGCGCCGAGACCGCGGGTGAGCTCACGCCCGATGTCGAGCTTGACGTCGGCATCGGACATCAGCAGGGCCTGCGCGTCGGTGTTCACCGCGATGAACTCGACACCTTTGAGCCCGACCTCGATCATGCGGTTCACGGCGTTGACGCCGCCGCCACCGATGCCGACGACTTTGATCACCGCGAGATAGTTGTGCGGGGGCGTCATCGGATCCGCCTTCCTGATCGTGGCTGGTGTGCTCTCTGCATCGACCGCCGGGACGGCCGCTGAGCCGGTGCCGCCGATGCGGCTCCCCCTGGTCGCCGGCGCGGGATTGGCAGTACACCCGACCCCGTGCCCGGTCCGGACCGTAGGCGCGATCGCGCCCCTGCGTCCAGCAGCCACGCCGGTTTCGGTAGCAGCAGTTTTGTGCTGTGCACCTCGTCGTTTCCGCCCCGACGTCGTCCGTGTCGCTCAGCGGGTCCGCCCGTTGCCGCAGCGAGCCCAGTTTCTCGTTCCTCCCCTTGCGATGACCCCGTCGCGAACGTGATCACCACAACGAACACCGTACCTGGCCACCCGCTCACCCGGTTGAGGCAGTAGCGATTCCACAACGGCTTCTTCGCAGCGGACAGCGCCGGGAAATCCGGACTGCAGGTGTCTGGTTCAGCTGCCAACGTCTGCTCCCGAACCGAGGACGACCGGAGGAACGGTGGACATGGCAGGGGATTTGCGAGGCAAGGTCGCGTTGGTGGCGGGCGCGACGCGCGGCGCCGGACGCGGGATCGCGGTGCAGCTCGGCGAAGCCGGCGCGACGGTGTACTGCACCGGCCGCACGACGCGCGCCCAGCGCTCGGACTACGACCGCCCGGAGACCATTGAGGACACCGCCGAGATGGTCACCCGCGCCGGCGGTGAGGGCATCGCCGTCCGCGTCGACCACACGGTCCCGGAGGAGGTGCGAGAGCTCCTGCGCCGCGTCGAATCCGAGCAGGGGCAGCTGGACGTGCTGGTCAACGACCTGGGCGGCGAGCACCTGATGGACTGGGACAGGCCGATCTGGGAGCAGGACCTGACCAAGGGCCTGCAGCGGCTGCGCACCGGCATCGAGGCCCACATGATCACCGCCCACTTCGCGCTGGCGCTGCTGAGCAAGCGTCCGGGCGGGCTGGTCGTCGAGCTCACCGACGGCACCGCCGAGGTGCACGAGAAGTTCTACCGCAACTGGTGCGGTGCCTTCTTCGACGTCGCCAAGACCGCGATGCACCGGCTGGCGCGCGCCGAGGGCGAGGAATTGGCAAAGCTGGGCGGCACCGCCGTCTCGCTGACCCCGGGGTGGTTGCGCTCGGAGATGATGCTGGAGCACTACGGCGTGACCGAGGAGAACTGGCGCGAGTCCACGATCGCCCCACCGGGTTTCGCCATCGCCGAGTCCCCCGCCTACGTGGGCCGCGCGGTCGTGGCGCTGGCCTGCGATCCGGACGTGGCGCGCTGGAACACCCAGTCGCTGTCCAGCGGATTCCTGGCCAAGGAGTACGGCTTCACCGACACCGACGGCTCGCAGCCGGACTGCTGGCGGTTCGCGCTGGAGGTCGAGTGGGTCGACGGGCAGGGCGACGTCGCCGACTACCGGTAGAGCGCGGCGAAGCGCTCGGCGGCTCGAGCCAGGTCCTGGCGCAGCGGTTCCGGTGCCAGGACCTCGGCTTCCGGGCCGAGCGCGAGGATCTGGGAGAACGCGACCTGCAACGATTCGGCCCGGAACGCGGTGCGGACCCAGCCGTGCTCGTCGGGTTCACCGGCGGCTGCCTCGGCTTCGGCCGCGGCGGGACCGTCGACGGTGGCGTGCAGCCGGCGGAGTCCGGTGGGGCTGAGGCGGATCTCGACGTCGAGGGTGAGCAGCGAGCGCGCGAACTCCTCGGCGGTGCGCTCCCAGAACTCGGCGAGGTCGAAGGACTCGTCGCGGTCGAACCCCTCCCCCGCGCTGACCTCGCGGAACCGGTCGACCCGGTAGGTCCGGAACCGTCCGTCGCAGCGCGCGGCCAGGTACCAGACCCCAGCCTTGAGCACGAGACCGTGCGGTTCGAGCTCGCGGCGGACCAGCCGCTCGCCGCGCTGGTAGTCGGCGGTGATGCGCAGGTCGCGCCACACCGCCCGGCCGATCTCCGGCAGCGCTGAGGGAGTTTCGGCTTCGCGGAACCAGCGGGGCGCGTCGAGGTGGAACCGCTGCCCCACCCGCTGCGGCGCGTCCTGGAACGGCGGCGCCAGCGCGGCAGCGGTCTTGCGCCGCGCGGTCTCGACCGCCTCGCCCAAGCCCATGTCGATCGCGGCCCCCGGCACCCCGGACAGGAACAGCGCCTCGGCCTCCTGCCGGTGCAACCCGTTGAGCTTGGACCGGTACCCGCCGAGCAGCCGGTACCCGCCGCCGCGCCCGCGCTCGGCGTACACCGGCACCCCGGCCTCGGCCAGCGCGAGCACGTCCCGCGCCACGGTCCGCTCCGAGACCTCCAGCTCGCGCGCCAGCTCAGGCCCGGTCATCGACCCCCGGACCTGCAACAAGCACAACAACGACACCAACCGAGCCGCCCGCACACCCCAACGCTACGACCCACCCCCGACAGAGGGTGCCCACTCACCTCTCGAACCCCGATTACGCCGGTAATCAGGTCCCCGATTACCGGCGTAATCAGGTCCCTGAATACGGCGGTAATCCGTGTTGCCGGGACTGCGTTGCTGGTCAGCGGAGGCCGGTGGTCTTGAGGGATTGGACCAGCCAGCGCTGGCCGAACAGGAAGACCAGGACCGTGGGCAGGGCGGCGAGCGCCCCGGCGGCGATGACGTAGTGCATCTTCGAGGCGTACTGGCCCTGAAGCGAGGCGATGCCGACCTGGACCACCCGCAGCGACTCGTCCTGGGCCACCGCCAGCGGCCACAGGAACGAGTTCCAGTTGGCCAGGAAGAACAGCACCGCCAGCGCGGCCAGCATCGGGCGGCTCAGCGGTAGCACCACGTGCCAGTAGATGCGCCAGTGGCCGCACCCGTCCAGCTGGGCGGCGTCCTCCAGCTCGCGGGGAACGCCGAGGTAGAACTGGCGCAGCAGGAACACGCCGAAGGCGTTGAACAGGCCCGGCACGATCAGGCCCGCGTAGGTGTCCACCAGTCCCAAGGCGCGGACCACCATGAACAGCGGCACCAGGATCACCGGCAGCGAGATCAGCAGCGTCGCCACCACCGAGGCGAACGCGAAACCGCGCCCCCGGAACGACAACCGGGCCAGCGCGTAGGCGGCCATCAAGTGCAGGAGCAGGGCGATGACGGTGACCGTGACCGCGACGAACGCGCTGTTGGCCAGGTAGCGCAGGAACGGCACCTCGGTGAGCACGTGGACCACGTTGGCCAGCGTGAGCTCGTTCGGCCAGCCGAGGCCGTAGAGCTCGGACTCCGGGCCTACTGATAAGCGTATTGACTTCCACACGGTTTGGTAAACCGTGCTTCCTACCGCGCCTGGATACAAGGGCTTCGCCTCGCCAGATCGCCTCGGCTGATCGAGTCGAAGAAGTTGCTGTACGCCCGATCCACGTCACGCAGTGCCTGTTGCAGCACCACGGACGACACGTCACCCAGCCACGACCGTTCGCAGGCTCTCTTCGCATCGGTGATCAGTCTCTCGGACAACTCCGCTGCGGAAGGGAACTTCTCCCCGGCTTCGTAAGCATCCTGCCGGGCGGCGATGGCGTCGTTGAAGACCACTCGAGCGCACCCGAACGCCCGAGCCAGCGCCGCCTGCTGACCAGGCGTCGGGTACAAGCGGAACTTGTACCGGAGATTCACACGTTTATCTTATCGATGTTTCGTTGCAGGGAAACCACTTTCGCTTCACACCGCACAAACGGTCTGCCACTGCAGCGAAATTGGGATATCCACAACGCTCAGTCAGCAGGACGAACCAAAGTCCCCTGCGATCACCGTTCTGCCTCACCGCTCCGGGCTACAACTGCGCAGACCAATGACGAGCAACAGACCCCCATGCCTACGCTGAAGCCCTGGGGCTCAGGTGAAGTGGGGTGGGCCTCCGGAGAGGGCCCTCCGGGTGGCTTCTTCGTCCCCGAAGTAGTTGGGGCCGGGGGCTTCCTCGTCGTAGTAGCGGTGGAAGACCGGGGTTTGCGAGCCCGACATCGGCGGGACGATCCAGGACCAGTCGACCGGGCACTTGCGGCCCGCCGACTCCTCCTTCGCGAGGTGGGTGAGGAAGCGGTGGGATTCGGTGTGGTGATCGGTGATCGTCACCCCGGCCTGCTGGTAGGAGTGCAGGACGGCGCGGTTGAGCTCCACCATCGCGCGGTCCCGCCAGAGAGTGTTCTCGCGGGAGGTGTCCAGGCCCAGCCGCTGGGCCACGACCGGGACGAGGTCGTAGCGGTCGGTGTCGCCGAAGTTGCGGGCGCCGATCTCGGTCCCCATGTACCAGCCGTTGAACGGCGCGGCCGGGTACGAGACGCCGCCGATGCTCAGCCGCATGTTGCTGATGACCGGAACCGCGTGCCAGCGCAGGCCGAGCTCGGCGAACCACGGCAGGTCCGGGTGGGTCATCGGCACCTCGTGGACCGCGTCCGGGGGCAGCGCGAACATGTGCGCGCCCTCCTCGCGGGTCTCCACCACCAGCGGCAGCGGGTCGAAACCGCTGCGCCGGGCGGGAGCTCGCCAGCCGAAACCGGTGACGGCCTCGGTGAAGCGGGTGTAGCGCGGGTCGCCGAGCACGGAGCCGTCCGGGTTGCGGTAGCCGGCGTAGCGGATCAGCTGCTCGTTCCAGATCCGCGGCGCCGGGCGCTGCGGGGTCTCCGGCGGGAAGATGCTGATCACCGGCCGGATCTTGCCGCCGTTGGTGGCCATCCGCAGGTGCTCGACGCAGTGCGCGGCGACTCCGGAGACGGTGTGCACGTCGCGCAGGTCGCGGACCTTCAGGCTGCGCCAGTAGAGCCGGCCGATGCAGCGGGCGCTGTTGCGCCAGGCGACCTTCGCGCCGTAGGCGAGCTCGTCGGGGGTGTGCCGGTAGGTGCCGGTCGTCTCGACCTCGTAGCGCATCCGCGCCAGCCGCTGCTGGATCGGGCCTTCGACGCGGTTCTCGGCGTGGAACAGCCGCAGGAACTCCTCGGCTTCGGCGAGGTCCACGGCCGGTGCCCGGGGAACCGGCGGCGCCGGTGGGGGGACGGGTCGCAAGCGGCGGGTCCGCTCCGCCGCACCGGACCCTCCGGAGAAGACCGCCTCCGGCGCTTCACCACTCACCCTGAACACGCTGCACACGGTAGCGCGAGCGGAACGATCTTGATCCGGTACCGGTCGGTGACGGCCGTTCAGGCGACGGTGGGCAGCGCGGGTGTCGTAACGTCGTAGACCTTGCCCGGGCGGGTCAGCAGCGGCGGCAGGATCAGCGCCTTGCGCTCGGTGTCCTTCACCGATCCCCAGTCGACGCTGCGACCGCCGTTGAGCTCCAGCCGGATGTCGTTCTGACTCTGCGCGTGCACCGCGGTCACCTCCGCGCGGACCGGAACCGGCAGCGCGACCAGCACCGACAGCGCGGCGCGGGTGGCGGGGTCGTCGGCGGAGGCCTTGGGAGCCCGCAGCTCCGGCACCCCGGTGGGCGGGTCGGCGACCGTCTCGAACGGGACTCCGGCCACGTCGAGCAGCCGGACGCCGTCGGTGGCGCGGAAGTAGGCGGCCGGGGCGCGTTCGGTGACCTGGATGCGCACCGTGGACGGCCAGTCCAGCACCGCCTGGGCGTCAGCGACCTTGGGCAGCGCGTGCAGGTGCTCCCGGATCTGCTCGGGATCGACACGCAGCATCGGCGTGCCCTCGGCGACCTCGGCGGCCTTCACCACCGCGTCGGAGTCCAGGCTCCGGTTGCCCTCCACCTGCACCGCCCGCACGCCCAGCAGCGGCGAGAAGTACACGACCAGAAAGCCGATGGTCGCCACCGCCAGCAGGCCCGGCAGCAGGAAGCGCCGCCAGGCAGGAGCGGGCGGCGCGTCCCGGCGCACCGGACGGCGCCGCGCTCGCTCCGCCGCGCCCCGATCGGTCACCCCTGCTCCTCCCCGTTGCCGTTGCCGCCGGAACCGGCGGCCCGGTCGAGCTCAGCGAGGATCTCCGGGCCGAGCATGGTCACGTCACCGGCGCCCATCGTCAGCACCAGGTCGCCGGGCCGCACCAGGCCCGCGACGCGGGGACCTGCGTCGGTGAACGACGGCTCGAAGTGCACGTGCTCGGCGGGCAGCGGGATCGCGTCGGAGATCAGCTTGCCGGTCACGCCGGGCTGCGGGTCCTCCCGCGCGCCGTAGACGTC
This sequence comes from Saccharopolyspora mangrovi, assembly GCF_035320975.1. NCBI lineage: Bacteria > Bacillati > Actinomycetota > Actinomycetes > Pseudonocardiales > Pseudonocardiaceae > Saccharopolyspora > Saccharopolyspora mangrovi. The sequence goes on along the minus strand of NZ_JAWLNX010000003.1, from coordinate 300,435 downwards.
GAGCACGACGACCTCGTCGGCCAGGCCGAGGGCCTCGGCGAACTCGGCGGCGAAGGTGGCGGTCCGGGAGAACAGGTGCGGCTGGAACACCACGACGAGCCGGCCGGAACCGGCGACCGGGCGGGCCGCGCGCAGCTGCGCGGCGACCTCGGTCGGGTGGTGGGCGTAGTCGTCGTAGACGCGGATCCCGTCGACCCGGCCCTTGAACTCGAAGCGGCGGCGCACGCCTCCGAACGCGGCCAGGCCCTCCAGCATCCCCTCCAGCGGGGCGCCGAGCTCCAGGCCGGCCAGCAGCGCGGCGACGGCGTTGCCCGCCATGTGCTCGCCGGGGACGGCGACCTGCACGTCGATCAACTCGGGCGCCACGCCGACGAGCTCCACCGACACCACGCCGACGCCGTGGTCGGCGCGGTACCCGGCCAGCCGGGCATCGCCGTCGGCGGTCGCCGAGGCGCCGTAGCGGCGGACCCGCACACCGGCCGATTCCGCTTGCGCGGCGAGGGTTTCCGCGCCCGGGTCGTCGGAGCAGACGATGAGCACGCCGCCCGGTTCGATGCGGGCGATGAAGTCCTCGAAGACCTTGGTGTAGGCCTCGGCGGTGCCGTGGTGGTCGAGGTGGTCGGGTTCGACGTTGGTCACCACCGCCACCGACGGCGAGAACACCAGGAACGAGCCGTCGCTCTCGTCGGCTTCGGCGACGAAGACGCCGCCGTCGCCGTGGTGGGCGTTGGCGCCGGACTCGTTGAGGTCGCCGCCGATGGCGAACGACGGGTCGACGCGGCAGTGCTGCAGCGCGACGGTGAGCATCGAGGTGGTCGAGGTCTTGCCGTGGGTGCCCGCGACGCAGGCGACGCGGTGGTCGGACATCAGCCCGGCCAGCGCTTCGGCCCGGCGCAGCACCGTGATGCCGCGTTCCTGGGCGGCGACGAGCTCGGGGTTGTCCGGGCGGATCGCGGTGGAGACCACCACGGCCGTCGGTTCCTGGTCGAGCAGGTCGAGGTTCTCGGCGTGGTGCCCGATCCCGATGCTGGCGCCCTGGGCGCGCAGCGCCAGGACGGTGCGCGAGTCGCGCGCGTCGGAGCCGGAGACCTGGCGGCCGCGGGCGAGCAGGATGCGGGCGATGCCGCTCATCCCGGCCCCGCCGATGCCCACGAGGTGGACCCGCTCGAGCAGTCGGTCCATGTCGGCGGTCATTGACCCGCCACCTCCATCACGATGCGGGCGAGCACCTGGTCGGCCTCGCGGTGGCCGCTGCTCATCGCCGCCTGGCTCATCATCTGCAACCGCTGCGCGTCCAGCGCCATCGGGATGATCTCGTCGATGACCCGCTGCGGCGTCAGCTCGGCGTCGGCGACCAGCCGGGCGCCTCCGACGCTGACCACGGGCTGGGCGTTGAGCGCCTGCTCGCCGTTGCCGTGCGGCAGCGGCACGAACACCGCGGGCAGGCCGACGGCGGAGACTTCGGCGACGGTCATCGCGCCAGAGCGGCACACCACCAGGTCGGCGGCGGCGTAGGCGAGGTCCATCTGCTCCAAGTACGGCACGGTCCGGTAGATCGGCGCGCCCATGACCTGCTGGATGGCGACGCTGTTCTTGGGCCCGTGGGCGTGCAGCACGCCGATGCCCGCCCGGCCGAGGGCCTGCGCGGCGCCGGAGAAGGCGGTGTTGAGCGTCTGCGCGCCCTGCGAACCGCCGAAGACCAGGACGGTCGGGGCGTGCGGGTGCAGCCCGAAGTGCTGGCGGGCCTGCATGCGCAGCTTCCAGCGGTCCAGCCGGGTGATCGACTCGCGCAGCGGGATGCCGATGGTCTGCGCGCCGGGCAGCCCGCTGTCGGGGGTGGCCGACAGGACGCGGGTGGCGAGCTTGGCGCCGACCTTGTTGGCGAGTCCGGCGCGGGCGTTGGCCTCGTGCACCACGATCGGCACCCGGCCGCGGGCGGCGAGGTAGGCCGGCAGCGAGACGTAGCCGCCGAAACCGACGACCACGTGCGCGCCGACCTTGTCGAGCACGTCGCGGGTCTGGTGGACCGACTCGCGCACCTTCAGCGGCAGCTTGAGCAGGTCGGCGTTGGGCTTGCGGGGCATCGGCACCGGCGGGATCAGCTCGAGCGGGTACCCGCGAGCCGGGACCAGCCGGTTCTCCAGTCCTCGTTCGGTGCCCAGGGCGGTGATCTGGGCGTCGGGACGGACGCGTCGTACCGCGTCGGCCAGCGCCAGGGCCGGTTCGATGTGCCCCGCGGTGCCGCCTCCGGCGACCACCACCGACAGCCGGCGCATGCCCATCGCAGCGCCCTGCGGTCCGCCCAGTTGCTGGATGCGAACCGTCTGGTCCCCGCTCAACGGTGTCCTCCTCGTGTCTGAGCCCGGGAGCCGGGCCCGCTGCGCGCACCTCGTGCGCGGGGTTCTGCTCCGCTCCGGCGCGTTCCGGACGCGCCCGCGCTCTTGGCGCCGGGCCGGGTCCGGGGGACGGGCCGGGAAGTCTTCCGCCTGGCCGGCGGACGGTACGGCGCCGGGGTGGGCAGTCGCAGCAGCCTACCGACCCGCCCCGGTCCCAGAGACCGTAGCGCGGCGATGGCTTCGGGTTCGTGCCGGGCGAAGTTCGCGAGCAGCCCGAACACCAGCATGCTGGTCACCACGGAGGATCCGCCGGAGGAGATCAGCGGCAGCGGCAGGCCGGTGGTGGGCAGCAGGCCGACCACGTAGCCGATGTTGATCACCGCCTGGCCGACCAGCCAGGTGGTCAGGGTCGCCGCGACCAGCCGGATGAACGGGTCGGTGTTGCGGAAGGCGATGCGCATGCCCACGTAGGCGGTGGTGGCGTAGAGCATCAGCACCACGGCGCAGCCGATGAACCCGAGCTCCTCGCCGATGACCGCGAAGATGTAGTCGTTGTGCACGTTGGGCAGGTACTGCCACTTCGACCAGCCCTGGCCGAGGCCGCGGCCCATCAGCCCGCCGTCGGCGAGCGCGAACAGCGCCTGCATGGCCTGGTAGCCGTTGCCGGACGGGTCCGAGGCCGGGTCGAGGAACGACGTCAGCCGCGCCATCCGGTACTCGGCGATCATCGCCAGCACGATGCCGCCGGTGATCGCGCCGAGCGCCATCATCAGGAACAGCCGCAGCGGCGCTCCGGCGAACCACAGCAGCGCCAGCAGCACCACGAACAGCGTGATCGTCGAGCCGAGGTCGGGCTGCAGCATCACGAGCGTGAACATCAGCAGCGCGGCGGGCACCACGGGCACCAGCAGGTGGCGGTACTGGGTCATCAGGCCGCGCTTGGTGACCAGCACGTGCGCGCCCCACAGCGCGAAGGCGACCTTGGCGAACTCCACCGGCTGGAAGGACACGCCCGCGACGACGAACCAGCTGCGCGCGCCGTTGAGCTCGGTGCCCACGCCGGGGATCAGCACGAGCACCAGCAGCGCGAGGCAGACGGCCAGGATGCCGAGGCTGTAGCGGCGCAGCAGGCGCACCGGGGCGCGCAGCGCGACGTAGAACAGCACGAGCCCGGCGCCGCAGTACATGACCTGCTTGACGAACACGCTGTAGGACGAGCCGTCCTTGTTGAACGAGTCGACGCTGGACGCCGAGAGCACCATCACCAGGCCGAACACCGTGAGCAGGCCGAACACGGCCAGCAGCAGGTGGAACGAGGCCAGCGGGCGGGTCAGCCAGGCCGTCAGCGTGGACAGCACGGTCATCCCGGCGCGCTTGCGGGGTTCTCGCGCGGCAGCGGTCTTCGTCGCAGCGGTGGCCACCGGATCACCCGCCGCGGGTCGTCGCCGCCGGGGTTTCGGACAGCACTGCGCGCACGGCGTCGGCGAAGGCCCGGCCGCGGTGGGCGTAGTCGGTGAACATGTCCATCGACGCGGCGGCCGGGGCGAGCAGCACCACCGAGCCGGGCCGCGCGCAGTCATGAGCCAGGCGAACCGCTTCAAGCATGCCCGCATCGTCCCCCGCTGCGACCTCGTGCACGGGCACATCCGGGGCGTGTCGGCCGAGAGCGGCGGAGAACTCGGCGCGGTCGCGGCCGATCAGCACCACCGCGGCGAGCCGCCCGGTGTTGGCGCGGACGAGGTCGTCGACGTCGGCGCCCTTGAGCAGGCCGCCCGCGATCCAGACGACGGAGTCGTGGGCGCGCAGCGCGGCGTCGGCGGCGTGCGGGTTGGTCGCCTTCGAGTCGTCCACATAGGACACCCCGGCGGCTTCGGTGACGAGCACCGAGCGGTGCGCGCCGGGTTCGAAGGTGCGCAGCCCCTCGGCCACGGCCTCCGGCGCGACGCCGTGGGCGCGGGCCAGCGCGGCCGCCGCCAGCGCGTTCGCGACGTTGTGCGGGCCCGCCGGGCGCACCTCGGACAGCTCGGCGAGCACCACGTCCTCGCCGAAAGCGCGGTCCACCAGCTGTTCTTCGGCGACCCCGAGCTGGCCCTCCGCAGGGGCGGCGAGGGTGAACGACACGTGCCGCCCACCGGCGGGCTCGACGAGCCGGGCGGACCACTCGTCGTCGGCGTTGAACACCGCGACCTCGTTGCCCGCGAACACCTTCGCCTTGGCCTCGCCGTAGGACTCCAGCGAGCCGTGCCAGTCGAGGTGGTCGTCGGCGAGGTTGAGCACCGCGGCGGCCTTCGGGCGCAGCGCGGACTGCCAGTGCAGCTGGAAGCTGGACAGCTCCACCGCCAGCACCCGGTGCCCGGCGCGGACCGCGTCCACCACCGGCAGGCCCACGTTCCCGCAGGCCACGACGTCGTCGCCGTGGGCGCGCAGGATCGACTCCAGCATGCTCACGGTGGTCGTCTTGCCGTTGGTGCCGGTCACCGCGAGCCAGGTCGCAGGACCTTCGGGCTTCTCCTGGTCGAGCCACCAGGCGAGCTCGACCTCGCCGATCACCTCGACGCCGGCCGCCGCTGCGGCCGCGGGCAGCGGCGCGTCGGGACGCCAGCCGGGGCTGGTGACGACCAGGTCGGTGCCCTCCGACGGGACGTCGAGCCCGGTGACCAGTTGCGCGCCCTGGGCTTCCAGCGAGGCGAGCGCGGCCAGCCGGTCGGCGGAGCCGTCGGTCACCGTCACCTCCGCGCCCGCCGCCAGCAGCGCCTCCGCCGCCGACCGCCCGGACACCCCGGCACCGGCGACCAGCACCCGCAACCCTCGGTACCGGCTCGCAGCCACTGCGCCTCCCTGCTTCGTCTTCGTCCGAACCAACGTCCTCAAGCGGCGGAGCCGCTTAGCCCACCCTAGGCACTTGCACCGCGGAGCCATCCCCTTCGGGGGATTTCTGAGCGGCTTCGTGGCGAGGACGGCCACTCCGCCGTGCATTGGACATACATCAGGAGTGGCACCCGCAGTCCACGGAGCCGCTCAGGTTCCGCTACCCGCACCGCAAAGCAGGTTGACCACAGATGGGCATCCCTACCTAGCCAGGGCTAGCCAGTCGGCGTAGAAGAGGCCGACGCCGAACATGCAGCTGATGCCCGCCAGCACCCAGAACCGGATGATGACCGTGGTCTCGGCCCAGCCCGCCAGCTCGAAGTGGTGGTGGAACGGGGCCATCCGGAACAGCCGTCGCCGGGTCGTCCGGAACACCACGATCTGCAGCACCACCGACAGCGCCTCGACGACGAACACGCCACCGATGATGATCATCAGCAGTTCGGTGCGGGTCGCCATCGACAGACCGGCCAGCAGACCACCCAGCGCCAGCGAGCCGGTGTCACCCATGAAGATCTTCGCGGGCGCGGCGTTCCACCACAGGAACCCGACGCAGGCGGCCATCCCCGCGGCGGCGACCACAGCGATGTCCAGCGGATCGCGGACCGTGTAGCAGCCCGGGGCCGGACCGGCGCCGAAGCAGTCGTTGCGCAGCTGCCAGAACGAGATCAGCACGTAGGTCGCCAGCACCATCGCCGCGGTACCACCGGCCAGCCCGTCCATGCCGTCGGTGAAGTTCACGGCGTTGGACCAGCCGCTGATCGCGATGTAGGCGAAGATCACGAACCCGACGGCGCCGAACGAGATCACCGTGATGTCCCGCAGGAACGACAGGTCCACCGACGCCGGCGTGACGCCGTTGCGGTTCGGGAACTGGATCGCCAGGATCGCGAACAGCACCGAGGCGACCAGCTGGCCGACCAGCTTCGCGGTCTTGTTCAGACCGAGGTTGCGCTGCTTGCGGATCTTGATGAAGTCGTCGAGGAACCCGACGATGCCCAGCGCCGTGGTCAGCCCCAGCACCAGCAGTCCTGTGGCGGTGGGCTGGTCGCCCAGCATCAGGTGGGTGACCAGGTAGCCGCACCACATCGCGACCAGGATGGCCATGCCGCCCATCGTCGGCGTGCCGCGCTTGGCGGCGTGCGTGCCCTGCACCTCTTCGCGGATCTCCTGCCCGAAGCCCTGCCGGGAGAACACCCGGATCAGGTAAGGCGTGAACAGGATCGAGACGACGAGCGCCACCGCGGCGGAAATCAGAATCGGCTTCACTGCTGCTGCTCCCCATTACCGCCATCGGCGAACAAGGCTTCCGCGACCCGCCACAGCCCGGCGGAGTTGGACGCCTTGGTCAAGACCACATCACCGGGACGCAGCTCGGCGCGCAGCAGCGCGACGGCGGCGTCGATGTCCGGAACCAGCACCGATTCCTCTCCCCACGACCCCTCCAGCGACGCGGCCTGGTGCATCGCCTGGGCCTGTTCGCCGACCACCACGAGCCGGTCGATGTTCAGCCGGACGGCCAGCCGCCCGATCTCGTCGTGCGCTTCCACGTCGGCGTCGCCGAGCTCGGCCATCGGCCCGAGCACGGCCCACGCCCGCGCGGGGCGGCCCCTGGTCATCGCGGCCAGCGTCTTCAGCGCGGCGCGCACCGACTCGGGGTTGGCGTTGTAGGCGTCGTTGACGACGGTGACGCCGTTCGGGGTCTCGGCGACCTCCATGCGTCGCGCGGAGACCCGCTGGATCGAGCCCAGCCGCTCGACGACCTGCGGCAGCGTCGCGCCCAGCTCCAGCGCCACGGCGGCGGCCGACAGCGCGTTGCCGACGTGGTGCTCGCCGAACAGCGGCAGCGTCACGCGCTGCTCGCCGGCCTCGGTGACCAGCGTGAAGGTCGGCCGCGCGAGCTCGTCGACCTCGATGTCCGCGGCGCGCACGTGCGCGTTCGGGGACTCGCCGACGAACACTACGCGCGCCCGGGTGCGCTCGGCCATCGCCGCGACCAGCGGGTCGTCGGCGTTGAGCACCGCGACTCCGTCGGCGGGCAGCGACTCGACGAGCTCGCCCTTGGCCTGCGCGACCGCCTCCTGCGAGCCGAACTCGCCGAGGTGCGCGTGGCCGACGTTGAGCACCACGCCGACGCGCGGCGGCGCGACCTCGCAGAGGGCGGCTATGTGCCCGACGCCGCGAGCCGACAGCTCCAGCACCAGGTGCCGGGTCTGCTCGTCGGCGCGCAGCACGGTCCACGGGTGGCCGAGCTCGTTGTTGAACGAGCCGGGCGGCGCCACGGTCGGCCCCATCGGGGTCAGCAGCTGCGCGATCAGGTCCTTGGTGGACGTCTTGCCGGACGAGCCGGTCACGCCCACGACGGCCAGCTGCGGCAGCCGATCCACGACGTGCCGGGCCAGCTTCGCCAGCCCGGCCAACACGGCCGCGCCGGTGCCGTCGGCGTCGCCTGCCAGCGCCATCGCGCTGGAGCGCTCCTCGACCGGCACCGTCGGCACCAGCACTGCGGGGGCGTCCACCTCGCGCGCGGCCAGCACGCCGGTCGCGCCGTCGGCGATCGCCTGCGCGGCGAAGTCGTGCCCGTCGACGCGCTCTCCCGGCACGGCCACGAACAGCCCGCCCTCGGCGATCTTGCGCGAGTCGAACTCGACCCCGGCGCTGACGACCTCCGAACCTTCCGCACGGTGAAGCCTGCCGTCCACCGCCGAAGCGATGTCAGCGAGGCTGAGCCGGATCAACCTGCCTCCTCGGTGTTCTTGCGGGACACCCGCGCCCGGCAGGCTGGGTTCGCACCCGGCCTCCTGGTCTGCTGCGGATGAGCGTTTCGGCGCTCACGCGCCCGCTGTCGCGTCCCGCCCCCGACGATCTTGGGTTTCTTCGTTGCGGCCAAGCCTATGGCGCAGCGCGGCGGCCAACTCCTCCCGGTCCGAGAAGGGGTGCACCACGCCCGCCACCTCCTGTCCTGTCTCGTGGCCCTTGCCCGCGACGACGACGATGTCGCCGGGCTTGGCGCGTTCGACCGCGGCGACGATGGCCGCCCGGCGGTCGCCGATCTCGATCACCTCACCACGCTCGCCGGTGGGCACCTCCTGGGCCCCCGCCAGCATCGCGGCCCGGATGTCGGCCGGGTCCTCGCTCCGCGGGTTGTCGTCGGTGACGATCAGCAGCTCGGACCGCCGCGCGGCGGCCTCGCCCATCAGCGGGCGCTTGGCGGTGTCCCGGTCGCCTCCGCAGCCGAGCACGACGATGACGTCACCGTCGACCTGCGCTCGCGCGGCGTCCAGCACGGCCGAAACCGCACCGGGTTTGTGCGAGTAGTCCACCACAGCGGTGAAGTCCTGCCCGAGCGCGACACGCTCCATGCGGCCGGGCACGTCGACCTCGGCCAGCCCCTGCTCGATCGCGGCCAGCGGCACCCCGGCCGCGTGCAGCACGCCGATCGCCAGCAGCGCGTTCGCGACGTTGAACGGGCCGGGCAGGCGCAGCCGGATCGGCATCTCGACGCCGTCGGGGCCGTGCGCGGTGAAGGTCTGCTCGCCGGTCGGGTAGGCGGTGACGTCGGTGGCGGTCCAGTCGGCGCCGGTCGACTCGGTGGAGACGGTGACGGTGCCGGACTTGACCAGCCTGCGCCCCCACTCGCCGTCCACGCAGACCACCTCGCGCTCGGCGCGGCCGTCGAACAGCAGCGCCTTGGCCTGGAAGTAGTCCTCCAGGTCGCGGTGGAAGTCCAGGTGGTCCTGGGAGAGGTTGCTGAAGGCGCCCACGGCGAAGCGGGTGCCCGACACGCGGCCCATCGCCAGCGCGTGGCTGGAGACCTCCATCGCCACCGTGCTGACGCCGTGCTCGACCATCACCGCCAGCAGCGCCTGCAGGTCGGGGGCCTCGGGGGTGGTGAAGGCGCTGTCCAGGCGCTCACCGGCGATCCGGGTCTCCACGGTGCCGATCTGGCCGGTGGTCAGCCCCGCGGCGTTGAGCGCGGACTCCAGCAGGTAGCTGGTGGTCGTCTTGCCGGACGTGCCGGTGACGCCGAGGATCTTGAGCTTGCTGGACGGGTCGCCGTAGATCAGCGCGGAGGCCCTGCCGAGGACGCCGCGCGGGTCGTCGTGCTCCAGCAGCGCGACCTTGCCCGCGCGCACCGCGGGGTGCTCGGTCAGGCCCGCGCGGAGGATGCCCTCGGCGTCGGTGAGCACCGCGTGCGCGCCCTCGGCCAGCGCCTGCTCGGCGAAGTCCGCGCCGTGCACGCGGACACCGGGGAGGGCGGCGAAGACGTCGCCGGGACGGACGTGTTGGGCGCGGAGTGTGGCACCGGTGACCGCCGCGTCGGCGGCGGGACAACCGGGTACGCGCACCACGCGCGCGCCGATCTCATCGGCGAGCTCTTGGATCTCCACCGGCTCGACCTGGGTGGGTCGAGGCGGGGCAGTCGCGACCGCGGAAGGCACGTCGCGACAGGCTACCGGTACCACTGGTGGCCGCATCTTCATGGTCGCCCACCCGTTCGGCCGCCCGGCCGCTACGCCGATCCGAGCAGCGATCGGCCGGCCTTCGCCCGGTTCGGGCGGTCCGTTTCGACGCCCCGTGCTCGTCCGTTCCGAAGCGTGACGAACGGACTGGACGACGTCCGTTTTCGCGGCCCGCAGGGGGCGTGGCGAGAACTGGACGGCCCCCTGGCTCACGACATTCCGGACCTATAACGTTCCGGAGGTCCGTTAGAGATTCACCGATCTCCGGAGGAAATCGTGAGGAATCATCGTCTGGGCCGGTTGGCCGCCACCTCCCTCGCCACCGCCCTGATCGTCGCCCCGCTGGCCGCCCAGCCCGCGCTGGCCGCCGCTCCGGCGGCTCCGGCCGTTCAGTCAGCCGCCGTCGCGCCGCTCGCGCCCGGCGACGGCACCGCCCAGGGCGCCGTCGAGTGGTTCGAGGCCCGCGCGGGAGACACCTCCTACGAGGGCATGTGCGAGATGGCCGCCGAGAACGCCTGGGGTGTCACCGGCGTCTGGCCCTCCGCCATCGAGCACTGGAACGGCGCGGTCGCCGCGGGCAAGGCCCACACCGACGGCTCCACTCCCCCGGCCGGCGCCTTCGTCTACTGGAACATCAGCGAGTACGGCCACGTCGGCATCGCCGACGGCAACGGCGGCTTCCACAGCAGCAGCGTCAACGGCGCCATCGGCCACGCCGACAGCACCTCCTACTTCGCCAACTACCTCGGCTGGAGCGACCCCCAAGTCCCCGCCGGCCGCTGACCCCACCAGGCCCTTCGAATTTCGCGCGAAGTTCGAGCGCCGCAGTCCCGACTCGAACTTCGCGCGAAATTCGAAAGGCACCCCGCCTGACCACGCACTTCCCACCGAGGCGAAGGCGCGTTGGGATGACGCGCGGAGTTCCGGGTGACTTGAGGACTCGAATTTCGCGCGAAGTTCGAGGGCCGAAGTTCGGACTCGAACTTCGCGCGAAATTGGAACGCTTGACCGCGCTGAGCGACCGGGCAGGGGTCGCTCAGCGCGGTTCGCCGTTCCTCAGTGGCCGTTCGTCAGTGGCCGTCTCGGGGGACATAGCTGCCGGACTTGCCGACCAGGAAGTCGAGGTCGGCTCCGTCGGAGGCCTGCAGGACGTGGTCGTAGTAGAGGCGCTGCCAGCCCCGCTCGTAGGGGTTGTCCGGGTCCTTCCACTCGGAGCGGCGCCGCTCCAGCTCCTCGTCCGGGATCTCCAGGTCCAGCGTCCGGTTGGGCACGTCGATGCTGATGGTGTCGCCGGTGCGGACGAACGCCAGCGGCCCGCCCGCGGCGGCCTCGGGCGTGACGTGCAGGATGACCGTGCCGTAGGCGGTGCCGCTCATCCGGCCGTCGGAGATGCGGACGATGTCGTCGAACCCGGCGTCCTGCACCTTCTTCGGCACCGGCACGTTGGCGACCTCCGGCATGCCCGGGTAGCCCTTCGGGCCGGCGTTGCGGACCACGAGCACCGTGTTCTCGTCGACGTCGAGGTCGTCGTCCTTGCAGACCGCGTAGTACTCGTCGACGTCCTCGAACACCATCGCCGTGCCCCGGTGCACCAGCAGCCTGGGCGAAGCGGCGGACTGCTTGATCACCGCGCCGCCCGGCGCGAGCGAGCCGCGCAGCACGGCGGTGCCGGTGCCCACGGCCTGGAACGGCTCGTCGAACGAGGTGATGACCTCGCGGTTGTGCACCTCGGCGTCGGCGATGTTCTCGCCCATCGTCTTGCCGCTGACGGTGATCGCCTCGCGGTCGACCAGCCCGCCGAGCTCCTTGAGCACCGCGGGGAGGCCGCCCGCGTAGCAGAAGTCCTCCATCAGGAACTTGCCGCTGGGCTGCAGGTTCACCAACGTCGGGACCTCGCGGGTGTCGAGGTCGAAGTCGTCGACGGTCAGCTCCACGCCGACCCGCTTGGCGATGGCGATCAGGTGCACCACGGCGTTGGTGGACCCGCCGATGGCGGCGTTGGCGCGGATGGCGTTGCGGAACGCCTCGCGGGTGAGGATGTCGGAGGGCTTGAGGTCCTCGGAGACCATCTCCACGATCCGCTGCCCGGTCTGCTGCGCGGTGGCGTAGCGGCGGGCGTCCACCGCCGGCCAGGACGCGGCGTAGGGCAGCTGCATGCCCAGCGCTTCCACGACGCAGGCCATCGTCGAGGCGGTGCCCATCGTCATGCAGTGCCCGTTGGAGCGGGACATGCAGCCCTCGATGAAGTAGCACTCCTCCTGGTCGATGCGGCCCGCCACGAGGTCCGCCTCGGCCTGCCACACGGCGGTGCCGGAGCCGATGTCGGTGCCCCGGTACTTGCCGTTGAGCATCGGTCCGCCGGTGAGCATCACCGACGGCAGGTCGACGCTGGAGGCCGCCATGAGCAGTCCGGGCGTGGTCTTGTCGCAGCCGGACAGCAGCACCAGGCCGTCGAGCGGGTTGGCGCGGATGGTCTCCTCGGCCTGCATCGCCAGCAGGTTGCGGTAGAGCATGGTCGTCGGCCGCATCAGGGTCTCGCCGAGCGCCATGTTGGGGAACTCCAGCGGGAATCCGCCCGCCTGCCAGACGCCGCGCTTGACGGATTCGGCGATGCGTTGCTGGTGCGCGTTGCACGGCGCCAGTTCCGACCAGGTGGTGCCGATGCCGATGACCGGCCGGCCGTCGAACACCTCGTCGCTGTAGCCCTGGTTCTTCACCCAGGACCGGGCGGTCATGCCCGCTCGCCCGTAGGCCCCGAACCAGCTGGCGCTGCGCCGCGGCGTGCTCATCGCGTCCTCCCGTGCTGTGGTTTCCAGCGGATGGGGGCGACGTAACCAGCTCGGGCGTCCGCGCGCAATAGTCCATCCGCAATACCGAACAACGGTTGCGATTTCGAACAGCACCGTTGACGCTGGTGATCCGCACTCCTAGTCTCGGTGACCCAAATCACGAACAACGTTCGACATACCGAACCTCACCGAGGAGGCCAGGTGCAACCCGACGCCCCGGCGCTGCACGCAGCGGTACGCCGAGTCATGGTGCGGCTGATCCCGTTCCTGTTCCTGATGTACGTCATCGCGTTCCTGGACCGCGTCAACATCGGCTTCGCCAAGGAGGAGTTCCAGGCCCACGCCGGAATCTCGGACGCCGCCTACGCCTTGGGCGCGGGCCTGTTCTTCATCGGGTACGCGCTGTTCGAGGTGCCCAGCAACCTGATCATGACCCGGGTCGGCGCCCGCTGGTGGATGTGCCGGATCATGGTCACCTGGGGACTCATCTCGGCGGCGATGTCGCTGGTCAACAACGAGTTCCTGTTCTACCTGATGCGCTTCCTGCTCGGCGTCGCCGAAGCCGGGTTCTTCCCGGGCGTGATCCTCTACATCACCTACTGGGTCCCGCACGCCTTCCGCGCCCGCTGCAACGCGCTGTTCTACTTCGGCATCCCGCTGGCGTCGGTGCTGGGCGCGCCGCTGTCGGGCGCCCTGCTGGAGCTCGACGGCGTGGCCGGTGTCCTGGGCTGGCAGTGGATGTTCGCCGTCGAAGGCCTGATCGCCTGCGTCGTGGGCGTGTGGGCCTTCTTCTACCTCGACGACTCCCCCGCGGACGCCAAGTGGCTCACCGACGACCAGCGCACCGCCCTGCGGACCGCGCTGGACGCCGAGGACGACGCGAAGCACGGCCCGCACCGGCTGCTCTCGGCGCTGGTGGACCCGCGGGTGCTGTACTTCTGCCTGATCTACTTCCTGATCCAGTGCAGCGTCTACGGCATGACCTTCTACCTGCCCACGCAGGTGTCGGAGGCGGTCGGCAGCGAGGTCGGGCTGCTGGTCGGCCTGGTCACCGCGATCCCGTGGACGGTCGCGCTCGTGGTCAACATCGTGGTCAACACCGCGGCCGACCGGCTGGCCCAGCCGAAGAAGCGCTTCGTCGCGGCCGGTTGCGTGGCCGTCGGCTCGCTCGGCATCGCCGCCTCGGCGGCGTTCAGCAACCCGTTCCTGGCCATCGCGGGCCTGTCGGTGGCGGCGGCCGGTTACATCGCCGTCCAGCCGGTGTTCTGGACCTTCCCCGCCGCGTACCTGACGGGAACCGCCGCCGCGGCCGGCATCGGGCTGATCAATTCGCTGGGCAACCTCGGCGGTTTCGTCGCCCCGGTCGCCAAGACGTGGGTCGAATCCACCCTCAACTCCGACACGGCGGGCCTCTACCTCCTGGCCCTCTGCGGCCTGGCAGCGGCGGCCCTGTTCCTCACCCTCGCCAAGGCCGCGGACCCGTCCCGGGCCGCGAAACCCCAGGAGCAGGGCAGTTTCAGCGAGAGCTGACCGGGCGAACCATGCCCAGTGGAAACCGCCCACCGATCCGGGACCAGGAGAGCGGGGTGGGGGGGGCCGCGGGGGGCCCCCCCCCCCCCCCCCCCCCCCCCCGGGGGGGGGGGGGGGGGGGGGGGGGCAGCGCCATGGGAAACCCGGGGGGGGGGG